>DAIOWC010000171.1:0-13998 GCA_036758685.1 Streptosporangiaceae bacterium | reverse complement strand
GCGCGTCCTTGGTGTGCATGTCGATGCAGTACGCGCAGCCGTTGAGCTGCGAGGCCCGGATGCGGATGAGCTCGCGCAGTGCCGGGTCGATGCCGGCCCGGTCCAGTTCCTTGGTCGCGGCCCGGTCGAGGTGCCCCATCGCGCGGGCGAAGTCGCTGGCGTGGGCATCGAAGTCAAGCCGCACCGGGATCGTGCAGGCGGCCTGGTCAACAGTCATCGGAAGGTCCTCCTCGGTTGGTCGATACTGTGATGCTAGACAACAAGAGGCGCAGAGTTAGGATCCACTTCCATGAAGGAAACGTGGGCCACTTCGGCCGGTCTCGACCTGCACGTGGACGTGCGCGGCACCAGGGTCCGGGCTGGTCTTGAGTCGGCCCTGCGGGATGCGATCCGCAGCGGGCGGCTGGCACCGGGGACGGCGCTGCCGGCCTCGCGCGCCCTTGCGCTCGACCTCGGCGTCGCCAGGAACACGGTCGTCGATGCCTACGGGCAGCTTGTCGCTGAGGGCTGGCTCGCGGCCAGGCACGGGTCGGGGACGTGGGTCGCCGAGCGGACCGAGCCGCCGCCGGGCGCGGCCAGGCCCCGGCCCGCGGCACAGCCGCCGGTGACCCGGTACGACCTGCGGCCGGGCGTGCCGGACCTGTCGGCGTTCCCGCGCAGCGCGTGGCTGGCGGCCGCGCGCCGGGCACTGCTCAGCGCTCCCGCCAGTGACCTGGGCTACGCCGATCCGCGCGGTCTTGAGCCCCTGCGCACGGCGCTGGCCGGGTACCTGTCGCGGGCCCGCGGCGTCGCGGTCACCCCGGACCGGGTCGTGGTCTGCGCCGGGTACGCGCAGGCCCTCGGGCTGCTGTGCCTGGTGCTCCGGGCCGCGGGCGTAAGCCGCCTGGCGGTCGAGGGGTTCGGCATCGGGGTGCACCGGGAGATCGCCTCCGGCCACGGCCTGCAGCTGAGCCCGCTCGCGGTCGACGCGGGCGGGGCAGTCACCAGCGAGCTCACCGACGAGGGCGCCGTCCTGGTCACGCCGGCCCATCAGTTCCCGCTCGGCATGGCCCTGCATCCGCGCCGCCGGCGTGAGGTCGTGGACTGGGCGGCCGCGACCGGAGCCCTGGTGATCGAGGACGACTACGACGGGGAGTTCCGCTACGACCGGCAGGCGGTCGGCGCGCTGCAGTCGCTCGCGCACGAGCACGTCGCCTACGCGGGCACGGCGAGCAAGAGCCTTGCCCCTGGCCTGCGTCTCGGGTGGCTGGTGCTCCCGGCCAGGCTGGTCGACGACGTGGTGGACGCCAAGTCCACGACCGAGCGCATGTCCAGCAGCATCGAGCAGCTCACGCTGGCCGAGTTCATCAGCTCCGGCGGATACGACCGCCAGGTGCGGCGGGCGCGGCTCGGCTACCGGCAGCGCCGCGACCGGCTCGTCGCCGAGCTGGCCCGCCGCGCGCCGCAGGTGCACGTGACGGGGATCGCGGCCGGGCTGCACGCACTGGTGACGCTCCCTCCGGGAACCGACGAGGAGGCTGTGATCGCCGAGGGCGCCCGGCACGGGCTGTCCCTGACCGGGCTGGCCGGATTCGCCTGCGGGCCGCAGCGGCCCGACCCCGGTCTCGTGGTCGGGTACGCGACCCCGCCGGGGCACGCGTTCACCTCGGCGGTCGCGCGCCTGTGCGCCGTCCTGCGCGAGGCGGCCTGAGACCGCGGGCCAAAGCGCGCATCGCCTCAGCCCGTCAGCAGGACGCCCGCCTGCACGAGTGCGGCGATGGCGGTCTCGTCCATTCCGAGCCAGTCCGCCAGCGCCTCGGCGTTGTGCTCGCCGCGACGCGGCGCGGGTCCGCGCACGGATGGCTGCGCGGCGGAGAACGCGTACGGCAGTCCGGTGACCCGGCGCTCGCTGCCCGGCACCGGGACGGAGTGCCTGCCGCCGGAGAACACGGCCTGCGAGTCGCGGACCTCGGCCCAGGCAACTCCGGCCGACTCCAGCGCGGCGAGCAGGCCCGGCCGGTCGGCGAACCCGTTCATCCAGTCCTGAATCGCCTGCTGGCGCAGCCGTATCCGCGTCGGCAGGTCACTTCCCGGCGGCGACGGGTCGGCGATGAGGCCGCGTCGCGAGAGCATGGCCCAGGCGTGCTTGGGCGGCGCGGCGATCAGCAGCGGGCCGCCCGGCGCCTGCCAGATCGTGCCGCGCGACGAATAGGCCTCGCCGGTGCCGTCGAGGATGGCGTGCGCGTGGTCATCGCTCGTCGCGACCGCCGCCAGCATGCTGAGGTCAATGTGCTGGCCCTGCCCGGTGACGGCTCGCTGATGCAGCGCCGCCAGCAGGGCGATCGTCGCGTGCAGCGCGGTCAGCGTGTCGGCGAGGGCGAGCGGGAGGTCGACTGGGTCGCGCTCGTCGAGCTCGGCCTGCCGGGCAAGGAGGCCGGACTCGGCGTGGATGACCGGCGCGAGCGCGCGGCGCTGGGCGTCGGGGCCGTCCGGACCGAACCCCGAGACCGACAGCATGATCAGCGCCGGGTTGACCGCCGAGAGCTGCCGGTAGCCGAGGCCGAGGCGGTCCATGACTCCGGGCCGGAAGTTCTCGATGAGGACGTCGGCCTGCCGGGCCAGATCGATGATGAGCCGCGTGGCCCCGGCCACCGACAGGTCGACGGCGACGCTGCGCTTGCCGGCGTTCATCTGGGCGAACATGCCCGCCCGGCCGTCGCGGACCACCCCGAAGTACTCGGTCACGTCGGTGCGGGGCCCGTCGACCCGCACGACATCGGCCCCGAGATCGGCCAGCATGCGGGCGGCGTACGGCCCGGAGATCGCCTGCGACATGTCCAGGACCCGCCAGGCGGGCAGCGGCGGGCCGGGCGGATCAGGCAGCTCTGGCATTGCGGTCATGGCTCATCCTCGTCCGGTAACAGCCGTCACAGCCGGGACAGCGCGTCCGCGGCGAAGTCCCCGTGTGCGGCCCGCATCGCGGCGACTTGATCCTCGGGCATTCCCCAGTCCGGCAGCGGGAAGGCGCACGCGCGCAGCGCGGCCTGCAGGTCCCAGAGCGGGAGCGCGGACAGATCCGCCTGCGGTCGCAGCTCCTGGTACTGGCGCGTGAGGAGGTCCATCGCGGCGGCGCCATGGAACCAGCCGACTTCCAGCCGCGTGATCGCCAGGTCGGCCAGCGGGTCGCCGAACGCGGCGTCCTCCCAGTCGACGACGCCCACCAGCGTGCCGTCCCGCCAGAGCACGTTGCCCGGCCAGTAGTCGCCATGGAGCACGGCGGGCCGGTTCGCCGCCGGCGGCGGCCAGCTGGCCCGGAGGGCCGCCCGGATAGCCGGCTCGTTCCCGAAGCCGCCGGCCCCCGGCACGGCCGTTCCCATCCTGAGGGCGACGCCGTCGCTGAGCGGTGCGAGGAAAGGAACGTCAACCGTCGTCACGCTGATGTCGTGCAGGCGGGCGAGGACGGCCGCCAGCTGGCCGGTGAAGTCCGCGAGGTCGGCCGGGTCATCGACGCGCTCGCCGTCGATGTAGTCCTGCAGCAGCCAGGGGCCCGGCACGATCGAGCCCGACTCGTCGGCCAGATAGGGCCGCGGCACCGGCAGGCCGGCGGCCAGCAGCAGGCGCAGGAGGCGGGCCTCGGTATCGGCCGCGTGCGGGTCGGCCCGCAGGTTTGCCTCGCCGTACTGGCGCAGGACCAGGACCTGCCGCCGGCCATCGGGCCGCACCGTTTCGATGGCGGTGACCTGCGAGCCGGTGGCGCCCGTCAGCGGCCAGGCTCGCAGCAGCCGCGAACCCGGGCAGGCGGCGCGCAGCAGGGCGCGGATCTGCTCGTCGTCGGGCGGGGCGGGCCGGGTCACGGACCGATCATGCCAGAGCGTGCGAAAAGCAGTCCTGGCTCTACACTGCGGGTTGTGGCAGCTGGCAGCCAGGATGACTTTGAGCTCGGGACCGACGGTCCGTCGGTCATTCTGGTCGGGGTCGATGACTCCACGACCTCCCTGCGCGCCGGCTGGTACGCGATGGGCCTGGCCCGGCGGCAGCGGGCGCGCATCGTCGCGGTGTTCGTCATGCCGGTCGCGACGCTCGGGGCGGCGGGACCCGGCGGGGCCGCGCTCAGCGTCGCCAAGGACGAGGCGTTCCAGGCCACCGCCGAGGAGATGCGGGAGCGCGCCGCGCGGACAGCGGCGGAGTTCGGTATCTCGGTGACGTTCCTGGCCCGCCGGGGCGAGCCGTTCGCGGAGCTCAGCCGGGTCGCCGACGAGGTCCGGGCGGATGCCATCGTCGTCGGCGCGTCAACCAAGGCCGGGCACAAGTTCATCGGGTCGCTGGCCGTGCGGCTGGTCCGCGCCAACAAGTGGCCGGTCACGGTAGTGCCGTAGTCAGCGGCCCCAGCAGGCCGTCCACCAGGGCCGGGATGGCCTGGCCGATCGGGTCGCGGATGACGTCGGCGGCGAGCCGGTCGTAGGGTGTCGGGCCGGCGTTAACGATGATCAGGCGCGCGCCCGCGTCCGCAGCCAGCACGCAGAGCGAGGCCGCGGGCTCGACCGTCAGGGAGCTGCCGACGGCGATGAACACGTCAGCGGCCTGCGACGCGGCAACCGCCGCCGCGAAGACGTCCGGGTCGAGTGCCTGGCCGAACATGACGGTCGCCGACTTGAGTACGCCGCCGCACCGGGCGCAGGCCGGATCCTCCTCGCCGGCCCTGACCCTGGCCAGCGCTCCGGCCATCTCGCTGCGGTCGCCGCAGCCAACGCAGACCACGCCGAACATCGTCCCGTGCAGCTCGATCACCCGGTCCGCGGGCGAGCCTGCCTTCTGATGCAGGCCGTCGATGTTCTGCGTCACGATCCAGGTGTCGATCCCGCCGCCGGGCAGCCTGGCCAGCGCCAGGTGGGCGGCGTTCGGCTCCGCGGACCACGCCGGGTGGGCGAGGCGGTTCTGCCAGGACCGGCGCCGCACGTCGGGATAGGCGACGTAGTGCTGGTAGGTCGCGAGCCGCTCGGCGCCCGGGTTGCGGGTCCAGACGCCCTGCGGCCCGCGGAAGTCGGGGATGCCCGAATCGGTAGATATGCCAGCTCCGCTGAGCACCGTCACCGACCGGACCGGGCCGGCTCGCGACGCGGCCTCGGCCGCGCGATTAGTCGCCACCAGTTCATCCTGGGCCGGCGGCTGAGCTAGCCGCAACCTGGCGCCCTGCGGGAATGGCGCGCATGTAAGGGCTTACCTAATCTCATTTTGGCTACAAATGGAGGCCGACCTTGCGTGCTCTGGGACTTGTCGTGAATCTTGGTTCATTACTTCGCGGCAACCTGCTTCTCAGCGAGGACCATGCTCGATGAATGGCCATTCACCCGCAGACGTGGGCAAGCCGGCCGGGACCGGGATCGACGGCCTGGATGTGCGCGGAATCACGGTCCATTTCGGTGGTCTCATCGCTCTCGACAATGTCTCGCTGACCGCGGCTGCGCGGCAGGTGACCGGCATTATCGGCCCGAATGGCGCGGGTAAGACCACGCTGCTGAACGTCCTGTGCGGGTTCGTCCGGCCGCAGTCCGGGTCGATCGCGTTCGGCGGACGCGAGCTCAGCGGGATGCGCCCGCACCGGCTGGCCGGGATGGGCATCGCGCGGACGCTGCAGGGGATCGGGCTGTTCAGCGGCCTGACGGTGGCCGAGAACGTGATGGTCGGCGCCACCACCCTCGCCAAGGCCGGCTTCTGGTCCGGGTTACTCGGCCTGCCGCGGTCGGAGGCCGATGAGCGCAGGCTGCGCGAGCACGCGCTGCGCGCGCTGGAGCTGGTCGGCGTCGCCGAGCACGCGGACGCGAAGCCGGACACGCTCGCGCACGGGCTGCGCAAGCGCGTCGCACTGGCCAGGGCGCTCGTCGGGGGTCCGCGACTGCTCCTGCTCGACGAGCCTGCCAGCGGGCTGGCCGAATCGGAGCTGGGCGAGCTCGGCGAGCTGATCACGTCGCTGGCGCGGCAGTGCACCGTCGTGGTGATCGAGCACCGGATGGACCTGATGATGTCCATCTGCGAGGAGATCTTCGTGCTCGACTTCGGGAAGGTCATCGCGTCCGGCACACCGGAGCAGGTGCAGGCCGATCCGGCCGTCACCGCGGCCTATCTGGGCACCGAGGTCGCCGGCGATAACACGGGGGCGACATGACCGGCGCGGCATCGCTCGCGGTGACCGGTCTCGTCGCCGGTTACGGCGGCGTGCCCGTACTCGACGGCGTGTCGATCACCGCCAGGCCCGGCACGATCACGGCGGTGCTCGGGGCCAACGGCGCCGGGAAGACGACCCTGCTGCGGACGATCTCAGGGTTCGTCCGCACCCGCAGCGGCGAGATCGCGCTGGACGACGTCAGCCTCGCCCGGCTCGCTCCCGACCGGATCGCCAGGGCGGGCGTCGCCCACGTCCCCGAGGGCCAGGGCGTGATCACCGAGCTGACCGTCGAGGAGAACCTGCGGCTCGGTCTCCTGCTGCGGCCGCGGGCCGACCGCGGGGCGGCACTTGAGGACGCCTACCGGCGGTTCGCGATCCTCGGCGAGCGGCGACGCCGGCTTGCCGCCACCCTGTCCGGCGGCGAGCGGCAGATCCTCGTCATCGCGCGGGCGCTGCTGTCGGCACCGCGCGTGCTGCTGCTCGACGAGCCTTCGCTCGGGCTCGCCCCGAAGATCGTCGCGCAGGTGATGGACCTCGTCCGCCAGCTGCGGGACGACAGCGGGCTGACCGTGGTCCTCGTCGAGCAGAACGCGCGCAGCGCGCTGGCCATCGCCGACCGCGGCGTGGTTCTCAATCTCGGCAAGATCGTCGCCGAGGCCGACGCCGCCGAGCTGGCCGCCGACGTCGGCCTGCGCCGGCACTACCTGGGTTTCTAGCGGAGGGCGGACATGCAGGAGTTCGTTGAGTTCACCCTCGGTGGCATCAGCGATGGCGTGATCTACGCCGCCATCGGGCTCTCGCTCGTCCTGATCTGGCGCGGTACCAGGGTGCTCAACTACGCCCAGGGCGGCATGGCGATGTTCACCAGCTACATCGCGCTGGTCATCATCGACGCGGGCGGAAGTTACTGGCTCGGCTTCGTCGTCGCGCTCGCGACCGGGCTGGTGCTCGGGGCGGTGCTGGAGCGGGCGGTCGTGCGGCCCACGATCGGCAAGCCGCCGCTGAACGCGGTGATCGTCACGATCGGCCTGCTGATCCTGATCGAAGGGGTCGCGGGAATCATCTTCGGCAGCAGGAACCGGTCGTTCCCCACGCCGTTCTCGATCGTCGGCGCGAAGATCGGCACCTTTGACCTCGGGCCGGGCGCGTCCCCGAGTGCGTTCTTCGCCGCCGGCGCCGTGCTGGCCGCGGCGGTCCTGCTGGCACTGCTCTTCCGGTATACCTCGGTCGGGCTGCGCATGCGGGCGTCGGCGTTCAGCGGCACGGTGGCCCAGCTCATGGGCGTGCGCGTCGGCCGGATTACCACGCTCGGCTGGGCGCTGGCCGGCCTGATCGGGGCGCTGGCAGGCATGCTCGTGACGCCGCAGACGTTCCTCTATCCCAACAGCATGGACTCGATCTTCGTGCTCGGGTTCACCGCGGCGGTCATCGGCGGGCTGGACAGCCCCGTCGGCGCGATCGTCGGCGGGCTGATCCTCGGGGTCCTGCTCAACTACGTGACCGGCTACGTCGGCAGCAACCTGCCCGAGCTCGCCGGGCTGGCGCTCCTGATCCTGGTCCTGATGTTCCGGCCATCGGGACTGTTCGCGTCGACCGCTACCAGGCAGGTGTAGCCAGATGACGCAAGCCAGGAACATCGGCATCGCCGTCGTCGCCGCGGTTCTCCTGCTCGTGCTGAGCAGCAAGCTGGATTCCTACCGGCAGTACCAGCTGGCCCAGGTGGCCGCCATGGTCATCGCCGTGGCCGGGCTGACCGTGCTCATCGGGGTCAGCGGTCAGATCTCCATCGGCCACGGCGCGTTCATGTTCGTCGGCGGCTACACCACCGCCATGCTCCTCATGCACCTGAACTGGAACCTGGCCCTGGTCATTGTCGCCAGCGCGGTGGTGGCCGGGGTGGCCGGCGCGATCATGGGAATCGCCGCCGCCCGGCTGCGAGGACCCTACCTGGCCGGCGCCACGCTGATGCTTGCCGTCGCGCTGCCTGCGGTCGCCTATCAGTGGCAGAGCGTGTTCGGCGGCGACCAGGGGCTCAACTTCGTGGTCAACGCCCCTGGATTCCTCGGGCAGAACTTCCAGCTGACCGAGTGGCAGGCGTGGGTGTGCTGCATCTGCGCGGTGATCGTGATGCTGCTGCTGGCCAACGTGCTGCACAGCCGGGTCGGCCGGAACTGGCGGGCGCTCCGCGACAACGACACCGCCGCGTCGCTCGCCGGGCTGAACGTCGGCGTGCTGCGGGTGCGCGCGTTCATCGTCAGCGCCGCCTGCGCCGGAGTGGCGGGCGCGCTGCTGGGCATGACCATGCTCAACGTCACGCCGGGCGCCTTCACGCTCGCGCTGTCGATTCAGCTGCTCACCGCCGTCGTGCTCGGCGGCCTCGGCAGCCTGGCGGGCGCGGTCTGGGGCGGGATCATCCTCGTGCTCGTCCCGCCGTTCCTGACCGACTTCGCCGCGAGCCACGGCCTCTCCTCAGCCAGCGCCAGCGTGCCGGTTGTCGGCTACGGGCTGGTGCTCATCGTGGTCATGCTCGCGTTCCCGACCGGCATCCAGGGTGCCATCCGCCGGCTGCTCGGCCCGGTCGAGCCCGCGGCGGCCGCGCAAGTGAGCGCGATGGCCCGGCGCTGGCCCCTACTGCGAAAGCCGGCCGCCAAGCCGGCCACCACCGACGGAACCGACGACATCAGCTCGATCGGAGTGGATGAAGGAAGGAATTAGATGAACAGATCCCATCGGCTGGGCGTGGTGCTCACGGGCGCCGCGGCGGCCATGAGCCTGGTGGTCGCTGCGTGCGGCGGCAACTCCGGCTCGTCGTCCGGTGCGCTGCAGGCCTCCGCGCCGGGCGTCACGACGAAGACCATCACGATCGGCAGTCACCAGCCATTAACGGGCATCGCGGCGCCCGGCTACGACGAGATCGCTCCCGCTTCCAACGCGTACTTCCAGTACGTGAACGCGCACGGGGGAGTCTTCGGCCGCAAGATCGTCTACAAGTACCTGAACGACCAGTACAACTCCTCGATCACGACGACCGTCGTGCGCCAGCTGATCCTGCAGGATCACGTGTTCGCGATCTTCAACGGGCTCGGCACGCCCACCCACCTGGCGGTCGCCGGGTTCATCAATTCCGAGAAGGTGCCGGACCTGTTCGTCGCCTCCGGCTGCGCGTGCTGGAACAACGTTTCCACCTACCCGGAGACCAGCGGCTGGCAGATCAACTACATCCGGGAAGGCAAGATCCTCGGCACCTACATCGCCTCGCACTTCAAGGGCAAGAAGGTCGCGTTCTTCTACCAGGACGACGAGTTCGGCCTGGACGGCGTCAAGGGCCTTGACTACGAGATCCCGGCATCGCAGATCGTGGCGCGCGAGCCCTACAACGTCGCGGCGGCCAACCCCGCCGCCGAGGTCGGCACGCTGACCGCGGCGCTCAAGGCATCCAAGGCGCAGGTCGTCGTGGCGTTCGCGGTGCCCGCGTTCATGGCCCTGCTGCGGCTGTCCGAGCTCAGCCTGAGCTACAGCCCGACGCTGGTCAGCAGCGACGTCGGCTCCGACCCGATCACGCTGTCCGGCCTGCTCAACAGCTTCGCCAAGAAGACGGGCAACTTCGGCGCGCAGCTGATCCAGGGCATCATCACCGATAGCTACCTGCCCTCGCTCGGCAGCAACGACAGCTGGATCCAGCTGTTCACCAAGATCCACAACACGTACATTCCGAAACTGCCGATGGACGGCAACGTCCTGTACGGGATGTCGGTGGCCTACACCTTCGTACAGGCGCTGCTCAAGGCCGGCCGCAACCCGACCAGGCAGAGCCTCCTGGCCGCGGTCAACGCCGGACTGCCGCAGGGCGTGTCCGTGGCGCC
Organism: Streptosporangiaceae bacterium; assembly: GCA_036758685.1. Lineage (GTDB taxonomy): Bacteria > Actinomycetota > Actinomycetes > Streptosporangiales > Streptosporangiaceae > JAJYUU01. The sequence continues at coordinate 3,993 of DAIOWC010000171.1, read as the reverse complement.
GTATGCGTACTCCTCGACTGACCACGACGGCATCACCGGCGCCTACATGGCCGAGGTCGAGAACGGCGTGCTCGTTCCGCTCGGACCAGTGCAGGTCACCGACAACACCGCGACTGGTGCGGTGACAACCTATTCGACGACACAGCCGCCGGCTCCCACCAGCGGCATACCGTAACCTGACGCCGACAGGACCGGCCGCCCGTGTTCCGCGAGGTCCGCGGGCGGCCGGTCCCAACGGATACCGGTTCGTCGTCATCAGGGGTCATTAGTGGTTAGCGCCCTCGGCCGCAGGCATGCCGCCAAGACCGCGGATCCGCCGTCCGAGCGGCTGCTGGCGGCGGCGGAGCACTTGTTCGGCGAGCGCGGCTACCGGCGTACCTCGGTCGCCGATATCTGCTCGGCCGCCGGGATCGCTACCGGCAGCTTCTATGCTCACTTCGGTTCCAAGGCCGACATCTTCACCAGCGTCATCCGGCGCATCAACACCGACACGCGGGCCGCGATGGCCGCCGGCCTCGAGGCCGCCGCCGCCGACAACCAGCGTGCGCGCGAGCGGGCGGCGTTCCGCGCCTATTTCGACCTCATGTCGGAGCGCCCGTGGATCTTCCGGATCGTGCGCGAGGCGGAATTCCTCGCGCCGGCCGAGTTCCGCGCCTACTACGAGCGGCTGGCCCGCGGGTATGCCCGCGGCGTCCGGGTGGCGCAGCTGGCCGGCGACGTCGACCCGAGGTATGACCCCGAGGTGATCGCCTACATCTACACGGGGCTCGGTCACTTCGTGGGCATGCGGTGGGCCGAGTGGACGGCCGGCGGCCGGGTGCCCGACGACGTGTTCGACGACCTGATGGACGTGCTGGCGCGCGGCCTGCCCCCGGTCAGCCCGCCGGACGCGAGCGGGGACGGCCGGCCAGCTTCCACGCGGCCGGCAGCAGCCCGGCGGCGATCGCGGCCTTGATCGCGTCCCCCGCGACAAACGGGGTGAACCCGTCCCGCAGCGTCGCCGCGGCGCCGAGGTGCAGGTCGACCGCCAGCCAGGTCAGGCCGAACAGGTAGATCACGAGCTCGCCGGCGATCATCGCGGGGACCGAGCCGACGACGGAACGGTCGGCACCGCGCCCGGCCAGGTAGCCGCACACCGCGGCGGCGACGAAGAACCCGATGACATAGCCGAACGAGGCACTCGCGTAGCCGCTGCCCCCCTGGGCAAACCAGGGCACCCCGGCGACCCCGGCCAGGGCGTAGAGCGCCATCGCCGCGGCCCCGCGGCGCCAGCCGAGCGCCGTGCCCGCGAGCAGCACGCCGAGCGTCTGCCCGGTGATCGGCACCGGCGTGAAGGACAGCTTGATCGAGACCTGGGCCAGCAGGCCGACGAACGCGGCGGCTCCCACGACCAGCGCGACGTCCCGGGCGATGCGGGCCGCCCGGCTGCGATCGGCGGCGATCAGGTCAGCAAGGACGAAGCCGCGTGGGCGCTGAAGCGGGATGGACACCGACATGCGGGACTGGCCTCCTCGGGGCGGGCCGCTCGGGAGGGCTGCGGCCGGAGATCAGGGAAACTACCACGGGCCCGGACGTGACCAGGGAGCGGCCGGTACCGGGGAGTAGGTTGCATGCTGTGCAGATGCCCGAGACCTCCCGCAGCTGGCGGCCACGCGGCGGCACGCTGGACTTCCTGCACGGCCGGTGGCACGCCGACCGCCGGATCTCCGATCGCCGGTCGGCGACGGCCGGGACCTTCCGCGGCGAGGCGGTCTTCAGCTGGTCGGATTCCGGCGGCCTGACCTACCTCGAGGAGGGCGAGCTCTCCTTCGCCGGCCACACCGGCCCGGCACGGCGCAGCCTGCTCTACGTGCCCGGCCGGGACGGCGACGCGGAGGTGCTGTTTGCCGACCGCAGGCCGTTCTACCGGCTGGATCTGCGCTCGGGCTCGTGGGCGGCCGAGCACCTCTGCGGCGAGGACCGCTACATCGTCACGGTCAGCGTGCTCAGCGCCGACGCCTTCGCCGAGCGCTGGCAGGCCGGCGGGCCAGACAAGGACTACGAGATGACCACGACCCTGACCAGGATCGGGCCGCGCGCATGACCGCAGGCGAGTATCGCGGCACGATTCCCCGCCTGCTGCTCGCCGCGGCCGACCGCGACCCCGGCGGGACGTGGGTGCGCAGCGACCAGGGCTGCCTGAGCTTCGCCGGGGCGGTCGCCGCCACCGGCCTCACCGCGCAGGCACTGGCCGACGCCGGCGTCCGCCGGGGTGACCTGGTCATGCTGACCGCGATCACCACCCCGTCCTACCTGCTGTCCTGGCTGGCGCTCACCGCGATGGGCGCGGTCGCCGTGGCGGTGAACCCGCGCAGTACCGCCGCCGAGCTGGCCGGCCTGCTCGGACAGACGCAGCCGCGGGCCGTCGTCACCGACGAGACGCTCGCCGCCCTCGTGGCGGACGCCATCAATGCTGACGGGAACGAGGTTCCCGTGCTCGATGTCGCCGGGCTGCTGCCCCCGGACTGGGCGGAACCGGAAGCCATGGCCGCCGCGGCTGACCGGGTCCGCCTGCCGCCCCCGCCGGAGCCGGACGACCTGGCCGTGCTGATCCCGACCTCGGGCACCACGGGCCGGTCCAAGCTGGTCATGCAGACGCACCGCGCGTACGCGATGGCGGGCGAGGGCTTCCCGTTCTGGATGGAGCTGACCGCGGCGGACCGGCTCATGACGACGCTGCCGCTCTTCCACGTGAACGCCCCGGCGTACTCGGTCATGGGGTCGCTCGCCTGCGGGGCCGGGCTGGTGCTGGTCGACCGGTTCTCGGCCAGCGGCTTCCTGGACTCCGCCCGGCGGCACGGCGCGACGGAATTCAACGCGATCGGCGCGATGCTGGAGATCCTGATGCGCCAGCCGGAACGTCCCGATGACGCGGAGACGCCGCTGCGGCTCTGCTACACCGGCCCGGCACCCGAGCGGGACCGGCAGCTCGAGATCGAGGCGCGGTTCGGCTTGCGGATCGTCGTCGGCTACGCGATGTCCGAGTCGCCCTACGGGCTGATCTGGGCGCGCGGCACGCGGCCCTACGGCACGCTCGGGGCGATCCGCCAGCACCCGGGCCTCGGCGTCGTCAACGAGGCGAGAGTCACCGACGACGCCGGGCAGGAGCTGCCCGCAGGCAGCACCGGCGAACTGCAGCTGCGCAACCCGGTCCTGTTCCGCGGTTACTGGGGTATGCCGGAGGAGACGGCGCAAGTCCTGCGGGGCGGGTGGCTGCGCACGGGAGACCTGGTGACAGTCAACGCCGACGGCACCTACACCTTCGTGGCCAGGGTCAAGGAGGTGATCAGGCGCCGGGGCGAGAACCTGTCGCCGCTGGAGGTCGAGGAGGTGCTCGAGACCCACCCGGCGGTGCTGGAATGCGCCGTGGCCGGGGTGCCGTCCGAGCTCTCGGAGGAGGAGGTCAAGGCGTTCCTGGTCGCCGCGCCGGGCGAGCGGCTCGACTTCGCCGAGCTGCACGCGTTCGCGGCCGGCCGGCTGGCCGCGTTCAAGGTGCCGAGGTACTGGCAGCAGGTCGACAGCCTGCCCCGCACGCCGACCGCTCGGGTGGCCAAGCACCGGCTGCCCGCGGGTCATCCACCGGGCGAATACGACGCAGATTTGAGGGAGACCATTGCCTGAGTACCCGACATCGATCGGCACCTCGGACGCCGACACGATCACGCTGCTCGGCCGGAACGTGGCCACCGAGCTGATGGGCAAGGTCAGCTTCGGCGAGCTCGCTTTCTGGCTGACGGCGCTGCGCCGGCCGGACCCGGGCGAGCTGGCAGTGTTCGAGGCCGTGCTCGTCGCGCTGGCCGACCACGGGTTCACTCCGTCGGCCATCGCGGCCCGGCTGACGCTGACCGGCGCGCCGGAATCCGTGCAGGGCGCTCTCGCCGCCGGGCTCCTCGGCGGCGGCTCGCGGTACCTGGGCGTGACCGAGGACTGCGGCCGGTTCCTGGCCGAGGCGCT
>DAIOWC010000170.1:0-14051 GCA_036758685.1 Streptosporangiaceae bacterium | reverse complement strand
CGATCATCTTCCGCGACGGCGATGAGGTCGAGATCGGCAGCCGCAACGAGCGGCCGATGACGCGCTACTTCCCCGAGGTCGTCGACGCCGTCCTGGCCAGCCTCCCCGAGCGAAGCGTGATCGACGGCGAGATCGTGGTCGCGGACGCCGACCAGCGCAAGCTGGACTTCGAGGCGCTGCAGCAGCGCATCCACCCGGCCGACAGCCGGGTACGCATGCTCGCCGAAAAGACCCCGGCCTCGTTCGTCGCGTTCGACTTGCTTGCCCTCGGCGACGAGGACTGCACGCTGTGGCCGTTCGAGCGGCGCCGCGCCCTGCTCGAGGAAGCGCTGGCGGAGGCGGCCCCGCCGGTTTACCTCACGCCGACGACGCGCGACCGGGACGTCGCCCTCGGCTGGTTCAGCCAGTTCGAGGGCGCCGGCCTGGACGGGATCGTGGCCAAGCTGCTCGACGACGGCGGCTACCAGCCGGACAAGCGGGTCATGTTCAAGATCAAGCATGAGCGGACCGCGGACTGCGTGGTGGCCGGCTACCGGGTGCACAAGAGCGGACCCGACGCGATCGGCTCGCTGCTGCTCGGCCTGTACGACGACAACGGCAACCTGGCCAGCGTCGGCGTCGTCGGCGCGTTCCCGATGGCCATGCGCAAGGAGCTGTTCCAGGAGGTCCAGCCGCTGGTGACGGGGTTCGAGGGCCATCCGTGGAACTGGGGCGGCCAGGAAGGTAACGTCCGCCACCCGCGCGAGGCCCAGGGCAGCCGCTGGAACGCGGGCAAGGATCTGGGGTTCGTGCCGCTGCGCCCCGAGCGCGTGGTCGAGGTCCGCTACGAGCACATGGAGGGCGCCCGCTTCCGCCACACGGCGCAGTGGATCAGGTGGCGCGACGACCGGGACCCGCGCTCGTGCGGCTTCGACCAGCTCGAGGAAGTGGTTGGCTTTAACCTCGCCGAGATCCTTCCGCGGGCGTAGCGCTCCAGACTGGCCGCGCGCCGACGGCAGGCGCCACGGAGCGGAACGACGCGTCCGCGGCGCCGGTGTCTCCCAGCTGGCCGCGGATGGCGGCGGTGACCTCAGTGACGGCGCCATCCGGGACCAGGACCAGCACGCTGCCGCCGAACCCGCCGCCGGTCATCCTGGCTCCCAGGGCGCCGGCGGCCAGGGCGGCCTCGACCACCTGGTCGGCGGCCGGCCAGGACACCTCGAAATCGTCGCGCAGCGAGCGATGAGACGCGGTCAGCAGTTCGCCGCAGTCCGCCAGCCGGCCGGCGTGCAGCCGGTCAGCCGTCTGCCGCACCCGCTGATTCTCGGTCACGACGTGCCGCGCGCGGCGCCGCAGCGGCTCGGGCAATCCCGCGAGGTCAGCAGGATCGGAAATCTCGCGCAGCGATCCGGCCCCGAGCGCCCTCGCCGCCTGCTCGCACTGCTGGCGGCGCAGCGCGTACTGCCCGTCGGCGAGGACGTGCCGGACGCCGGTGTCGACGATGAGCAGCCGCAGGCCGGCGGCGGCGGGGTCAAGCGGCACCAGCGTCGTCGCCCCGCTGCGGCAGTCGAGCAGCAGCGCGTGTCCCGGCTCGCCCAGCATCGACGCGGTCTGGTCCATGATCCCGCACGGCATGCCGACGAACTCGGCTTCCGCGCGCCGGGCCAGAGCAGCGATCTGGGTCCGCGAGGGAAAGGGCTCGCGGTCGGTCGCGGTCAGCGCGGCCAGGCAGCTGACGACCGCGCAGCTGAGCGCCGCCGACGAGGCGAGGCCGGCGCCCATCGGCAGGTCTGAGTCGATGCCGAGGCTCGCCCCGGTGAGCGGGCGGCCGGATGAGCTGAGCGCCCAGGCAGCGCCCGCCGGGTACCCGGCCCAGCCGGTCACGGCCCCCGGCCGCAGCCCGGCAACGGCGGCGGCGGTCACCCCGCCCGCCAGCTGCCTGGACCGCACGTCCAGCAGTCCGTCGGTCCGCAGCGCGGCCGCGGCGAGCACGCCCCTGCGCACCGCAAACGGCAGCACTAGCCCGTCGTTGTAGTCGGTGTGCTCGCCGATGAGGTTGACCCGGCCGGGCGCGTGCCAGATCAGGTCGGGCGGACGGCCGTAACTCTCGGCGAACCACGTCGCCAGCGCGGCGGGATCGGCCATCAGCGTGCCTCCCGCAGCATCCGCGCGGCGGTCTCGGGAAGCACATCGTTGGACCAGACGCCGGCGCCCGCCTCGGTGCTGGCCATGTACTTGAGCTTCCCCGGCGCCCGGCGCATCGCCATCACCTGCAGGTGCAGCCCGAACACGGCGCGAGCCGACACGTCTGCTGACGGCGCCTGCTGCCAGCAGGCCATGTACGGCATCGGCACGCCGAACAGCGCGTCGAGCCGGGCCAGGACGTCCAGGTAGACCTCGGCGAAGCCGTCGATGGCCGCCGGGGACAGCGCGGCCAGGTCGGGCACCCGTCGCGCGGGGAACAGCAGCACCTCGAACGGCCAGTGCGCGGCGGGCGGCACGAACGCCGTCCACTGCGCGTTCCCGGCCACGATGCGGCGGCGGTCGTCCAGCTCGGCGGCCAGCAGCTCGTCGAACCGGTTGCGGCCCGTCCGCGACCAGTGGGCCAGGGCGCTGGCCGTCAGCTGCCGCGTGCGGGGCGGAATGAACGGCAGCGCGTAGACCTGGCCGTGGGGATGGTGCAGGGTGACGCCGACCTCCTCGCCACGGTTCTCGAAGCAGTAGACGTGCTCGATGCCGTCGGCGCGACCGAGCTCGGCGGTCCGGTCCGCCCAGGCCGACAGCACGGTGGCGACACGGCGCGGGCTCAGCGTCGCGAACGACGCCTCGTGCTCCGGGGTGAAGCACACGACCTCGCAGCGCCCGGAGCCAGGCGGCAGCGCCGGGAACCGGTTCTCGAAGACGACCACGTCATAGCTGTCCGCCGGGATCTCGGTGGGCCGGCCCGGCCGGGACGGGCACAGCGGGCAGTCCCCGGCTGCCGGCAGGAACGTCCGCCCCTGCCGGTGCTCGGCGAAGGCCACCCAGTCGCGGGTCAGCGGGTCCTGCCGGAGCTCGCCGGCTCCGCGCTCGGTGTCCGCCACGGCGAGCGGCCGCGTGTCGGCGACGGCCGCGCGGCCAGTGCCCGGCGACTCGTCGAAGTAGATGATCTGGCGGCCATCGGCCAGTCGCCCCGCGGACTTCCAGATCTGAGTAGGCATCGCCCTGCTCAGCGGCCCGGCCTGAGCCTGGCCGTGAGCCCGCGGGCGATGAGCCCGAGCTGGTCCTTCATCCCCGGCTCGTTGAAGATCTCAAAGTCGTCGAAGACGTGCCTGCCCTGCTTGCCGTCCAGCGAGCGGGCCGCGTCCCTGATCGCGACGAGCTGCTCCGGGGTCATCTGCAGCGGCGGCTCGTCGGGCTGGTAACGGCAGCCGAGCGGATAGGCCCGGCGCGGTGTGGTCGTCATCTCGATGTGGCAGCCGAGCACGTGGGTGACGCTGCGGCTCGGGTCCGCGGCGAACTCCACCAGCCGGTCCAGCGTCGTCAGGAACGCCGGGTAGTCAAAGGCGTAGAGCCGCCCAGGCAGCACGGTGTCGCCGGTCAGGAGAAAGCCGCTCCACGGGTCGTACACCGTGATCGCCGCGCGGTGGTGCCCGGGGCTGCCCATCACCTCCAGCATCCGTCCGCCGAGGTCGAGGGTCACGGTCTGGTCCGGCCAGCTCGTGAAGCCGAAGAACTCCTGCACCGCGGCCAGCTCGCGGCTCACCACGGTGGTCGCGGGCCGGCCGGCGAAGTGGGCGTCACCGGCCACGTGGTCGTTGTGCCCGTGGGTGTGCGCGACCACGAGTTCGTAGCGGTCCCGCGGGTGACTGGCCAGCCAGGACGCGATCAGCCCGTCCACGGTCTCCCGCACCCCGGTATCGGTCGTGCTCGCGCCCGTGTCCAGCAGCAGCGCCCGCTCGTTCCCGAACAGCAGGAACAGGAACGGGGCCTCGTAGTTCACGGCCTTGCTCTGCCGCAGCACGTAAGTGTGCTCGTCGTAGGCGTGCGCCTGAACGCGCGGCTCAGCGGCACCGCGGCCGCGCGTCCCGTGGATCCAGCGGACGCTGAGATCGCCGGAAACGGGCGCCGCGGCCGCGAAGTCCACGGGGTTGCTGCTCATCTGGCTGAGGCTAGTAGACCAGGCAACTCGGGCGGGTGGTGGCGCCGCCCGCGACCCGCCCCGGCGGCAGCGCCCGCGGGAATGCCTGCGCCAGGGCCGTCGCGATGAGGTGCGACCGCGCCGCGTAACCGGGCGTCGTGTAGTGAATCCCGTCGGGGATGAACCACGCCGGCCGGGCGTATGCGGCCCAGTCGAATACCCGCATGTTCGGGTAGCGCGGGCACGCTCGCAGCAGGGCCTGATTCCACCGCTGCATGTTCTGCTCGGAGTACGGGCCGCTGGCCAGAAGCGACTTGACGTTGACCCACATCACGGGCTGATCGCCGATCGCTGACATCATGCGCTGGATGCGGGCCGCCAGGCCGACGTTGGACCCGACGTACACGTCGGCGGTGTCATTCGTGCCGAGCGCGAGCACCCAGCAGCCGTGATACCCGCCGCGGATGAGCTGCTGAGCGACGGTATAGGCGTTCGGCTGGCCGAGCAGGGTCTCGACAATCGACCGGCCGCCGGAGACCTCCATGATCGTCCTGGTCGCGCCGATCATCGCGTACTGCTCGGTGATGCGCAGCCGGGGATCGGGCAGGTAGTCGGAGGAGTCCAGGCCGTCGGACGTGGAGTCGCCGATGTGGACCACCGAGCGGCAGGACGTCCGCAGGCTCGGCGCCTGGTTTCGGGCGGTGGCTGCCACCGGGCGCCCGGTGAGGTCTGGCGGCGGGTCCGCGGCCTGGCTGCCCGTCCGGCGCTCCAGGATCGCCGGCAGCGTCGCGGGATCCGCAGGCTGCCCCGGCCCGGCGCCAGTGACCGGAAGCGCCCCGCCGGCGCCGGTGAACTGGCCGGCCGATGCCGCCGGAATCGCCCCGGTGAGCGCGACGGCAGCGAAGCAGACCACGTAGACGGTCATCGCGGCGGCGACCCAGCCGCGGCGCGAGGCCGCCTGCCACGCGCCCGATCGCAGCTGCTCCTTCCACCGCCCGATCGCGCCCTGCCGGATGGGCTCCTCGATGAAGCGCCAGGACAGCGCGGCGACCGCGATGGTGGCCGCGACCTGTGCGCCCGACCGCGCGAGCGTCGGCGAGCCGTACGCCGGGGAGGTCAGCACGATGATCGGGTAGTGCCAGAGGTAGATGCCGTAGGAGCGCACGCCGAGCCAGCGCAGCGGCTGCGCGCCGAGCACGCGGCCGAGGCGGGTGGCGGGCGAGACGACCGCCCACACCACCGCGGCCGTCGCGATCGACAGCACGACCATGCCGCCCCGATACAGGAACGGGGAGTACTGGGTGGTCCGCCAGATCAGCAGGCCGATCACGATCAGGCCGGCGACGCCTGCGGCGTCAGTCCCGAGCCGGCGGCGGGCGCTCACCTCCGCGCGCATCCGGCGGCTGGGGCAGACGAAGGCGAGCGCGGCGCCGATCAGCAGCGCGAACGCGCGGGTGTCAGTGCCGTCGTACACCCTGGTCGGGTCGTAGCCGGGGTGGTACAGCGCCACCATCGCCACGACCGACCCGGCCGCCATCAGCAGTGCCGCCGTGGCGAGCAGGTAGCCTCGCGCCGGCTCGCTCCGGCGGCGGGTCAGGCGCAGGCCCAGCCAGAGCAGCCACGGCCAGATCAGGTAGAACTGCTCCTCGACGGCCAGCGACCACAGGTGCCCGAGCGGCGTCGGCGGCCCGAACCGGGCGAAGTACGACGAGTTCTGCGCGATCAGCCACCAGTTGCTGACATAGGCCGCCGCGGCCGCCATCGCGCCGCGCAGCGCGGGCAGCTGACTTGGTCGCAGCAGCGCGACCCAGCACGCGACGACCGCGAGCATCGTGAACAGGGCAGGCAGCAGGCGCCGGGCGCGGCGGCGCCAGAAGTCCAGCAGCGGCAGGCCGCCGGTGGCCGCATGCTGGCCGAGCAGCAGGTCAGTGATGAGGTAGCCGCTGAGCGTGAAGAAGACGCCGACGCCGAGCAGCCCGCCGGGCGCCCAGCCGAGGCCGATGTGGTAGGCGATGACCGCGAGGACGGCGATCGCGCGCAGCCCATCCAGGCCGGGAACGTAACGCTGGCTGCCGCCGGCTGGCTTGGGCATGACCCCCCTTGGCGGACGAGCGACATCGGGGATACCGCAACGGAGCGCATTAACAGCACTCCATAGACGCACGCGGTGGCGCAGGGGTTGAAAGCTTCCTGAAAACCCTCTGAACGGGCAGCCACACTACCGTGGCCTATATCGCGACTGTGCCGTTTTAGTGTCGCTCTGGCGACACTAAAACGGCACAGTCTGGTCGCCGCTAGCCGCTTAGACCCTCGCGGTGTCCATCCGGAACCGCCAGACGGCGCCGCCGACGAAGATCGCCAGCCAGAACACCACGTTGACAACCCAGGTCCAGTCAACGCCGTTGCCGAGCAGCGGCGTGTGCACCAGCTGATTGAGCCCGTACAGCGGGGTCCACTTCGCGACGTCCTGCACCGTCTGCGGGAACTGGCTGATCGGAATGAACAGGCCACCGCCGAACGAGAGCAGGGTCAGCACCAGCGACATCAGCTGCATGACGTTCTCGGTGGGCAGCAGGTACCCCAGGAACAGTCCCAGCGCCGCGAACAGCAGGGAGCCGATCCAGACGCTGAAGCCCGTCGCGACCCAGATGTAGGCCGGCATCGAGGCCTTATGCGTGAGCAGGCCCGCGATGTAGACCACGGCCAGGGATCCCGCGCCCAGGATGAGCGAGGTCAGCACCTTCATCGAGATGTAGGCGGCCGGGGCCAGCGGCGTCAGGCGCAGCTGCCTGCTCCAGCCCTGCGCGCGCTCGATCGAGACCATCGCGCCGCCGAACATGGTCGCGGCGACCGCGCCGTACAGGCCGAGGCTGATCATGATGAACGCCGCGATGTTGCCGTGGCCGATCTTGTCGGACGCGTAGGCCTTGTTCAGCCCGAAGATCAGGAAGAAGAAGACGGGGAAGATCAGCGTGATAATGAGCGTCCGCCGGTTGCGCAGCAGCCGGCGCACCTCCAGCTGAAGTGCGGTGAGGTTAAAGGCGCCATAGGCCGGGGCCCGCCGGGTGCTCAGATCCGGCACGACGGCCGGGTGTGCGGTGCTCATGTCAGATTGCTCCTGTCGCGGAAGCGCTGGCGCTCTTGTCGTCACCCGTCAGCGCGAGGAAGGCTTCCTCGATGCCGCGGGCCGTGATCTCGAGGTCTCGTGCTGGCGTGCTGGTCAGCAGGTACCTGGCGACCGCGTCGCTGTCGCTGGAGTGGATCAGAACGGTTTCACCGCGCAACTCGACGCTGTCCGCGCCAGGGATGGCGCGCAGCTCGGGCTCGCTCGCATCCGGGAGTGTCGCCCGGACCGTGCGGCCCGCCGACTTCGACTTGATCTCGGCGGCGGTGCCATCGGCGACGATTTCGCCGTGCCGGAGCAGGACGATCCGGTCGGCGTAGGCGTCGGCCTCCTCGAGGTAGTGCGTGGCAAACAGGACCGTCCGGCCCTTCTCGGCGTCCTTCCGGATGGTGGCCCAGAAGTTCCGGCGGCCCTCGACGTCCATCCCGGTCGTCGGCTCGTCGAGCACGAGCAGCTCGGGGTCGGGCATCAGCGCCATCGCGAACCGGAGCCGCTGCTGCTCACCGCCCGAGCACTTGCCCACCTTGCGGTCGGCGAGCTCGGAGATCCCCGCCTGGGCCAGCGCCTCCTTGGGGCTCTGGCTCTGGGCAAACAGGCTCGCGGTGTACTCAACCGTCTCGGCAACCGTCAGATCCTTGAGCAGCCCGCCGGTCTGCATCACCGCCGACACCAGGCCCCTGGAGATGGCCTTGCGCGGGGTCATGCCGTAGACGGTGACTTCGCCGGCGTTCGGGTGCGAGAGGCCGAGGATGATGTCAATGGTCGAGGTCTTGCCCGCGCCGTTGGGGCCGAGGATCGCAACGATCTCACCCGACTCAATCTGCAGGTCGACGCCCTTGACGGCCTGGACGTGCCCGAAGTTCTTGTGGATCCCCGTCAGGCTGACGGCTAGCGGCGCCGCGCCGCTGGCAGGCCACGTCCCTGCTTCAGTATCAGTAACTGTCATGGCCCCATACTTGCAGCGCAAGGTGACCGTTTGCAGACGCGCCAGTCACGACCTGGATATGACAACTGTCACGGGTTGCGGCGGGCCCGGCTCACCGGACAAGCCGCAGCGTCTGCCCGGCCAGTCCGACCGCGACCGTCTGACCCCAGGTCAGCGTGATCGGGTCCGACTCGACCCCGTCGCCGAACAGCACCAGCCGATCCGAGGCCACGGTCAGCCGGAGCACCTCGCGCTCGGCCAGCTCGCCTTCGGTGCACGTGGTCCCGGTGGCTGGCGACGGCCACGCCTCGCGGACGAACCAGGTGAGCCGCCGCTCGCCCGGACAAAGGCGCGCCGCTATGCTGCCTCCAGCCTGGTGGACGTGGGGTGGAGGCCGGCATGCGACGGTGGACGGCAGGACTGACGACACTGGCGGCGGCGGGCCTGCTCGCGACCGGGCTGGCCGGGACGGCCCAGGCGGCCTACCCCGGCGCCGACGGGCTGATCGCGTTCGTGCGCGGCGGCAACATCTACACGATCAACCCGGAGAGCACGACCCCAGGCGGGACCATCGTCAGACTGACCGCCGGCGGTCATGACGCCGGCCCGCGCTGGTCACCCGACGGCCAGCAGATCGCCTACCTGGACCGCGGCAACCTGTGGGTCATGAACGCCAACGGCAGCCACAAGGCGCGGATCACCGACCAGGCGCCCGGCTACACCGACTCCCGGCCGTCCTGGTCGCCGAACGGCCGCTACCTCGCGTTCGTCAAGACGAAGCGGGGCGTCAAGTACGGCTACCTGACCAGGTACGACACGGTGACGCGCAAGTTCGCGACGTTCAGCACGCCGTATCACTCCGAGGCTCCGACCAGGCGGCAGATCAAGGTCACGGCGCTCCCGGGCGCGGTCGCGTGGACCTGGACCCCCAATGGCGACACCCACGGCTCGTTCATCATCTTCCAGGGCGCGACCGCGCCCGCGTGCCCGGCCAACCGGTCGTGCCTGGACCTGCTCGGCTTCCCGGCCCAGTCTGACTACCGGAACGGGTTCCCGAGCGCGGAGAACGAGAAGGCCAGGCCAGTCCAGCAAATCGACCCGGACTGGTATCCGATTAACCCGCTCTACTACCAGGACGCACTCACCACCCAGGAGCGGTGCCACGCGGGCCACTGCACCTACCAGGGCATCAACATGACCGTCACGTCCGCGCCGGTGCTGCCCGGCGCCTACGAGGCGGTGCACTCGCCCAGCGGTTTCTACATCGCCTACGTGAAGAACACCCGCAGCGGGCCGGGGATCTACATCTACAACCCGCCCGGCATCGTGCCGATGCGGACGCGGGAGCTGACGATCGGCACCGAGCCGGACTGGCAGCCGGTTGAGGTCACGGCGTAACGGCCTTACTCGCCGAGCCTGCGGGCGAAGTCCGGGGGGATGACCAGGTCGCCCGGATTGAGCTCGGACACCGCGGACTTGCCGAGCCCGAGCAGCGCCGAGTCGATCCCGTTCCGCAAAATGTCCAGGACGTTCTCGACCCCGCCCTGTCCGGCGGCGGCCAGCCCCCACAGGTACGCCCGGCCGATCATGACCGCGCGCGCTCCGAGGGCCAGCGCCTTGACCACGTCGCTGCCCCGGCGCACGCCCCCGTCCAGCAGCACCTCGATCTCGCCGCCGACGGCCCCGGCGATCGCCGGCAGCGCCCGGATCGTGGCCGGGGTGCCGTCCAGGTTGTTGCCGCCGTGGTTGGATACCGAGATCGCGCTCACGCCGGCGTCCACCGCCCGCTTAGCGTCATCCACCCTGATCACGCCTTTGAGCAGGAACGGGGCGTCCCATTGCTGGCGTAGCCACGCCACGTCGGCCCAGCTCGGGGGCGGGGTCTGCATCCATTCGCCGTAGGCGCCGAAAAAGGTGGGCGGCTTCCCGTACGGCAGCGCCATGTTCGGCACGGTCAGGTCGGGCAGCTTGCGTGTCCGGGCGTACGCGGCGAGCCAGCGCGGCCGGCGCAGTACCTCGGGCGCGTGCCGCAGCGCCGTCCGCAGATCGACGCGCTCGGGGATGTGCGGGCTGCCCCAGTCGCGCGAGTGCGTGAACGTCCAGTCGAGGGTGAGGATGACGCCGACCGCGCCGGCGGTCTTCGCGCGCTCGAGCCGGGCCAGGATGTTCTCCCGGCTGCCGCACCAGTAGATCTGGAAGAACGTCTGCGGGTTCGCCGCGACGACCTCCTCGATCGGCTTGCTGGCGAACGAGCTCAGCCCGATGGCGGTGCCGCGCGCGGCAGCGGCGCGGGCGACCGCGACCTCACCGTCGGGGTGCACCGCCTGGACGCCGGTCGGCGAGATGATCACCGGCAACGATACGGGCTGGCCGAGCACCGTCGTGGCCAGGTCGCGCTGCGCGGAATGACCCGCGACGTGCGGGGCGAAGCCAGGCTCCGCGAAGGCCGCCACATTGTCGGCCAGCGTCTGACCGCGCTCGGCGCCCGCCAGCAGCGCGGCGTAGACCGAGGCTGGCAGCCGTTTCTTCGCGCGGCGCTGGGCCTCGGCTATCGACTCAAACCAGGTGCTGGCCATCGGGGGCGTTCCTTTCGAGGTTGCCAGGGCTCGTCACGCGCAGCGGCCGCCAGGCGATGAGGGGAGTCACCGGGGCCAGTGTCCGCTCGCGGGCGCAGCCTGCCCAGACGCCCGCGCCATAGGCGATGTCGTCGGCGATGTGCGCCAGCCCGAACCGGACCGGGTCCAGGCCCGGCTTGCGCCGCTGGTAGGCATCGATGGCCGGCGCGAGCAGCAGCGATAGCGCCGCTGCCCGCACGCGGCGCCCGCGGGCCGTCAGGGCGACGGCGAGCGCGGGCGCGGCGAACTGCGTCGCGTACCGGCCGATGCCGAGCCCCGTCTGGCGGACCGCGGTCGCCGTCGCGGCCGCCACGCCGCCAGCGGGCAGCCCCGCGCTGCGGACCGTATTCCTGAGCGTCAGCCAGCCCGCCGTCGCGGCCGCCGCGGCGGCCACCGGCCGCCGGGCCAGGATGGCGGCCACCGTCAGGGCCGGCCAGGGCTGAAGCACAAGCGGCGCGAGCCGGCCCGGATGGCGGCGGGCCAGCGGGGCCCCGGACGTCCCGTACCGGAACCGCCGGGCGAGCAGGTCCGCCCAGCTCTGCGGGCCGCGGTGCGCCACCCGGACGGCGGGCTCGTACCGGATCCGCCAGCCGGAATCGTGCATCCGCCAGATGAGGTCGACGTCCTCGCCGTAGCGCAGCGCCGCATCGAACACCGGCCGGCCGCCGGCCGCCGCCTCCAGCGCCGCCCGGCGGACCAGGAGGGCCGCGGTGGGCACGTAGGCCACCCGGCTGCCCGGCACGACCCGGGCCTCGCGCGGCCCGAGGTCCAGGCTGCCGCATGCTTCCTCGTACCGGCCGGCGGCGGTCTGCGGGCAGGCGCCGCCCGGCGCCCCGACCACGCGCGGGGCGACGGCGCCGACCAGCGGGTCCGCCAGGTGCGCGGCGAGGCGGTCGATCCAGCCGGGCGGGGGCGCGCAGTCACTGTCCAGGAACGCGACCAGCTCGCTGCCGATGTCGGCCAGCCCGTCGTTGCGGGCCATCCCGGGGCCGCCGCTGGCCTGCCTGCGCACCAGGGTCGCGTGGTGGCGGGCGACCACCGCGGCGACCCCGTCCGGGTCGGCCGAGCCGTCGTCCACCACGATCACCGGATAGGCCGGGCCGAGCGCGGTCAGGCACTGGTCCAGCATCCTGGTCCGGTCGCGTACCGGGATCAGGACGGTGACGTCCGCGGCGGATGCGGGTGCGGCCGGCGGGCGCGGGTGCGCGAGCCCGGCGTCGGTCAGGCGCCTGGCCAGCACCCCGGCAGCCGCCGATCGCACCGGGCCGGCCCGCAGCTCGCCGAGCGCCCGGCAGCCCGCGGCGGACAGCTTCATGGCCCTCGCCGGGGAGCCGCCGAACAGGATCGCCTCGGTCAGCTGCCGGGTATCGGGGTCCAGCTCGATGCGGAAACCGGCGGGCAGCGGCGGGTCGGCCCCGCCCGCTTGGGACCGCTCCGCGGTCACAGCGCCAGCCCGCCATCCACCGGAACGACGGCGCCGGTCATGCCGCCGCTAGCCGGTCCGGCCAGGAACGCCAGCACGGCCGCGATCTCCTCCGGGGCAAGCAACCGTCCGGCGGGCTGCGAGCTGGCGAAGTCCGCCGGGCCCGGCAGCCCGTACAACCGCGCGCTCTCGGCCAGCATCGCGGTATCGGTCGAGCCCGGACTGACCGCGTTGGCGGTGACGCCGGTCGGGCCGAGCTCGACCCCCAGCGCTCGGATCAGCCCGGCCACGCCCGCCTTCGCGGCGCAGTACGCGGCGAGCATCGGCAGACCTCTCGTGGCCGCGGCGGAGGCCACGGCCAGGAACCTGCCGCTGCGCGGCTCGGGCCGGCGCAGCAGGGCCGGCACCGCGGCCCTGGCCAGGTTGAGAACGCCGCCAAGGTCGACGTCGAGCACCGCCTGTTCCTGCTCGGGGGGCACGTCCCACTGGCGCCGCCCCCCGGCGATGACGCCCGCGCACGCGATGGCGGCATCCAGCCCGCCCCACCTCTGCTCGGCGTCGGCCACCGCACCGGCCAGTGCCGCCTGGTCGCGCACGTCCGCGGTGCAGGCGGCCACCCGCCCGGGCCCGCTCGCCAGCTTCGCGGCCTCCTGCGTGACCGCGGCCAGATCCGCGCCTCCGGCCAGCGGGTAGGGGAGCGCCGGATCATCGGCCGCGCGGTCCACCGCCAGCACCGACCAGCCGTCGGCGGCGAGCGCGCGCACGGTCGCGGCACCGATGCCGCGGGCGGCACCGGTGACGATCGCCACGCGGCCGGCCCCGGTCACCGCGAACTATCGGTGAGGTACATCTGCGCTTTGCTACCCGGCCGCGGACGGCCGGAAGCCGGCCAGCGGACTCTGGTCGCAGGCCCGGTCGGGCACGCCGCGCTGGACGAGCTCGGCGCCGGGCGGGCCCATCCCGATCGTGACCGGGACCGGCCGACCGTGCGGGCGACCCCGATGGGAATGGTCGCCGGACGGCCGCGGAACCGGACCGTAACCGGCGGTCGCCAGCGCCCGCTCGCCGTGACCGCGCACGCACTCGGGGTCTGGGCCGTCGAGCGGCAGGCCCGTGAAGAACTTGGCCGCCATGCAGCCGCCCTGGCAGGCATCAAAGGCCGAGCACGACGTGCACGCCCCGCCCGATTGCTCGCCGCGCAGCCGGCCGAAGAGCTCGGAGCTCTGCCATACCTCCGCGAACCCGCCGCGGTCACGGACGCTGCCCGCCAGGAACGCGTCGTGGATGGCAAACGGGCATGCGTATACGTCCCCGACCGGGTCAATCAGGCAGACGACGCGCCCGGCACCGCACATGTTCAGGCCGGGCAGGCCCTCGCCGTAACCGGCCAGGTGGAAGAACGAGTCGCCGGTCAGCACGCTCTCGCCGTGCGCCAGCAGCCAGTCGTAGAGCTGGCGCTGCTGGCCGGCCGTCGGGTGCAGCTCGTCCCAGACATCGGCCCCGCGGCCCGACGGCCGCAGCCTGGTGATCCGCAGCTGCGCGCCGAACCGGTCGGCGATCTCCTTGAAGGCGTCCAGCTGGCCGACGTTCTGCCTGGTCATCACCACCGAGATCTTGAAGCCCCGGAATCCGGCGTCAGCCAGATGCCGCATGGCGCGCAGCGCGGTCGCATACGAGCCGGGGCCGCGGACCGCGTCGTTGACCTCGGCGGTCGCGCCGTCCAGCGAGATCTGCACGTCGATGTAGTCGCTGCCGGCCAGCCTGGCGGCGACGTCGGGGGTGATCTTGACGCCGTTCGTGGAGAACTTGACGCCGACGTGATGGGCCGTGGCGTAGTCGACGAGTTCCCAGAAGTCCGGGCGGAC
>DAIOWC010000169.1:0-14123 GCA_036758685.1 Streptosporangiaceae bacterium | reverse complement strand
GCAGCCAGGTCAGCGTGTTCTACGACCCGATGCTGGCCAAGGTCATCGCCTGGGCGGACGACCGCGATCAGGCGGCGGCGGTGCTGTCGCGCGCCCTGGCGACCGCGCGCATCCACGGCCTGACCACGAACCGGGATCTGCTGGTCCGCGTCCTGCGGCACCCGGCCTTCCGCGCCGGCCAGACCGACACCGCGTTCTTCGGCACCCACGGCCTCGGGCAGCTCGCGGCGCCGCTCGCGACCGCCGAGGCCGCCGATATCTCGGCCATCGCGGCGGCACTGGCCGGCGCCGCCGCGAGCCAGCGGCGGGCGCGTGTCCTCGGCGGCCTTCCGGCGGGCTGGCGGAACGTGCCCTCGCAGCCCCAGCGCGTCAGCTACGCCGGGCACGACGTCGCCTACCGGATCGACCGGTCCGGTCTCACGGTCACGGGCCGGGCGGACGTGCGGCTGGCCTCGATGAGCCCGGGCCTGGTCGTGCTGGAGGTCGCAGGCGTCCGCCGCGAGTTCGAGGTCGCGACGTACGACGATCTCGTGTGCGTCGACTCCGCGCTCGGCCCGGTGACGCTCGTCCGCCAGCCGCGGTTCGCCGACCCCGCGGCCCAGGTCGCGGCCGGGTCACTGCTCGCGCCGATGCCGGGCACCGTGGTCAGGACCGTGGCCGCGGTGGGCGACCAGGTCACCGCCGGCCAGGCGCTGCTGTATCTGGAGGCCATGAAGATGGAGCACGTGATCGCCGCGCCCGCGGCCGGGATCCTGGCCGAGCTGCCGGTCGCCGCCGGCCAGCAGGTCGAGGTGGGCAGCGTGCTCGCCGTGGTCAAGCCCGAGGAGGACGCCCAGTGAACTTCACCGAGACCGACGAGCAGCGCGCGCTGCGGGCGGCGGTGGCTGAGCTCGGCAACCGGTACGGCTACGCCTACTTCATGAAGCAGGCCCGCAGCGGCGGGCGGCTAACCGAGCTGTGGCAGGACGCGGGCAAGCTCGGCTTCATCGGCGTCAACCTGCCCGAGGAGTACGGCGGCGGCGGGGCCGGCCTGTATGAGCTCGCGATCGTGCTGGAGGAGCTCGCCGCCGCCGGCTGCGGGCTGCTGCTCATGGTCGTGTCGCCGGCGATCTGCGGGACGATCATCGCCAGGTTCGGCACCGACGCGCAGAAGGAGTACTGGCTGCCGAGGCTGGCCAGCGGGTCGTCGATCATGGCGTTCGGGATCACCGAGCCCGACGCCGGCTCGAACTCGCACAAGCTGACGACCGTCGCGAGCCGCGACGGCGACACCTGGGTCCTGAACGGCCGCAAGATCTTCATTTCCGGGGTGGACGAGGCCGAGGCGGTGCTGATCGTCGGGCGCACCGCCGACGCCAAGACCGGCAAGCTGCGGCCGGCTCTGTTCGCGGTGCCGACCGACACGCCCGGCTTCACCTACCGGACCCTTGAGATGGACATCGTCGCGCCGGAGAAGCAGTACCTGCTGTTCCTGGACGATGTGCGGCTGCCCGCCGATGCGCTGATCGGCGAGGAGGGCGCGGCCCTCATGCAGCTGTTCGCCGGCCTGAACCCAGAGCGCATCATGGCCTCGGCGCTGGCGCTCGGCTCCGGCCGGTACGCCCTGGGCAAGGCCGTCGGGTATGCCCGCGAGCGGCAGGTCTGGGACGTGCCGATCGGCGCCCACCAGGGCGTCGCGCATCCGCTGGCCCAGGTAAAGATCGAGCTGGAGCTCGCCCGGCTGATGATGCAGAAGGCCGCGGTGCTCTACGACTCGGGGGACGATATGGGCGCCGGCGAGGCCGCGAACATGGCCAAGTACGCCGCCGCCGAGGCCAGCGTCCGCGCCGTGGACCAGGCGATTCAGACGCTGGGCGGCAGCAGCATGACCGCCGAGTTCGGGCTCGCGGCGATGCTGGCCAGCGTCCGGACTACCCGGATCGCGCCGGTCAGCCGGGAGATGATCCTCAACTTCGTGGCCCAGCACTCGCTCGGGTTGCCGAAGTCCTACTGAGACGTATTGCAAACACCGAGAGGCACGCGATGGCCGACGAACTCGTGCAGTACTCCACCGAGCGGGGGATCGCCAGGATCGCGCTCGACTCGCCCAGGAACCGGAACGCGCTGTCCGCCGCGCTCGTCGAGCAGGTCACCAGTGCGCTGGCCGCCGCCGCGGCGGATGAGGCGGTGCGCGCGGTCGAGCTGACGCACACGGGGACGACGTTCTGCGCTGGTGCCGACCTGAGCGAGGCCAGGCAGGGCGGCATGAAGGAGGGCACCACGCGGGTGCTGGCCCTGCTCAGGCACATCGTGGCCCTGGCCAAGCCCGTGGTCGGCAGCATCGACGGCCACGTGCGGGCCGGCGGGCTCGGACTCGTCGGCGCCTGCGACATCGTGCTGGCCGGGCCGGCGTCGACGTTCGCGTTCTCGGAGGTCAAGCTCGGGCTGGCGCCGGCGATGATCTCGCTGACGACGCTGCCACGGCTGGATCCGCGGGCGGCGAGCCGCTACTACCTGACCGGCGAGACCTTTGACGCCGCCACCGCGGCCAGGATCGGGCTGATTACCGAGGCCGTCGATGACATCGACGCGGGCACGCTCGCGGTGCTTGACGCCCTGCGGCTGTGCTCGCCGCAGGGGCTGCGCGAGACCAAGCCGCTCCTGACCGCTGCGCTGCTTGACGGCTTCGAGGCCAGGGCCGGGGCTCTGGCCGAGCAGTCCGCGCGGCTGTTCGCGTCGGACGAGGCGCGCGAGGGCATGGCCTCGTTTCTGGAGAAGAGGCCGCCGTCCTGGGCGGCCGGCTGACACGGTACGCGAGCTGACACCGTGCGCGAACCCCAGCAGGACCGTGGCCGCCTGACCCGGGCGCGGCTGCTGGAGTCCGCCGTGACCTGCCTGGCCGAGCTCGGCTGGGCCGGCGCGACGGTGGCCGTGGTCGCGGAGCGGGCGGGCGTGTCGCGGGGCGCGACGCAGCACTACTTCCCGACCAGGGAGGACTTGTTCACCGCGGCGCTCGAGCACATGGCCGAGGTCAGGCTCGCCGAGATCCGCAGCGAGGCGGCGCGGCTGCCCGCCGGATCGGCGACCAGGACCCGCGATGTCGTGGGCCTGCTGGTGCGGCTGTATACCGGGCCGCTGTTCCGGGCCGCACTGCAGGTCTGGGCCGCGGCCGCGGCGAGCCCGGTCCTGCGCCGGCAGGTCCTGCCGCTTGAGGCGCGGCTCGGCCGCGAGGCCCACCGGGCCGCGATCGAGCTGCTCGCCGCGGATGAGTCCGCAGCGGGCGTGCACGAGGCGGTGCAGGCCACCCTCGATCTGGCCCGGGGCCTGGGCCTGGCCGACACGCTCGCCGACGACTCGAAGCGGCGGGACCGCGTCATCGCCCAGTGGGCGACGATGCTGGACGCCGCGCTCGCCTCTTAGGGGACTTCCTTGCCGTTGTCGATGCGCAGGTCGATGACGGGGCTGGCCGCTTCGAGGTCGGTCGAGCTACCGGGATATACGGCCTGAATGACCGCGATGAAGTTGCCCGAGCCGCCCTGGGCCTGCTGCTTGAAGTAGCCGCCCGAGTTCGTGTGCGTCGTGCCGAGCGGCCGCGTGAACTTCGTGCCCTTCTGGGTGTAAAAGAACTCGATCAGCCGGTTGCCGTAGGGCGCCCATCCCTTGCTCGTGTCCCGCCACAGCCGGCCGGTGATCGTGACGACCTGCTTGTACTTGACCGTACGCGGGCTGAGGCTGAACGACGAGATCTTGGTCGCAGTCCGTGCGCTGTGGATGGAGCCGCTGAGCGCGGACACATAGTCAGGATTGCCGGGGAAATAGGCGCGGTAGTAAGCGTTGGCGAGCTTGGCGTGCAGACTGCCCGAGAAGTAGGCCTGGCTGGACCGGCGGCAGGCGGCGGAGGCGTGCACGACGTTGTGCAGCCGGATCGTCCCCAGTTCGGTCCAGTGGCCCCGCGGGTTACTGGCGTACTGGATCTCGACCGCTGTCTGCGGACCGCGGTAGTCCGGCACCGTGACCTGCAGGCAGCCGGAGGCTCCGACGTTCGCGAGCACGTTCAGCGAGGCTGAGAACGCCGTGATCTTGAGCGGCACTGCCACCGTCAGATTGCCGTTCGCCGTGACCGCGTGGATCAGCGGGCTGGCGCTCACCGCCGCACTCCACGCCGGACCGGACTTGCTCGGCAGGACGGCGGAGAAGGATCCGCTCCGCGCGCTGTTGACCGCACGCAGCGTGGAGGTGCCCACCCTCAGGTGAACCTTGACGCCGCCCAGGGTCCTCCAGGTCTTGCCGTACAGGTATCTGACCGTGCCCTTGAGCGTCGTCTTCTGGCCGTACTTCAGCCGCGGCGGCGACAGCGAGAGGCCGATGATCGAGGTCCTCGCCGGGATGGCCGTGATCGAGACGACGTACGTTGCGGCGGCGTAGTTGCTGGTGCTGGTGAGGCTGAAGTTGTAGTCGGTGGTGTCCGAGATGCCGCTGACCGTAGCGCTGAAGTCGCCCGCGGAATTGGTTGTGGCCACCTTGGCGCTCTTGCCCTTGCCGATGGCCAGGTCGATCGGGGCGCTGCCGATGGGTGACTGGGTGGTAACGCCGGGCACCGCCCCGGTCAGCGTGCCGGAGAACGTGACGGTCGTCGCGCCCTCGGTCACGGTGGCTCTGCTTGAGGTGACCGTCAGATTCGTATGGGCCTGGTTGATACCCACCGGGACGGTGTCGGAGCCGGCCGTGTAGAGGACCTCGCTGGGCGTGGTGAAGGTGTAATCGGCCGGGGACGCGTTGTCCAGCGTGTAGGAGAAGTTGCCGTTGGCGTCGGTCGTGCCCGGCAGGGCCGTCCCGTTCAGGTCGATCGTGGCGCCGGGCACGCCGACGGTCTTCGCCCCCGAGGGGGTGGCGGTGAGGCTGCCGGTAAACGTCACGGTCTGAGAGCCAATACCGACCTTGTCGGGACTGGCCGTGACCGTAAGGTTGGTGGTTGCCTGGACGGCGGTGACCGTCACGCTGGCCGCGGTCGGCTGGGTGTACAGGGGCGTTGCGGGCACGCTGAAGCTGAACGTGGTCGTCTGCGTCGCGGTGGTCGAGTAGCTGAAGTCGCCGCTGGCGTCGGTGGTCACCCCCGACAGGGCCGATCCGTTCAGGTCGACCTGCGCCCCGGACACCGGGCTGCCGCCTGCGGTGGCTGAGCCCGAGAAGCTCACGGTCGTGTAGCCCTCGGAGACCTCAGGCATGCCGGGATTGACGGTGGTGGTAGCGGTGGCCGTGATCGTCGTCGCCGCCGCGTTGGCGGTGATCGTGACGTTGTCGTTCGGGCTCGCCTGGTAAAGGACCCCCGCGGGCACGCTGAAGCTGAAGGTCGAGGTCTGCGTGACGTCGGTGGTGTAGCTGAAGTCGCCGCTGGCGTCGGTGGTCACACCCGACAGGGGCGATCCGTTCAGATAGACCTGGGCGCCGGCCACCACCGGCGGCTGGGAGATGCCGGGCGGGGCGGCCGTGGTCACAGTCCCGTTGAACGTCACGCTCGTCGAGCCATTCGTGACCGTGGTGGTGGTCGGCGTCACCGCGACGGTGGTCGCCGCGGGCGCGGCGTCGACCGTCACCGTGGTCGAGTCCGACGAGTACAGGTTCGTGCCCGCGACGGCGAAGGTGAAGGCGTTGGTCGCCCCGGTCACGTTGGTGGCGGTGTACGAGAACGTGCCGTCGGACCCGACCGTGGCCGTGTCCGGGCTGCCATCCGGAAGGGTGACGTTGATCGTGGTACCGCTCGGCAGGGGCGAGCTGGACCCGCCCGGCGGCGTCGGCGGGACCGCCTCGGCCGTACCCGTGAACGTCACAGTGGTAGCACCCTGCGTGACCGTGGCCGGACTGGCAGTAACTGACAGATCGGTCGTCGCCTGGTTCACGTCCACCGTGATGTCGGAGTTGCCGACGGTGTACATCGGCGTTCCGGTCACGCTGAAGTTGTAGTCGGCGTTGGCCGTGACGTCCGAGGCGGTGTAGCTGAAGTCGCCGCTGCCATCGGTGTTGCCGACTGAGATCGGCGACCCGCCGGAGATGCTGAGGCTCACCGGGGCGTTGGTCACCGGGACGGTATTTCCCATTCCCGGCTGAACCGCCGTCACGGTGCCGGTGAAGACGACGTCCTGCTGCCCCTGCGTGACGGCGGTGGGGGTGGCCTGGACGCTGACCGAGGTGGCCGACTGCTGGGCGTCGACCGTGATGTCCTGGCTCGTCGGCGAGTACTCCAGCCCGGTGGTACTGCCCGCGACGCTGAAGTTGTAGTCGGCGTTCGACTGGATGTCCGACACCGTTGTGCTGAAGTTGCCGCTGCCGTCGGTGGTCGCTACCTGATTGGGCGGGCCGCTGGAGATGCTGAGGTCAACAGCGGCGCCCGAGATCGGGCTCGGCCCGGTGCCGCCCGGTGCCTCGCCGGTCACGCTGCCGGTAAAGGTGACGCTCTGTGAGCCCTCGGTGACGAAGGTCGGGCTGGCGACCACGGTCATGGTCGTGGTGTAGGAGAACGAGAACGGGGACGGGGCCGCGAGACCGGTTGGGCTCTCGTCGGCGTCGGTGGCGTCGACCGTGACCGTGTAGGTGCCGGCCGGGAGATCAGCCTCCGGGATGGCCTCGTTCGGCGTGCAGGTCTGGTCGGTGGGGTCGGAGCCCGTGCAGGTCATGGCCGGATCGGCCACGTCATTGCTGTTGTCGTCGAAGACGTGCGCGGTCATCGAGGTGATCGGCAGGCCGTTCGCATCGTCCATGACGACCGTCAGGTCGTAGGGGTCACCGCTGGCGTCGGGTCCGGCCGAGATGACCGTGATGTTGCTCGCGGCCCTGGCCATCGACGGCAGCCAGATGGCCGCGGTCAGCGTCACGAGCACGCCGATGGCGGCGACGACGGCGAGTCGCCGACGGGACAGAAGACGTGACATTCGCGGGTCCCCCCCGGAAGTAGCACGGGAAATCGAATAGCCTAGTCAGGACATTAGCGAAGTGCCAGACCTCACGGGCAGATGATCTGTTTTTGCTTATGAAACTTTGATAAACGACGGCGGGGCCGCCGGGTCGGTCCGCCTGGCCCCGCCGCCGTTTACCGGCAGCTATCCCTGAAGCGGGACCAGCCGGGGCAGGCTTGCCCGCCCCAGCGTGACGCGCAGATAGCCGCCGAGCCCGATGCTCGCCATCCGGGCACGGTGGACGGCACCGCCGTTGAAGGACACGCTGATCTGCCCGGTCTGTGACCAGAGGTAATGGCTGTCACCCGGATAGAGGACCTTGAAGTCGACGACGCCTCGCCCGGACAGCGCCACGCCGGTGGCGGTGAAGGAGCCTCGGCTGTTCGTGCGGGCGGACTCGAACAGGCTCCAGCCCGTGCCGGGCACTCTGGCCAGGATGTCGACCACCCGGTGGCCGTAGGCGGACCAGGAACGGCCGAGGTGCTCCAGGCGGCCGGTGATCTTGAAATGGTCGCCGTCGTAGACGCTGCGCGGGCTCACGTTAAAGGACGTAATCCGGCTCCGGCCTATCGCCGAGTGCGCCAGCTTGCTCGTGAATCGGGTGAAGGCTGAACTGCCGCCGTAGTAGACCCGGTAATAGGCACTGATCAGCCGGCCGGGAATCAGGTCGTTCAGGCCATTCAGGGTGTCACTGTAGTAGGCGACGTTGTACCCAGAGCAGGACCCGACGCCGTAACCGGCGTTGGTGAGGAAGCCCAGCTTCTTCCACGGGCCTTGGCGCCGGGGCGCGTACTCCAGCTCGATCTTGCCCATCGTCGGCGCGCCGAAGTTCAGCACGTACTTCGTATTGACCTTCAGGCAGAGGCTGCTGGCGACGCCGCCGTTGCCTTCGATCTTGGCCGTGAAGGTCTTCGCCGCCAGCGGCAGCTTGAGAATCTTCAGATACGCGAAGGCCGACGACTCGGTCAGCAGGGGCGAGATGCCTGCGTTGACCTGCACCAGGTCGCCGTAGGTGGCCGGGATGGTCGTGCTGAAGTCGCCGGCCGAGTTTGTCGTGACCGATGGCAGCTCGACTCCGCCCTCGTAGATCTGGATCTCAGAGTCTGCCAGCGGCTCGTTCTTGCTCGTCGAGAAGTCCTGGTACGTCGCGACGCCATGCACGACCGTGTGCTGGCCGTAGCTAAGGCGCGCGGGGCTGACCGACATCCGCACGAGCGTCGATTCAATAAAGGACTCGATGTAGATCGTGGTGCTCGCGGCGGCCATCGTGGAGCTGGCGCTTGCGGTCAGGGTGTACGCGCCGCTGGGCGAGTACGGTATCGAGCCCGAGAACGTGCCGTCGCTCCCGGTGGTCGTGAACAGCTTCGCCGTCGAGGAGCCGGTCGAGTAATAAATCGGTACGCCGCCTTCGTCGATCGTGGTGCCGCCGCCGGCCGGGGTCGCGGTGAGCTGGCCGCTGAGGTCCACGGTCTGGTCCTGGTAGGTGACCGCCGGCGAGGTCATCGTCGCGGTCAGGGTCGGCTGGTCAAGAAAGGCGAACGACCCAGCATCAGGAACCGTAAGCGAGTCGCCGCCGGTGTCGGTCGCGCTCACGCTGACGGTGTAGGTGCCGGCCGGAACGGTGCCCGCGGGCAGCGTCGCCGTCCAAATCCCGTCCGTCGTCGAACCGGACGCGAGCGTCAGGTCGGTGACGTCGTAGACGTCGGTCCCGCCCGGGGCCGACAGCAGCGAGGCGGTCAGCGAGCTGATGGCGGTAGTCGCGTTGGCGTCGACCTGGAGGACCGTCGGCTCGCTGGACGACGGGTTGCCCGCGAAGGTGATGTTGATGGTCCCGGCAGCCGGGCTGGCCGCTGCCGCGGCCGGTATCCCGATGACGCACGCGGCGGCGGCTAGACCAGCCGCCAGCCTGGACAGATGTCGACGTGGCATGAGCGTTCCCCTCGTATAGGCGCAGATATGGCCGTCCGCTCTTCGTCCACGTGCTACCGAGGTGGGCAATAAAGGCTGGCGACGCCGCAACTGGATCCCCCGGAGAGCGAGTAGCGAGGCTGTGTGGTCAGATGCGACTGTAATGATTAGTCCTACTAAACGGTAGTACTTAGGTCTGTATAAATCTTGCAACATGATCAGTTGAATTGTCCCAAGAGTGATGATCCGGGCACGAAGGCGGGCAGATGGCTGACGACGACGATGAGCTCCGCGCTCTGCGCGAGGGCTGCACGAGGTTCCTGCAGGGCCACGGTCAGGAGACCGCAGCCGCCATGCTGGCGACGATCCCGCCCGACACGCGACCTGATACCTACGGTGAGGGCGGCGTGGTCGCCGAGCTCGAGCAGGAGGTGGCCGGGCTGCTGGGCAAGCCCGCCGCGGTGTTCGTCCCGAGCGGTGTCATGGGCCAGCAGGCCGTGCTCCGGGTGCACGCGGACCGGCGGGGCCGGCGGACCGTCGTGTTCCATCCCATGTGCCATCTGGAACGGCACGAGGAGCAGGCCTATCAGCGCCTGCACGGCCTGATCGGCCGCCCGGCCGGGAACCCCAGCCGGCTGATGACGATGGACGACCTGACTGAGATCGCCGAGGCGCCGGCCGCGCTGCTGATCGAGCTCCCGCAGCGCGACCTCGGCGGCCAGCAGCCGGACTGGGCCGACCTGGAGGCGCAGGTCGCCTGGGCCCGTGACCGCGGCGCGGCGGCCCACCTGGACGGAGCCCGGCTGTGGGAGTCGGCAGCGGGCTACCAGCGCCGCCCGGCCGAGATCGCGGCCATCTTCGACACCGTCTACGTCTCGTTCTACAAGGGCATCGGGGCCCTGGCCGGCTGCTGCGTCGCCGGCCCCGAGGACATCATCGGCGAGGTCCGCGAGTGGCGGCGCCGGATGGGCGGCACGCTGTACGACCTGTGGCCGAGTGCCGCCTCGGCCAGGACCTGCCTCGCGCTCAGGCTGCCGCGCTTCGCCGGCTATCTCGACCACGCCAGGGCGATTGCGGCCGCCCTGGCCGATCAGCCCCGCGTCAGCGTCGTTCCCGACCCTCCGCACGTGCCGATGATGCACCTGCTGCTGCGGGTGAGCGCGGAGGCTTACGCCGAGGCCGCCAAGCAGCTCGCACGGGACCGCGCCATCTGGGTCAGGCCGGCGGTCATGCCGACCGGCGACACGGCCGTCCAGCGGATCGAGTTGTCCGTGGGCGACGCGACCTGTGAGCTCGAGCCCGCGGAAGTGAGGGAGATCTTCGCGTCCCTGGTGGGCGGCTAGCGGCTGCCGGGCGCGGTCACGAAGTCGATCAGCTCCTCGACCCGGCCGAGGAACTCCGGCTCCAGGTCGGTGAACGACCCGACGCCGGCGAGGATGCGCTGCCAGGCGGCGGGCACGTCCGCGGGCCAGCCGAGGGCCCGCAGGACGCCCTCCTTCCAGTCGACGCCGCGCGGCACCTGCGGCCAGCCGGGGATGCCGAGCGCGGCCGGCTTCACGGTGGCCCACACGTCGATGAACGGGTGACCCACGATCAGCACGTGCGGCGACGTGACCTGCGCCGCGATGCGGCTCTCCTTCGAGCCGGTGACCAGGTGGTCGACGAGGACGCCCAGCCGCCTGCTGTCGTCCGGGGCGAAGTCGGCGACGATCGCCGGCAGGTCATCGATGCCGCCGAGGTACTCGACCACCACGCCGACATCGCGCAGGTCGTCGCCCCAGACCTTCTCGACGAGCTCGGCGTCGTGACGGCCTTCGACGAAGATCCGGCTCGCCTTGGCGACCTTCGCGCGGCTGCGCGGCGCGGCGACCGATCCCGAGGCCGTGCGCGCGGCGGCCGGACCCGGCGAGTCGGCCGGGGCTGGCCGCACCAGCGTGACCCGCTGGCCCTCCAGCAGGAACGTCCCGGTCAGCGGGAACATGCGCCGCCGCCCGAACCGGTCCTCGAGCATGACGGCGTCCCGCTCGCAGGCGATGACCGCGCCGCAGAACTCGGCCGCCCCGTCCTCGACCACCAGGCCGGGCTCGGCCGGTACCCGGGGCGGCGGCACGGGCCGCCGCGAGGGCGCGGCCAGCACGTCGATGTCGTACTGCCGGCTGTGCACCGCTAGGCCCGGCGGGCTGCCAGGAAGACCGGGATCGTCCGCTCCGTCTTGCGCTGGTAATCCGCATAGGGCGGGAACGCGGCTACCGCCCGGTCCCACCACTGCGCCCGCTCATCGCCGCTCAGTTCGCGGACGCTGACCTCGAACCGGTCCGGCCCGTCCTGGAGGGTGACGGTGTCCGGGTCGGCCTTGAGGTTGTAGTACCAGACCGGGTTCTTGGGCGCGCCGCCCTGCGAGGCGACCAGCAGGTACTCGCCGTCGTGCTCCACCCGCATGAGCGGCGTCTTGCGGATCTTGCCGGTCTTGTTGCCCTTGCTCGTGACGATCACCACGGGCAGGCCGGTCTCGCGCAGTGTGGTGCCGGACTGACCGCCCGACGACTCGTACTCGGCGACCTGGTCGCGGACCCACTGCGAAGGGCTCGGCGCGTAATCTCCATCAAGGCTCATGATCCAACGATATCTAGACCCGGCCGAGAACGTCCGCCAGCGCCTCGCCGAGAGAGGGCACGCCGCCGTGCCGGCGGCGGATTACATCGGCGATCAGCCCGGTCCAGCCGGTCTGATGGGAGGCGCCGAGGCCCGCGCCGTTATCCCCGTTGAAGTACTCGCTGAATACCAGGTTGTCCCGCCACGCCGGATCGCCGAGCAGTTCGACGCCGCCGAAGCAGCGCCGGCGCCCGTCCGGCCCGGCCGTGAAGATTGAGATGAGCCGGTCCTGGAGATCGGTAGCGATCTCGCCGAGGGTCTGCTGGCGGCCCGAGCCCGTCGGGTACTCGACCGTGAACTCGTTCCCGAAGAACCGGTGGTAGCGCTCCAGCGCGCTGATCACCAGGTAATTCGTCGGGAACCAGACCGGCCCGCGCCAGTTCGAGTTGCCGCCGAACAGCGGCGTGGTCGACTCCGCGGGCTCGTAGTCGATGCTGGCCCGGTAGCCCTCGATGTCGATCGTGTACGGGTGATCGCGGTGCCAGGCCGACAGTGCCCGCAGGCCGTGCGGAGACAGGAACTCGGCCTCGTTCAGCAGCGCGGTCAGCAGCCGCCGGAGCTGGTCCGGCCCGACGAGGCTGAGCAGCAGCCGCTGGTCGCCTGCCTGGCCGCGCAGCATGCTGTCGTCTTCGCCGGAAATACTGCCGTTCCCGGTGATGCCGCGCTCGGCCAGCATGTCGGCGAACCGCTTGCCGACCGTGAGCGCGAGGTTGATCGTGTCCTGGTCCACCACGGTGATCGCCAGCGCGGGCAAGATGGCGACGGTGGACCTGACCTTGACCGGTATCTGCTGGCCGTCGGGCGTGATCAGCCGGTCGTAGTACAGCCCGTCGGTCTCGTCCCACAGCCCGCGGTCGTCGAGCGCCCGCTTGATCGCGGCGAAGTGCTCGACGAACTTCAGCACCAGATCGGTGGCGGGCCGGTGACCGGTGCGGCCCAGGATCTCCGCGATCGTGGCCATCGCCATCGCGTAGAAGCCCATCCAGCCGGTGGCGTCCGCCTGCTCGAGGATGCCCCCGACGGGCAGGTGCGAGCGGTCGATCGGGCCGATGTTGTCCAGGCCGAGGAAGCCGCCCTCGAACAAGTCGTTGCCCTCGGCGTCCTCTCGGTTCACCCACCAGGTGAAGTTCACCAGCAGCTTGTCGAACACGCGGCTGAGGAAGTCGAAGTCGCGCCCGCCGTCGACGGCGAATACCTCCAGGGCGGCCCACGCCTGGACGGGCGGGTTCACATCGCTGAAGTCCCACTCATAGGCCGGCAGCGCGCCGCCCGGATGCTGGAACCACTCCCGGCACAGCAGTATCAGCTGGTACTTGGCGAACGCCGGGTCCACGTGCGCGAGCGCCACGCAGTGAAACGACAGGTCCCAGGCCGCGAACCAGGGGTACTCCCACTTGTCCGGCATCGACATGATGTCGAAGGCGTCGAAGCTGCGCCAGCGGCAGTTGCGCCCGGTGAGCCGGCTCGCGGGCGGGGTTGGCTGCGCCGGGTCGCCGTCCAGCCAGCGCGTGACGTCGTAGTAGTAGAGCTGCTTGCACCACAGCATGCCGGCGAACGCCTGCCGCATGATCATGGCCTCGTCGGCGCTGGCCCCGGACGGAGTCAGGTCGGCGTAGAACTCGTCGGCCTCGGCCCGCCGCTGCGCGCTCATGGCGGCGAACTCCGCGCCGAGGGCGTCGCCTGAGTCAGCGGCGGCGGCTTGCCGGAGTCGCACGCGCAGCTGCGCCGACGCGCCGCCCGCGAGCGTCAGCCGGTACCAGAAGGCGCACTTGGATCCGCGCTGCGCCGGGTTGACGGTGGCCGCGCCGCTGACCACGTGGTCGTTGATGCCATCTTTGGGGAACGGGGTAACCGGCTCGGCGCCGAACAGCCGCGCCACGTTGGTCTCGTTCTCGCAGAACAGTGGCTTCGGGCCGGTGCCGTCCGGACCGGCCCCGGCTAGCAGTTCCATGTCGCCGGCGAACGGGTGCGTCAGCGTGACCCGGGCGGCACCGGCGGTACCGGGCTGACCGGCCGCGAGCTCGAGGCGTTCCTGTTCCTGGTTGTTGTCCCAGCTCCAGGTGTTGCGGAACCATGCGGTCGGCAGCACGTGCAGCTCGGCCTGGTCCTTCCCGGCGTTGGTCACCTCGACCGTCATGAGGATGTCGTCGGGGCCGGCCTTCGCGTAGTGGACCTCGACGATCCAGTACCGGTCGTCGTCGAAGACGCCGGTGTCGATGAGCTCGTACTCGGGCTCGAGGCGGTTCCTGGCCGCGTTCTCCTCGATGAGCTCCTCATACGGGTACGCGGCCTGCGGGTAGTGGTAGCGCCAGCGGTTCCAGGCGTGGCTCGGCAGCGCGTCCAGGTACCACCAGTAGTCCTTGACGTCCTCGCCGTGGTTGCCCTGAGCGCCGGTCAGCCCGAACGGCCGCTCCTTGAGGATCGGGTCCTGGCCGTTCCACAGCGCGAGGCCAAGGCAGAGCCGCTGCTCGATGTCGCAGAAACCGGCGAGGCCGTCCTCGCCCCAGCGGTACGCGCGCGAGCGGGCGTGGTCGTGCGGGAGGTAATCCCACGCCTCGCCGTCGGGGCTGTAGTCCTCGCGGACCGTGCCCCACTGCCGCTCGCTGACGTACGGCCCCCAGCGGTACCAGTCGC
>DAIOWC010000168.1:0-14266 GCA_036758685.1 Streptosporangiaceae bacterium | reverse complement strand
AGGCCGATGGCGGCACCGCCGATGCTCATGGCCGCGTAGACGCCCATGGCCCGGTTCCGTCGCGGACCTTCGGGGAACGTGGTCGTGATCAGGGAGAGTGCTGTCGGCGCCACGACCGCGGCGCCCAGTCCCTGGATCGTGCGGGCGGTAAGCAGCCACTCCTGGCTGGTGGCGAGTCCGCCAGCCAGCGAGGCCAGCGCGAACAGGGCAATGCCGGCGATGAAGACGCGCCGGCGGCCGAGTATGTCCCCGGCCCGGCCGCCAAGGAGCAGGAAGCCGCCGAAGGTCAGGGCATACGCGTTCACGACCCACTCGAGGCCAGAGCCGGAGAAGCCGAGCGCTGACTGGATGTGGGGGAGTGCGACGTTCACGATGGTGGCGTCGAGCACCACCATCAGCTGAGCTGCGGCGATGACCACGAGGGCCAGGCCGAGGCGGCGGTGGGCCGGCGCGGCGCCTGGTCCGGCGCCGGAGCCGTCGAGGACGGCCGCGCCGGCTGGCTGTTGCCGGCCCGATGTTCCGACAGACATCTGAGTGTGACTCCTTAGTTACGTTCCGTGTTCGCCACGGGCGCTGTTTATTTGGTGCGCGCAAGCACAGCGCGCCAGTCTGGGGACCGGGCCTTTGATCTGCGGGCCCGGACGCGGGTTCGTGC
This sequence comes from Streptosporangiaceae bacterium, assembly GCA_036758685.1. Lineage (GTDB taxonomy): Bacteria > Actinomycetota > Actinomycetes > Streptosporangiales > Streptosporangiaceae > JAJYUU01. Next base: position 13,611 of record DAIOWC010000168.1, on the reverse strand, counting down.
GGTGAGCTAGTCGAATGGCAGGCCGAGGTCTAGCTGACCAGTGGCTCGCTCACAGCGCTATTCACCTCCCCCGTCTTTCGCCGGGGGGATGCGTGAGGTGGCAGCTGATGCGGGCTCTGGCATGCCGGAGACGAGCACGTCCTTGAAAGTGCCGAGCGGATCCATGCCGGTCGCCTTCAGGAGGGACTCGGTCAAGTCGCCGGCGGGCGCCCCGGCGGCGTCCGCTCCGTCGTTGTCCGCTGCAAGCATCTTGCGGATCAGGGCAAGCAGTTGCTCGCGCTCGTCGTCGTTCAGGACGCGGTTCCAGGGCATCCGGGCGGTGATCTCGGACTCCAGCCGGTGCTTCAGGCTGAGGCCGTCATCGGTCAGCACGATGTTCTTGACCCGCCGGTCCGCCGGATGCGGCTCGCGCCGGGCCAGGCCGCGCTTCTCGAGCATGTCGGCCACGAGGGTCACGAACGAAGGGTCGCAGTGCATCCGCTTCCCGAGTTCCTTCATGGCCATCGGGCAGTCCATGGTGTGCAGGGCCTTGATGAAGGGGGCGGGGATGCCGAGGCCCTGGGCGAGCTGCTCGCCGTGCCTGAGGACCCGCCCGATGAGCTCGGACACGCACTCCAGGATCTCGGCGTTCAACTGCTCGCGCCGCGACTGACCTGTCATCCGGACCGACTCCCTGCGCAGACTACTGAGTAACTAAATCGTTGAGTAGCTCAAAAGTATCCTGGCTCAGTTGACTCTGTCAATCTTTATACAACTCAACCATTGGGCTCGCGGCGGGGGGTGCCGCTTCCGCGGGGCGGCCCCCTCCGGCGCGGCGGGGACGGCGTACCCGGTGCTCCCCAGCCGTGTTCTCGCTCATCACGCCAGTATCCGCGGGAGGGCTGACATTCCGCTGGGCCCGGACGCCGGTTCGGGCGGGAGCCGGGTGCGTACCTAGCGCGGGTGCAGCACGTCCCTGACCGCCAGGAAGACGATCACGCCGACCACCAGTACCGCGACGCCGCTGCGCCAGCGGGTGCGCCGGCCGCCGGCCAGCCTGGTTTTGGCCACCTTCACGTCGCCATGGGCCGCGGTCGTCTTCTGGCTATACCAACCGAGCGCGCAGCCGATGGCGAGGAAGATGATTATCAAGCCGATCGCTGCCGGACTCATATGCCGTGCCTCCAGCGGCCGTTGACCAGCTTCGATCATGACTCAATGCTCTAGGCGACTCCAGCGGAAACGCCGGGGTCAGGCGCTGGCAGGATGGACCTGGCCTGCATAAACGTGCATGATCATTTGCAAAGGGGAACACCTGGATGAGTGAGGGACTTACCGCCAAGACCATCAGCATTACCGGACATGGCGGCGACGAGATCGAGGCCTATCTGGCTGTGCCCGACGACGGAGTAAGTTCTCGCGGCAGCGTCGTCGTGATCCACCACATGCCCGGCTACGACTCATCGACCAAGGAAATCACCAGGAAGTTCGCCGCCAACGGTTACGCGGCCCTGATGCCGAACCTCTACTACCGTGACGCGCCGGGCGCCAGCCCCGACGACGCCGCCGCGACCGCACGCGCCAAGGGCGGAGTGCCCGACGAGCGGCTCGTCGGCGATGTCGGCGGCGCCGCTACCTACCTTCGCGGCCTCGCGGCATCCAACGGCAAGGTCGGCGTGATCGGCTACTGCTCGGGCGGCCGGCAGTCGTTCCTGGCCGCCTGCAGCCTGCCGCTCGACGCGGCCGTCGACTGCTACGGCGCCTTCATCGTGAACACCCCGCCCGACGGCATGCCCCTCAAGGTGACCCCGATCATCGGGCTCGCCAAGGACCTGTCGTGCCCGCTGCTCGGCCTGTTCGGGGCTGACGACAAGTTCCCGACGCCCGCGGAGACGGCCGAGCTGGACAGGGTGCTCGATGAACTCGGCAAGCCGCACGAGTTTCACACCTACGAGGGCGCGGGGCACGCGTTCTTCTCGGTGGACAGGCCGTCCTACCGCCCGGAAGCCGTCAATGATGGATGGCAGCGGATCTGGGATTTCTACGGCAAGTACCTGGCGGGTTGAGGAGAGCTGGCATGTGCACGTACCAGACAGAGCAGATCAGCATCACCGGCAGCGGCAAGGGCGCGAGCGGCTGGTTCGCGCTGAGCGACGCCACCGTCTACTTCGACCACCCCGTGCACGCGATGGCCGAGCACACGCTCAACATCGACTTCCTCAATCCGAGCCGCGGCCCTGGCGCGCGGGTTGCGGTCGAGCTCACCGCCCAGTCCGCCCGTGAGCTGGCCAAGGCCATCGAGGTGGCGCTCGCATCGGTGCCGGCGGAACTCGTCAGCTGACGCCAGCGAGCGCGGCTCCGGGTCACCGCCCGTCCGCGCCGTTGGGCAATGTCGGCACCTCGTGCCACGATCGGAGTCATACCGCGGGTCGGGCGGAGGGTCGCAGTGAAGTTCAGGGTCGAGCGAGATGTGCTGGGCGAGGCAGTGTCCTGGGTGGCCAGGGCGCTGCCAACCAGGCCGGTAGTGCCGGTGCTGTCCGGCTTGCTTGTGCATGCCGGCGAGGACGGGCTCACCCTGTCCTGCTTCGACTACGAGGTCTCGGCCAGGGCAGTCATCCCGGCCGAGGTGGGCGAGCCGGGTACGGCACTCGTGCCCGGCCGGCTCCTGGCGGAGATCATCAAGAGCCTGCCGCCCGAGCCGGTCGAGGTGGCCTCGGCCGCTGACATGATCACGCTCACCTGCGGCAGCGCCGAGTTCGCCCTGGTGTCCGTCGCGTTCGAGGACTACCCGAAGCTGCCCGAGCTGCCGGAGATCGCCGGCACCGTCGACGGCGGCGCGCTCGCGACCGCGGCCGCTCAGGTCGTGCCGTCCTCGAGCCGTGATGACACGCTGCCGATGCTGACGGGCGTCAACCTCGATTTCGACGGCGACACGATCACGCTGGCGGCCACCGACCGCTACCGCCTCGCGGTCAGGCGCATCACGTGGGAGCCGGCCGACCCTGGCCTGCGGGCGGCTGCGCTCGTGCCCGCACGGACTCTCGCCGACATGGCGAGGACCATGGGACCGGGGGTGCCGGTCACGATCGCGTTCAGCGGGCCCGCGCAGGGCGAGCCGGTATCCGGCGTCACCCGGCCGGCCGACGGGATGATCAGTTTTGAAGGCGCCGGCCGGCGACTCACCGCCCGCCTTATCGGCGGCGAGTTCCTCAAGTACGAGGCGCGGTTCCCGGCGGAGTTCGGCCACTGCGCCGAGCTGCCCGCCGGGGCGGTCACCGACGCCGTGCGCCGCGTTTCGCTCGTCGCCGACCGCGCTACTCCGGTGCAGCTGACGTTCCGCGACGCCACGGCGGTCATCGAGGCGCGCTCGGACGGACGGGCCCGGGCGGTCGAGTCGGTCCCGGTGCGCTACAGCGGCGCCGACCAGGTGATCTCGTTCAATCCGCACTACCTGCTCGACGGGCTCGCCGCCGCGACCATGTGCGCTCACGTCCAGGACGTCGCCGAGCCCGGGGGTGCCAGCGCGGGGCGCATCCGCCTTGAGTTCACCAGCCCGGCCAAGCCCGCGCTGATTACGTGGGCGGGCGCCCCGGACGACGACAGTGAGGCAGCGCCGGCAGCGTTCCGTTACCTCGTCGTCCCGCAGCGGGCCCCGGCCGCCAGCTGACGCTCATACCGGGAACGAGGCTGAGCCGGGCCGATGTCGGCCGTCAGCGCATGAAGATCCGGCGGACCCCGCGCGCGAGCCAGCGCAGCACCGTCCGGATCAGGGCGAAGATTGCCAGCAGAGCGCCGAGCCGGCCCGGCAGCTTCAGGCTCAGGCCAGCCATGACCTCGAAAACGATCACCAGGCTGGCGACTGCCGCCAGGAGCGTCGTGATCCGGCCGAACCGGGCCCGCCGCCGCTCGCCCTGGCCGAATCCGCCGGGCCCGAAGCGGGGGCCGCCCTCGCCGTGCCGGTGCCAGCCGCCCGAGGCCGGCAGCGGCGTTCCGGCCGGGCTGGCATGCGGCAGGTCGCTGATCAGCTTGTCCAGGTCACCGCGGGTCTTGGCCGCGAACGCGGCGTCCAGGCGCCGCTCGAACTCCTCGAGATTGAGCCGGCCCTGGGCGTAGTGCTCGCGCAGCTCGTCGGCAACCGCCTGGCGCTCGGAATCCCCGACACGCAGGTCGTCCGTGGATCCCATCTGCACTCCTCCGAGCCGTCCCGGCCCTTTCCCAAAACGATATGTCGCGTATAGCTACCCCGCAACCGGGCGCCGCAGCCAGGCCCCTAGTTCAGGAAATAGCTGGCCCCCCCGGTGGCCGGGTTCGTGACCATGGCCGGTACGGAGAAGGTGCCGAGGTGCGCGAAGATCAACGTCAGCGTGATCTCGGTGCCGGCCTTCATCGGTCCCGAGCGGGTGATGAGCAGGTGCGACCCGTTCGGGCTGAGCCGGAACAGGCTGCGCGCCGGGACAGTGATCGCGGACACGGTGTGCATCACGAGTCCGCCCTGGCTGGCGGGGGACCGCAGTTCCACGGTCCCGCCCACGCTGGTCTTGGCGCCGACGAGCTGAATGGGGCCGCCGCTGTTCTGCACCACCACGAAGGCCTCGGTGACCCCCGCGGAGTTCGGCTCGGTCACCTGGGCTGACAGCAACTGGATCTGAGGGCCGGCCGCCTGGCTCACGCCGCAGCCCGCGAGCAGGGCGCTGCTGATCGCCAGCAGCGCGCTGCCGGCGATCAGCGCTTTCCGTGCCGCCAGACCGCTGCCAACCGCCGCCGCGGCGCCGATGGCGGTGAGCCGGGTGATGGGCATGACTTACGACCTCACGTAGTAGACCTGCCTCACCATGGTCTCACGTCGGCGGGCGGGCGACTTGCGGTGGCAAGCCTATCCGCGCTCGACCGCCGTGCCGAGCAGGCCGAGCGGGGGAGATCCCAGGTCAAGCATGGCCGAGTGGAAGCGCTTGAGGCTGAACCCGGCGCCCCACTCCGCCCGGGCCTGATCGCGCAGATCCATGATCATCAGTTTGCCCCAGGTATAGCGGCCGTAGGTCGGGTCGAACGTCGCCCGCTGCGCCTCGGCGGCGGCCGCCGTGCCGCTGATATGGGTGTCGGACTCAAAGCGCCGGGTGGCCTCGTCGACCGTCATGCCCGCCGTATGGACGCCGATCGCGCAGGCCAGCCGCGTGACGCGGATCAGGGCCTCGAGCCACACGCCGATGGCAAAGCGCGGGTCGTCCGCGCAGAAGCCCTCTTCGACGCAGAGCTCCTCGGCGTAGTGCGCCCAGCCCTCGACGAACGCCGACGAATGCAGGATGCGCCGTACGGGCGTCGCTACGTGCCTGATGGCCCGGCCGTGGGAGAAGTGGCCAGGCGCGACCTCGTGCGTTGTGATGCCGGGCAGCGTCGTGTCGCTGAAGACCTGGAGCCACTCCTCGGCCTGGCTCGCGGACCACGACGGGTCGGGCGGGGTGATGTGATACCAGGACGGGCCTTCCGGCTCGCCGGGCGCGGCCGGTGACATCATGGCCATCGCCCAGCGCCGGCTCTCGGGAGCGAGCCCGACCAGGCACTCGCCGTCCTGGTAGGGCACGAGGTCGCGGTCGCGGGTGAAGTCGATCGCAAGCTTCGTCCACTTGCGCGCGGCGTCAAGCACGCCGTCGCCGTCGGGATGCTCGCGGATGAGCGATCGCGCTACGTCCAGTGGCGGCCGCGCCGGGTCGACGGCCGCGCAGCTGTCGGCGAGCCTGGCCATGAGCCGGTCCCGCTCCGCGTCGGCGCGCGCGGCCAGCCCGCCGAGGTCCACCTCGATCCCCTCGGAGCTGCTCATGAGCGAGCCCAGGGCAGCGGCACCGAGAGCCGAGTCCGGGTCTCCGTCCTGGCTGGCCTTCACGAGCCGCTCAACCAGGCGCGCATGAGCGGCCAGCGCGGCGTTCCTGACGTTCTCGTCCGCGTCCGCGGGCAGCCCGGCGGCCAGGCCCTGCATCGCTCCGATCAGGGACTGCGCGACGGGCGCGCTGACGCGGTCGAGTGCCTCGGTCGCGCCCTCGATTGCCTCCGGCCAGGCGGCCAGGTGCGCCCGGCGGGCCTCATCGCGCTCTGCCTGCGGCGCGTAGTCGCGGTCGTAGCAGGCCAGGTCCAGGTTGGCCAGGTGATAGATCGGGTTGCTGCGGTGCAGTTCCAGGTCGCGGTACTCGACCTCGGTACGCCGGACGAACGTGGCGAGCTGGGCTTCGTCGTGCGGATCGGCCAGCGTCTCCCCGGCGGCCACGCTCTCGGCCAGGCGGTCCAGCCCGCTCCGCACCCCCGCCGGTGACAGGTCCTGGACCTTGCCGTCGTACTCGTGCCGGCCGGCGTATTCGCGGACCTCGGCAACCTGAAGATCACAGACGGCGCGCAGCCGCGGGGTTAGCTCATCCATGGCCGAACGTTATCGGCCCGGGCTACCGCGGGACGCCGACCCCCTGGCTGACCGGGCTGACCACCATCGTGCGGCGGCGGGCGCAGAGGCTGAACCGGAGGCCGATCTGCTGGGCCGCGCCCGTGCCGGGCGGGCGGATGCGGACGACCAGCGCGGTGGCGGGCTTCCGGCAGGCGCTGCGTGCGACGCCGATCGTGAGCACCGCGTGCCCGGTCTGACCGGGCAGCAGCACGGTCAGGTGCGGCCGGGTGCCCGGCTGATGACCGGCGGCCGGACCGGCTGCCCGCCCGCCAGCTCCGGCGGCGATGACGCCCGGATAGCCGGTCAGCGTGCACGTCATCGCGCTGGCGTTGGTGAACTCCAGCGGCACGGCAACGCCGCGGCTGGTACCCGGCCGGCCGCTGAGCCCGATCCACGCCAGCACCTGCCCGGAGGTGCAGCGGGCGGCGGCTGCCGCGCCCGCCGGGCTCGCAGCGGCCACGGCCGCGGGGGCTGCGAGCCCCGCGGCCATAGCGGCGGCGGCGACTTTGGCCCAGGGCATCACGGGGCGGTGCCGCGCTTGGCCGGTCCGGCCTGCACCGGGTAGACCGCCAGGACATCGCTGCCACGCGTGCCGCTCGAGCACGCCTGGAACGGATGCGCGAGGAAGGTGGCGGCCTGCGTGCTGCCGAAGCCGACCCGCAGCCCGCTGGCCTGTGCCAGCTTGCACTCGTCCGCCGGGTAGTTGGCGACGTTGAGAATCTGCAGCCACGCGTGCGCGACCTCGCCGGGAGCCAGCACAAGGGAGGCGGACTGGACGCCCTTGGCGGCCGAGCCCTCGGTTCCGATGAGCGGGCCGGCGAGGCTGGATGCGAATCCGACCGCGGGATACCCGGACAGAGTGCAGGACGCCCTCGTGGCGTTGGTGAAATCGAGCGGGACAAAGGAACTTCCGGCTGCGACTCCGGCAGCGCCGGCGTCGAGCGCGACGTGCAGGCTGCCGGAAGCGCAGGCGGCCGGCCCGGCACTGCCGTGACCGCTGGGCTCGGCGGCCGCGCTCTTCGGCGCGCCCTGCGAACCGCACGCGGCGAGAGCCGCGGCGAGAGTGAGCCCGGCGCCGAGGCGCGCGGCGTGCCTGATGCTGGCTGACGGTCGGTAGGGGAACATCGCGGATGCCTCCGTGGCCGCGCGGGGTGGCGGCCCTCTGACATGTACGACGCAGGCGCGCCGGCCAGGGTTGTTTGCCCAGGCCAGCCCGCTCTCGACTAAGGACCGGTTGCGCCCGGCCTGACCACGAAGATCCCCAGGGTGGAGCCCGCCGGGACCGGCCCCGTGCACGTCTGGGCGGTGAGCGGCAGGAACAGGGAGGCGTACTGACCGGGCGGGTCGACCTGCAGCCAGTGCGCGGTGGCCGGCCTGCAGATTGGCGCCGGGTAGTTCGCGGCCACTGCGACCTGCAGGGAGGCGTGAGCGGTGCCGCCGGGCGCGAGCCGCACGAGTTCCGCGCCGAGCTCCGGGTTCCTGACCGCGGGCTCCCCGATCACGCTGCCACCCGGGCCGGTGACGAAGGCCACGCCGGGATAGCCGTACAGCGTGCAGTCGGTGCTGGAGGAGTTGGTGAACAGGAGCGGGTAGTAGACACTGCCGGCCGAGCCGCCCTCCGGTCCAAGACTCAGCCGCAGTCCGCCGGTGTCGCACGGGGCCGGTGCGGCGGGCGGGGGCGGATCCGTGACCGGCGCGGGCGCCGGGTGGCCGGGCGGCGGCGTCGCCGTCTCCGGCACGGCGGGCGTGGTCCGCGGCAGGAACTGCGCTACGTGCGTCGGCCTCGGCGCCGGCGCTGCGGCGGACCCGCTGTCCTCGCCCGGACGGCGGGTCGGCGCGCTGCAGCCGCCGAGTAAGCAGGCGCTTGCGAGCGCGGCGGCACCTGCAAGCCTCGCATCAGGCATCGGTGTCATCCTCTCGGCGGCGCCGGATAGCCACGGGCGCCGCGGGGGTTCCGGGGGTCGTCCCCCGGCTGGTGCAGCCCGGCTGCGGCCGCGCGGTTCGGTTGGCACGCGCGGCGGCGTTCGGGCAGGTCAGCCTGCTTGTTCTTCCGCGGCGACCGCCCGAACGTTACGTCCCGCCGTCAGGAACCGCTCGGGTCGGCCCCCGCGGCCACGGTGGAGACCTTCAGGAATGGCTCAGTGGGCGTGGTGCAGACGCTGACACTGGAGCTGAACTTGACAAACAGAGCGCCGAGGTCGCCGGGCGCGTAGATCCGCAGCCACTCCGCCTTGCCCGGCTTGCATGCCGCCTGCGGCAGGGCGCCGGTGTCCACGACCCCGACCAGCGCGTAGGCCTGCCCGCCCGGCCCCAGGTTCACCGTTGTCGTCGGGAGGAGGGTGGTGTCACGGACCGCGGGCTTGCCGACGGTGCTGCCGCCCTGCCCGGTGACGAACGACACACCGGGATAGCCGTACAGGCTGCAGGCGCTGGCCGAGGTGTTGGTGAAGACCACGACGTAGTAGATGGTGCCGGCGGTACCGTTCGACGGGCCGAGACTGGCCTTCAGGCCCGAAGCCAGGCAGCCGGCTGGCCCGGCGGGGGTGGTGCTCGTCGCGGGCGCGGTCGGCGTTGTGCCTGGCTGCCCTGTGGTCGCGGGCGCCGTCTCGGTGACCGTCACGGTCGCGGTCGACGGGGCGCCGGCGCCGCTGCTCGGCTTGCTGCCGCAGGCCGCGAGCAGTCCGGCCGCCCCCACCGCCGCGGCCACGATTCCGACTTGCCGCATGTTCATCGCAACTGACCTGTGCATTTCAATTCCTTAGTCCGGTCCAACCGCATAGATGCCACCTATGACGTTGCAAGGCCCCCGCCGGTTGGCAGCAGTTTTCCGGCATGCCGGTAACGTCGGGGGCAAACGGCACCGATCTCGCGGAGGCATGCATGCCGGGCACCGGGCAGTTCACGACCAGGCCGCAGCTGGCGGGCACGTTCGGGATGGTGGCCTCCACCCACTGGCTCGCCTCGGCGGCCGGCATGGCCGTGCTGGAGAAGGGCGGCAATGCCTTCGACGCTGCCGTTGCGACCGGGCTCGTGCTCCAGATCGTCGAGCCGCATCTGAACGGGCCCGCAGGCGAGGTGCCGGTCATCGGCTTCGACGCCGCCAGCGGCGACACGTTCGTGCTCGACGGGCAGGGCACCGCCCCGGCTACCGCGACCCTGCAGGCGTTCGCTGACCTCGGTCTTGACCTCGTTCCCGGCACGGGTCTGCTGGCCGCGACGGTCCCGGCCGCGTTCGGCACCTGGATGCTGCTGCTCGAGCGCTTCGGGACGCTGCCGCTGCGCGACGTGATGGAGTACGCGATCGGATACGCCGAGCACGGTTATCCGATGCTCCCCACGGCGAGCGGCGCCATCGGCGCCGTGGCCGACACGTTCCGCGCGCACTGGCCGAGCTCGGCCGAGATCTACCTGGCTGACGGCGTCCCGGCGCCGGGGGCGCGGTTCGCCAATCCGGTGCTCGCCGCTGTGTACCAGCGGATCCTGGCGGAGGCCGAGCAGGCCGGAGCGAGCCGGGAGGTTCAGATCGAGGCGGCGAGGCGAGCGTTCTACGAGGGCTTCGTCGCCGAGGCCATCGCGGCCTACGCCAGCACGGCCGAGGTCATGGACGTGAGCGGCACCCCGCATCGCGGCCTGCTGACCGGCGACGACCTGGCCGGCTGGCGCGCGTCCGTCGAGGAGCCAGTAACGCTGGAGTTCCGCGGGCTGACCGTCGGCAAGACCGGCCCGTGGGGTCAGGGGCCGGTGTTCCTGCAGCAGCTCGCGCTGCTCGACGGCCTCGGAATCGATGACATGCAGCCGGGCAGCGCCGAGTTCATCCACACCGTGACCGAGGCTTCCAAGCTTGCGTTCGCCGACCGCGAGGCCTGGTACGGCGACCCGCGGCAGACGGAGGTGCCGCTCGCGGAACTGCTGTCCCCGGAGTACGCGGCGGCCCGCCGGGCGCTCGTCGGGCCGCAGTCGTCGGCTGCCCTGACGCCAGGGTCGCCGGCGGGCGTGGCCCCGAGCCTGCCGGACTTCGCCATCGCCGCCTTCGGCGCCGCGGCCGGCCACCGGGTCGCGGCCGGCGTCAGCGCCGGGGCCGGCGAGCCGACGGCCGGCAGCGGGCTGCCGCCAGGCGTGTCCGTTCCTGAGCTTGGCCCCGGCGACACCTGCCACCTGGACATCGCCGACCGCTTCGGAAACATGGTGTCGGCCACGCCGAGCGGCGGCTGGCTGCAGAGCTCGCCGGTAGTCCCTGGGCTCGGGTTCTGCCTGGGGACCAGAGCGCAGATGTTCGCGCTGACCCCCGGCCTGGCCAGCAGCCTGGCTCCGGGCCGACGCCCGCGGACCACGCTGTCGCCGGGCCTCGCGCTGCGCGACGGCGAGCCCTACCTGGCCTTCGGCACGCCCGGTGGTGACCAGCAGGACCAGTGGGCGCTGGCCGTGTTCCTGAATCACGTGGTGTACGGGATGAACCTGCAGGAGGCCATTGACTTCCCGGCCTTCCACAACGACCACTTCCCGTCGTCGTTCTGGCCGCGGGCCAGCCAGCCCCGTTCCCTCGCGGTGGAGAACAGGGTGGGGGAGCAGGTCGTCGCTGATCTGCGCGAGCGCGGGCACGAGGTGGACGTGCGGCCGCCGTGGTCACTGGGCCGGGTCAGCGCCGTCGCCAGGTCGGGCGGGTTCCTGTACGCCGGCGCCAATCCGCGCGGCATGCAGGGTTACGCGGCCGGTCGCTAGCGTTCGGGCCGCATCAGCCGTCGCGGTGCGTCGTTCCCGCTCCGGGGAAGGGCAGTGCGATCGCGGCGACAAGCACGAGCGCGGCGATGGCAATGACCTTGACCGGGGTCGCCGGGCCGCCGTCCAGAGCGGGCAGGGCAGCGGCGCCCACTGCGAGCGCCAGCAGCCCGATGCCGGCGGCGAGAAGCGGCAGCTGCGGACGCAGGACGGCCAGGCGGGCGTCGGTCTCGGCCAGGTGCACCGCGAAGAGATAGGCCAGCAGCCCGAGGCCGAGCAGGCCCGTGTGCCAGGGCCGGGCCGGGTGCAGCGCCTCAAGCCCCAGGACGGCGACGATCAGGCCCTCGGCCCACGGCAGGGCGCGCACCGTCCGCCGGACCCACTCGACGGCGCGCGCGGGCCCGGACATCAGCGCCACGGACCTGAACCCTGACGGGGTGCCGGAGATCGCGAGCCGGATGACGCTGAGCGCGGCGGTGACGATCGCGGCGATCAGCGCGATCTTGGTCCAGGACCTTCCGGTCGGCACGGGCAGCGCGGCCCACACCACGATCAGGGCGGCCAGCGGCGCGGCGGCGAGAGCGGCGCGACCGGTCGGCCGGATTCGCGCTGGCTGCCACGGCGCCTCGGGCGCGCCGGCCGGGTTCGGGTCGGAGGCAGCCATCAGTGCCTGACCACGATCGCACGCCGGGTGTACGGCGCGAGCGGCTCGTCCAGGGTCGTCCTGCCGTTCCAGTGCACAACCGGCACGCCGATCTCGGTCAGCGAGAACCGGATGGCCTGCTGCTCCAGCTTCCAGACGCGCTCGGTAAGCCCGGACAGCATGCTGCCGTCGTGGTCCGGCCCCGAGTTGAGCACGTCCACGACGAGCACGCTGAAGCCGCGCTCGCGCAGGTCGCGAATGGCCTCGACCAGACGCCGGTCGAGCAGCGGGCTGAACGCGATGATCAGTGCGCCCGGCGGCAGGGCCGCGCGGGGCAGCCGGGTCATCGCCGAGGCGCGCTCGAGCCCGGCCGGGCCGGTGACGAGCAGGTCCAGGAGCCGCCCGAAGTGCCGCCGGCCCTGGCCAGGACCGATCCAGGCAATGCCGCTGCCGACGCAGATCAGGCCGACCCGGTCCCGGCCGGTCAGGTACCTGCTCATGGTGCCGGCGGCGCCGCGCTCGACCAGGTCGAGCGTGGTGAAGCCGTCCTCGCCCACGTCGGCGCCCAGGTCGGCGATGACGACCACGTTCTGCGTGCGCTCGGCGGCGAACGTGCTCAGGTGCAGCGTGCCCCGGCGGGTGGTGGCCGGCCAGTTGATCCGGCGCTGCCGGTCGCCGGGAACGAACTCGCGTACGCCCGCGAACTCCACGCCCTCTCCGGTAGCCCGGGCGGCATGCTCGCCCAGCCTGCTCGGCAGCTTGCTCAAGACGATGCTGCTGGCGAGGACCGCGGGCCCCGGAGCGCAGCGCACCCTGGGGAGCTCGACGTCGACCCTGCCCTCGGTGAGCCGGCAGGCGTCTCTGAGCGTCACCTGCACGGTGCCGATATGCCGGTTGCCCCATCGCTCCGGGCGGAATCGCAGCCGCACGGCCCCGGCCAGATCCGCGGACCTGGCCGGGATGGTGACGCCCCGCTCCGCGGTGATCGCGGCCGCGGGAACCAGTTCGATCCCCGCGTCGTAGCCGTCCTGTCCGGAGATGGCGACGGTAATCGGTACCGGCTGGCCCTCGACCGCCTGCTGGGCGCTGGTCCCGACGCGGACCTCCACCGCCCGGGGCCGGCCGGCTCGCCAGGTGACCAGCAGGAGCAGGGCAGGCGCGGCCACTCCCGCGAACTCCGGCCTGCGGGTCACCACGGCGAGGGCCAGGCCGGCCAGCGCGAGAGTAAGCAGCCTGCGGGCGTGCGCAGACAGCGCCCACCGCACGGGCAGCTGTCGCCCCGGCTGCCGGGCGCCGGTGTCAGGCAATGGACGCGGCGGGATCGGTGCGCGGCACGGGCACGGTCTCCACCAGCCGCCCGACCACATCGTCAGCGCTGACCTGGCGGACCCACAGCTCCGGCCGGAGCGTGATCCGGTGGGCCAGGGCCGGGACGGCGACGCTCTTGATGTCGTCGGGGATCAGGTAGTCCCGGCCCCGCAGCGTCGCCTGACCCCTGGCCAGCTGGACGAGGGCCAGCCCGCCGCGGGGGCTCGCACCCACCTGGATCTGCGAATGCGACCGGGTGGCGCGGATGATCGCGACCACATAGTCCAGCAGGTCGGGCGACACCTCGATCTGCTCCAGCGATGCGCGCATTGCCAGCAGCTCGTCGGCGGTGGTGACGGGCCGCAGCTCCGCGGCCTCCTGGCGCCGGTCGATCCGGCGCTGGAGCATCGATACCTCATCGTCGGCCTGCAGGTAGCCAAGGCGCAGCCGGATGAGGAACCGGTCGAGCTGCGCCTCGGGCAACTCGTAGGTGCCCTCGTACTCGATGGGGTTGTCGGTCGCGAGGACCACGAACGGC
>DAIOWC010000167.1:0-14375 GCA_036758685.1 Streptosporangiaceae bacterium | reverse complement strand
CCATGTACGGCACCGGCTTCCTGCCGACCGAGGAGTCGAACCTCTACCACCTGGAGAAGGACGACCTCTACCTCACCGGAACGTCCGAGGTGGCGCTGGCGGGCATTCACGCCGACGAGCGGCTCGAGGAAGCGGATCTGCCCGCCAGGTACACGGCCTTCACCACGAACTTCCGGCGCGAGGCCGGCGCGGCCGGCAAGGACACCAAGGGCATGTTCCGGGTGCACCAGTTCGACAAGGTGGAGATGTTCGTCTACTGCCTGCCCGAGCACTCGCGGGAGCTGCACGAACTGCTGCTGTCCTACGAAGAGGAGATCGCCCAGGAACTCGGGCTGCCGTACCGGGTCATGAACATCCCGGTCGGTGACCTTGGCGCGCCCGCGGCCAAGAAGTACGACATCGAGGCCTGGTTCCCGGTGCAGCAGCGTTACCGGGAGATCACCTCGTGCTCGAACACGACCGACTACCAGGCCCGCAGGCTGAACATCAGGTTCCGGCGCGAGGGCAAGCTCGAGCCCGTGCACACTTTGAACGGAACGGGCGCTACCGCGCGTGCGCTGCTGTCGATCATGGAGAACTTCCAGGACGAGGCGGGCACGGTCGCAGTTCCCGAGGTGCTGCAGCGGTTCGGGGCGCCCGCGACGATCGGCACCCCGCCCGCCGGCGCCTAGGGCGCGGCCGGGCTTGGCGCCTGGCCGGGCACGGTCGTGCCGGTGGACGCGGGCGGCAGCGCCGCCGTCAGCCGGGTCAGCAGCTGCTCGCCCTCGGGCACGCCGAGGCCGCTGCAGGCATCCCAGCCGGGGCCCGCGCTGTAGGCGCCGTTGCTGCCGGACGTGATGTCACGCAGCCCGGCCTCCGGCGTCGCGGGCTCGACTCCGGCGTAGATCGTCTGCTGCACGAGGCCTAGCCGGGTGCCGATGCGCTGCGTGCACCTCGCGATGAGGCCGGCCCACAGCGGGGCGACCGCGCTCGTGCCGCCGATGACTGTCCGCTGACCGTCGACGAGCACCTGATAGCCCGAATCCGGATCGGCGTTGCCTGCGACATCAGGCACGCCTCGGCCGTTCCCGCCGCTGGTCACGGCCGCAACGCCCGCATCGGCCTGCCAGGCCGGCAGCGGGAACAGGGCGCTGACCCCGCCGCCGGTCGCGCCGCCGTTGCCGCCGTCGTTCCAGACCGTCTCCGAGGTGATTACGCCCGTCGCCGGGTCGGCCTGCAGGTTGGTGCCGCCGCAGGCCAGCGCGTGCGGGCTGGATGCCGGGAAGTCGCAGTGCGGCTTGCCGTCGCTGACGCCGTCGCCGCTGCCGTTGTCACCGGCCGCGACGGTGGTCGGGATGCCGAGCGCGATGCCGTCGGCGATCGCTGCATCGAGCGCCGTTACCGACTGCGTGGTCCAGGAGTTCTCCGGCCCGCCCCAGCTGATGCTGATGACCGCGGGCGTGGGCTGCCCGTGCACGGCGTCGGTCACCGCGTCGATGAAGCCCTGGTCGGTGTTGGGCGCGAAGTAGACGACCTGGCGGGCGCCAGGGGCGACCGAGCCCGCCACCTCGATGTCCAGGAGAACCTCGCCGTCGGCACCCTGCGGGGCCTTGCCGGGGACGTTGCTGCCGCCGTCGACGCCCACGGCCGTCACTGACGGGGTCGGCAGCCCGAGCCCGGCGAAATAGGTGTCAAGGTCAGTCTGGCTGAAGCCGCCGCCGAGCTCGATGATCGCGATCGTCTGCCCGGTGCCGTCGGTAGCGGCGGGGAAGTCATAGACGGTGGCGACCTGAACCGGGGTGTAGGAGACGGCCGCGCCCGCCTCTGCCGCGTACCGGTAGTGCGGGGCGGCCTGCGGCCTGGTGTCCAGGCCGAGCACGGCGACGATGGAGCCGGCGATCTCGGCGGGGACCTGCAGGGGTCCGGTCCGGTAGCGGTGCGTCGACCGGGTGCCGTCCGGGGCGGTGCTGGTGGCAAGGCCGAGTTCGGTGCCGAACGCCGATGCCAGGACGCCGGCCGGACCGGCAATCTTCATCCGGCGGGAGCCGGGGTCGGTACTCGTGACCTCGATCGCCGGGTCAATGCCCGTCAGCACGCTCCCGATCTGGTCCTGATCGCTGACCGACGACCCGTACGCCTCGCGCAGCTCGTCGCGGGACATCCGGTCGGGGACTCCCTCGGCGGTCCGCGGCAGCGCCGCCAATCGCGTGGTGATGATGGTCAGCTCGATCCGCTCACTGGGATCGGCGGGTCCAGCCAAGGTGGCCGCGGCGAGCGGCGGCCGGTCGCTTCCGGCGAGCGGGACGAGTCCCTCTGCGGTCATGGTGCCCTCCCTCGTCGCCCGGCCGGCACGTGGCCGGGGTCAGCCCCGAAGGCCGGCCAGCCAGGCTTGGCGGCGCGGCGTTACGGCCGATGGCTGGCTACCCGGCCGCCGGCATGCGGGCCACGTTATCGGCCCAGTTCCAGCTGCGCCCCGCACTGCTGACAGTTCGCTTGCGGCTCTCCGTCGGCGATAGCACCACATTCCGGGCACACCCAGCGCAGCCAGCAGACAGGGTCGCCGGGCCGGTCTTCCTCGGCCTCGGCGGCGGGATCGTCAGGCCCGCGCGAGGGACTCTCCATGTTCGGAAATTACCCCCTCGCCGGGGTCGCGATATCGGCCGGATTGAGCGCCCGCCGGCGGAATCCCCAGGCTCGCCGTCGCAGCCGGCCCAGGTCACGGTCGAGCAGGGACGGCGGCACGGCGAGGACCGGGCAGGCCGCGTGCGCGAGACAGTAGCGGCTTACCCCGGCATGCAGCAGCCGGCCGGCCCGGGTTCGCCTGCCGGTGCCGATGACGAGAAGATCGCCGGCTTCGCAGGCGATCTTGACCAGGCTCTGCCCCGGCTCACCGCGGACGGTCTGCAGCTCGGTGTCGACATCCGGCAGTAAGCCGCCGAACGCCGCCCGCATCGCCGCGTGCAGTCGCTGGTGCGCGGCCTCGGCCCAGACCTCGCGGAGGATAGGGGACGGGTTGGTCCGGTCGGCGAGGTCGCCGCCGGGCGGCATCCACGCCAGCACGACTAGCAGCGGGGCCTGATGGGCACGGGCGATCTCGGCCGCATACCGCAGGGCGGGAAGACTTCCCGGCGACCCGCTCACGCCGACAATGATCCGGGACATGGCGGTCACAGCAGCTCTCCATTTCGCAAACCAGGAGTTGCTGCCTTCCAGTAAACCCCCGAAATGCGAGTTCTGCTTCCCGCTCGCCTTTCGGGGCGTTTTTGGGCGCCGCCTTCCCTCGTCGCAAATCCCGCTCCTCAGTCCAGGCGGCGCCGCGCCCCTCCAGCTCGCTCGGACCCGCTCCTCAGTCCAGGCGGCGCCGCGCCCCTCCGGCTCGCTCGGCATCGAGGCGGCGGCCGACGGTCAGCGCCGCGCCCCAGTGCCGCCGCAGCAACCCATCCGGCCGGGCGGCGAGCCGCCGACGGATCTCGCCGTAGAGGCGGTCGCGCTGCCACTGCTGCATCGAGATGTGGCCCGAGAACGTGTCGAGGAGCCGGATGTAGCCCTCCGCGTCGTAGGTGATCTCCCAGTCGAACTGGCGGACCGCTGTGACCGTGAACAGCCCGCTGGACTCCAGTTCGGCGGCGCTGTCCGGGAGCGCACCCGGCCGCGGGGTGGGCGTGCCCGCCGGTATCCCCTCGTTGATCTCGTCGTAGACCTGCTGTATCTCGATGAAGAACGGATCGCCGTCGAATGCCAGCACGTGCACGGCGCCCCAGATCGCGACGTGGCCGCCCGGCTTCAGCCAGTGCCAGACCCGCGCGCACCGCACCGCGGGGTCGAGCCAGTGCCACGAGGTCGCGGCGTAGGCGAGATCGAAGCGTTCGGCGTCGTCGGCCGGCCGCCAGGTCTCGAACGCTCCTTCGGTCACCGTGACGGCGTCGTAGCCGGCGAGGTTGCGCCGGGCCTGCGCGGCCAGCCGCGAGCCCATCTCGACGCAGGTGATCGCGTAGCCGCGCTCGGCGAAGACGATGGTGGCGGTGCCGGGACCGCAGCCGATCTCCAGCAGACTGCTGTCCGGCCGCAGCCCTGCCGTGTGCGCCACCTCGTCGAACAGTTCCGGCGGATAGGCGGGCCGGGCGTCCTGATAGGAATCGGCGACGCCATCGAAGGTCGTGCGGAGCTGCTCGCGCTCCTGCTGGTGCTCCTGCTCGTGCTGGTACTCGTGCTCGTGCTCGGCCTGCGACACGCTGCGTAAGTTTGCCACAGGCGCTATACACTCCAGTTCGGGCGGGCTGGGGAGGTTATCGAGCGCACGATGAGCATTACGTTGAGGCGTCGTGCCCGGAACGAGGCTCCGCCAGGTCGGCGTCGCCGCCGCCTCTGGATCTTTCTCTCGGCCCTGGCGGTCATCGTGGTCGCGCTCGCCGTCGCCACGGCGGAGTGGTTCGTCTTCCCGTCGCAGGGCATCCCGGCCAGGGTCGACGCCGTCATCATGCTGAACGGTCCCGGCGACCGCCTCGACACGGCGCTGAATCTTGGCTGGGAGCACCGGACGAAGGTGCTGGTGATCTCCCGGGGCTCGCAGTTCTACGGGCAGGGCAGCAACTGCGCGCCGCCCATTCCCGGCGTCACCGTGATCTGCTTCGACCCGAGCCCTTCGACGACCCAGGGCGAGGCCGAATTCGCGGGCCGCCTCGCCCGCCGCTACCACTGGAAGACGATCGCGGTCGTCACGATCACGCCGCAGATAACACCCGGCCGCATCTGGCTCAGCCGGTGCCTGCCCGGCGTCACGGTCTACGCCGTGGCCGCCCCGCTGCGAGCGTTTGCCTGGCCCCCGGCAGTCGTTTACGAATGGGGCGCGCTGATCAAGGCGGAGATCTTCTCCCGTAGCTGCTGAGCGCCGGCCCGGGTCTGGCCGCGGCGGGCAGCGGCGCAATAAGGTTGCTGGCCATGGGCAGGCTTGAGGGCATACGAGCGGTCATCACGGGCGCAGCCAGCGGCATCGGCGAGGCCACGACACGGCTGTTCATCGCCGAGGGTGCCAGCGTCGTGATGGCCGACGTGGACGCGGACCGGGGCCAGCGGATCGCCGCCGAACTCGGTGACTTCTGCCGGTTCATCACCACGGATGTATCGCTGGAGGGCGCGGTTGACGCCGCCGTGGCCCTGGCGGTGGCCGACTTCGGCGGGCTGGACTGCATGTTCAACAACGCGGGCAACCCTGGCGCGCTCGGCGGCATCGACGAGATCGATGTCGCCGCCTTCGACCACACGGTGGCCGTGCACCTGCGGGGCGTGTTCCTGGGCATCCGGGCCGCGGCGCGGGTGATGCGCCCGCAGGGAAGCGGCAGCATCATCAACACTTCGAGCGTCGCTGGCCTGTCGGCCGGATTCGCCGGCCACGACTACAGCGCGTGCAAGGCGGCCATCCTGAGCCTGACCAAGACCACCGCGAACGAACTGGGCGAGGACGGCGTCCGCGTCAACGCGATCTGCCCTGGCGCCGTCGCGACCGCGATCTACGGCCGGGCCGTCGGCCTGGACGCCGATGCGGCCCAGCGGACGGTGGACTTCATGACCGCAGCGCTCGGGGACGCGGCGCCGATCCGCCGGGCGGGCCAGCCGGTTGACATCGCCGAGGCGGCGCTGTGGCTGGCGAGCGACGGCTCCGCCTACGTCAACGGCCAGGCGATCGTCGTGGACGGCGGGATGATGACCGGGCCGCTGCTGCGCAACCGCGTGACGAACCGGGGAGCGCTGCGGGACATGCTGATCCAGGCGGCCGGACGGTCAGCTCCGGCTAGCTAAGCTCGCTGCTGGCCTCGCGCTGGCTGGCGGTCGTCAGGTTCGCGCCCCAGCGCTCCTCGATCCGGCCGTAGCGCCAGACCAGCAGTGCGGCGACCCAGGTCACGATGAACAGGCCGACGATCACGAAGCCGGCCACGTTGATGTTGAAGTCACGCATGAATCCCCAGAAGCCGTGCGCGTGGCTGAGTCCCTTGACGTCCGTCGCGATCAGGCCCAGGGTCTCGATGCCGCCGACGAGGAAGCAGATGCCGACCGAGAGGCCCGTGATCGCGAGGTTGTAGTACACCTTGCGTACCGGATTGAGGAACGCCCAGCCGTAGGCCAGGTTCATGAACACGCCGTCGGTCGTGTCCATCACCGTCATCCCCGCGGTGAACAAGACCGGGAGGCAGATGATCGCGTACCAGGGGATGTGCTGCATGGCCAGGAACGCCGTGGTCCCGAGGAACAGCACCTCCGTGGTCGTGTCGAAGCCGAGGCCGAACAGGACCCCGACCGGGTACAGCTGCCACTCCTTGGTGATCACGCGCATCCACTTGCCGAAGAACCGGTAGAAGAAGCCGCGGTTGTCCAGCTGGCGCTCGAGCTCGGCCTCGTCGAAGTGGCCGCGCCGCATCGAGCGGAAGACCCTGATGATGCCGGCCAGGATGACGAGGTTGAGGGCGCCGATGAGGAACAGGAAGCTGGCCGACACGATCGTGCCGAACAGGCCGCCGAACTGCTCGACGCCCGAGTTGCTGTGCAGGAACTGGCGGAACACCACCTTCTCGGCGAAGATGATCGCCACGCCGACGGCGACCACCACGCTCGAGTGGCCGAGCGAGAAGAAGTAGCCGAAGCAGAACGGCCGGGGCTTGCCGGTCCCCTCCCGGTCGTTCATGACCTTGCGCGTGCAGTTGTCGATCGCGGCGAGGTGGTCGGCGTCAAACGCGTGCCGCAGGCCCAGCGTGTAGGTCAGGACGCTGATCCCGATCCCGAGGCCCTTGTAGTGGGCCGGCACCACGAACGCGATGAAGATCGCGAAGCCGAGGAGGTGCAGGCCGAGGATCGAGCCGTACATCAGCGAGACCCGGCGGCGCTCGGTGGGCGTCATCGCGGCAAACGACTGCCTGACCAGCCCGGATAGCCGGGTCCGGGGCGCCCGCGCCGCTCTCACTCGCTGCTCCCCCTCCCCGGATGCCCGTCGGCGGGGACCGACCTCGGCCGCCGCGACCACCCGGACGCTAACCTAATTGCACATTAGTTGCAAGTACATTAGGGACGCACTGGCGGGGCCGGTCTGGGCCGGCGAGCGGCCCGGCCGACTGCCGGGAGGTCCGATTTGCCCCGTCAGCCGCGGGCGGCCCAAACTGGCGGGTCACGAAGGCCCGCTGCCGGTTTACGTTTGATCGAGCAGCGCTGCTCGCGAAAGGGGTCGAAGCATGACCGTCACCCAGTCGGCTCAGGTTGTCGTGGTCGGAGCTGGTCCGCTGACGCCCGATGAGGTCGTGGCCGTTGCCCGCGAGCGCGCCCAGGTCCAGCTCGCTCCCGACGCGGTTGACCGCATCCGGCAGGGCCGGAAGATCGTTGAGGCGCTGGCCGACGACGCCCAGCCGCACTACGGCATCTCCACTGGCTTCGGCGCGCTGGCGACCAGGCACATTCCCGTCGCGATGCGCGCGCAGCTCCAGGTCAGCCTGATCCGCAGTCACGCCGCCGGGTCGGGTCCCGAGGTCGAGGATGAGGTCACCAGGGCCCTGATGCTCCTGCGGCTCTCGACGATCGCGACCGGCCACACCGGGGCGCGCGAGGAGACCGTCGCTGCCTACGCCGCGCTCCTGAACGCCGGGATCACGCCGCTCGTCTACGAATACGGCAGCCTGGGCTGCTCGGGTGACCTGGCGCCGCTGGCCCACTGTGCGCTCGTGATCATGGGCGAGGGCGTCGTCCGGGATGCGGCCGGCCAGCTGCTGCCCGCGGCGCAGGCGCTCGCGGCCGCCGGGATCGAGCCCGTCCAGCTGCGCGAGAAAGAGGGCCTGGCCCTGATCAATGGCACCGACGGCATGCTCGGCATGCTGCTGCTGGCGATCAACGATCTGCGCCACCTGCTGAAGGTCGCCGACATCACGGCGGCCATGAGCGTCGAGGGACTGATGGGAACGGACGCCCCGTTCGCCCCGGACCTGCAGCAACTGCGCCCGCACCCGGGCCAGGCGGCCGCCGCCGCGAACATGATGGCGCTGGTGGCGGGCAGCCCGATCATGGCCAGCCACCGCGGCCCGGAGTGCACGCGGGTGCAGGACGCCTACTCGCTCCGGTGCGCCCCTCAGGTCGCCGGGGCCGCGCGGGACACTGTGGATCATGCCGCGCTCGTGGCCAGTCGCGAGCTGGCCTCGGCCATTGACAACCCGGTCATCACCGATGACGGGCGCGTCGAGTCGAACGGCAACTTCCACGGGGCGCCACTCGGCTACGTACTCGACTTCCTGGCCATCGTGGTCGCCGACGTAGCGAGCATGTCCGAGCGGCGGACTGACCGGTTCCTGGACGTGTCGCGCAATCACGGCCTCAGCGCGTTCCTCGCCGATGACCCGGGCGTGGACTCCGGCCACATGATCGCCCAGTACACGCAGGCGGCGATCGTCGCCGAGCTCAAGCGGCTGGCGGCGCCGGCCAGCGTCGACTCGATCCCGAGTTCGGCCATGCAGGAGGACCACGTCTCCATGGGCTGGTCCGCGGCCCGCAAACTCCGCCGGGCCCTGGACGGGCTGACGCGGGTGCTCGCGATCGAGCTGCTGACCGCCGCCCGCGGACTCGAGCTGCGCGCTCCGCTCGCCCCGGCCCCGGCCACCGCAGCGGTGGTGGCAGCCCTCCGCGGCACGGTCGGCGGGCCGGGCCCTGACCGGTTCCTGGCGCCGGAGATCGAGGCCGCCGTTGAGTTCGTTGCCGACGGCGGCGCGGTGCTGGCCGCCCAGTCGATCACCGGCCCCCTGCGCTGACCGGCCGCTACACGATCAGCGGCCGGCCGACCCTGGTCCTCCGCCAGCGGTGCGCAGAGACATCGGCCTGCGGCGCGACTAGGACTCGGCCAAGACGACCCGGACACCCGGCAATCGCACCGATTTTTGACAGTTTTATTACCTAAATGAGGATCTACTAGTACTACAATCCGACCCCGTGGATGTGGCCGCGCCAAGTCTGCGCACCGTGTCCGGCCGGGGGGCTGGCACGGCGTTGAGCGACCGGCTGCCGCGGCGATGGCTGTTACCGCTGCTGGCCTTCGCCGCGACCTGGGTGCTGATCGTCGCCACCTGGCTCATCGCCGACCGGATCTATCACACGCACCTGACGTGGGCTAACTTCGTGTGGCGGGGGGACGCCGGCATCTACACGCAGATCGCTGAGCGCGGCTACGGCCCTCCGAAACTGCTCGTGCCGCATTACGGACCCACGACGACGTTCGTGGGGACCGGCAGATCGGCCTTCTTCCCACTGCTGCCGGCGCTGATCAGGCTAGTGAGCTACGCGACCCTGGGCAATTTCTCTGCCGCCGACCTGGTCGCGCAGGTTCTGGCCGGCGCCGCATCGGCAGTAGCGGTGTGGGCCCTTGCCGCCCGCGTGCGGGACCGCCGCACCGCCGACCGCGCGGTGCTGCTGTACTGCGCGTTCCCCGGCGCGATGGCGTTCTCCACGGTCTACCCTGAGCCGCTGGCGATCGCGCTCGCCGCGGCCTGCCTGCTGGCCCTGCTCGGCCGCAAGTGGCTGCTGGCTGGCGTGCTCGCCGGCTTGGCCAGCGCCGCGGACCCGACGATGATTGTCCTGACCGCGGTGCTCGGCATCGCCGCGCTGCACGCGATCTGGACCCGGCACGAATGGCGGTCGCTTGCCGCCCCTGTACTGGCGCCGCTGGGCATGCTCGGCTACTTCGCCTACTACGGGTACAGGTACCACGACTACCTGTTCTGGTTCCGGATCATGCGCGCGGGCTGGAATCAGCACATCGACTTGGGCGCGACCGAGTTCCACGTGCTCACCTGGAGCGATCCGTACGTGGCGTCGTATCCATTCTGGAACGTCCTGCTGATCGTCTTGTTCTGGGCCGGGGTCGCCGGCATTGCGCTGATGATCGCGGCCAGGGTGCCGTTGCCGATCACCGGGTACACGGTGCTGGTCTTCGTCGCCTGCGTCATGTCCTCCGGCGCGATCAGCAGGCCGCGGTTCGTGCTGACCGCGTTTGGCATCTTCATTGGCGCCGGCGCCAAGCTGCCGAGGTGGGTGTTCTGGCCAGTCCTGATCGCCTCGGCCGGGCTGCTCGCCGCTACCATCGGCTGGCTGCCCAACACTATTCCGCTGACCACATGAATACCTTGAGGGTCGCGGTCGGCGGGGTGCGCCGGTAGCAAGGCCTCAGATGACCGGCGGCCGGCCAGCCCTGGTCATCCGCCACGCCGTGCGCAGCGAGATCGGCCGCCGTGGGCCCGGATCGGTCCGCCAGCCCTCGGCGAAGCCCTTGAACCAGGTCTTCAGCGCGCCGGGGGAACGTTCCCTGACCACGGTCAGCAGCGTCCAGTCGAGCAGGTAGACAAGGGCCAGCGGCCAGGGCAGGTTCCGCCGGGCCAGCCACACGCGGTTGCGGCCGTCGTAGCGGTACCAGATGTCATGCCGCGCGTTCGCCACCGGAGGGT
This sequence comes from Streptosporangiaceae bacterium, assembly GCA_036758685.1. Lineage (GTDB taxonomy): Bacteria > Actinomycetota > Actinomycetes > Streptosporangiales > Streptosporangiaceae > JAJYUU01. Next base: position 3,936 of record DAIOWC010000167.1, on the reverse strand, counting down.
GGCACATCCTGGCGTCGGCGTCGTATTCGAGCGTGTAGCCGCGCTCGATCAGCTGCCAGGCGAGGTCGGTCTCCTCGTGCGCGAAGAAGAAGTTCCCCGGCAGCCCGCCAGCCTCCACGTAGGCCGAGCGCCGGGCCGCGAATCCTGCCCCCACGAACGTGGTCACCGCCGACGAGCGACCGGGATCGCCGGCCCGCAGCCGCGGCACGTGCCACCGAACTCCTGCCCCGCCCGCCGGATCCGCGATGTGGAAGGCAAGCACGGCCAGGCGCGGATCGGCCGCGAACCGGTCAGCAACATGATCGGCAAGTCCCGGATCGGTGAACCAGCCGTCGTCGTCCAGGAACATCACCACATCGCCCGAGCTGGCCTCGACGCCCGCGTTGCGGCCGCCGGCCACCCCGAGGTTTTCCCCCAGCCGGACCGTGGTCACGTCGGACGGCACCGGCGGCAGCTCCGCGCCGTTCCCTACCAGCACGAGCTGGACGCCGCGCTCGCGCATCGCCGCGGTGCTGGCGATCGCGCGTTCCAGTTCAGCGGGCCGCGTCCCCATCGTGATGATCACGCACGAGAGCTTCACGACAGCCGCCGGGAGGCCATGATCGCGGCCAGGTGGGCGACGACCATGAGCGCGGCGACGATCAGGCAGGCCAGCAGGACCACCCTGGTCGCCGTGAGCCCGCCGCGGGCGGCGTCGATGATCGCGGCGATGAGGACGAGCACCGACAGCTCGATGGCCTGGATGATCCGGTGCACCTTCAGCACGCTGGCGGCGCGGCGCAGCTGGGCCAGGCCGGAGCCGCGCGGCTGGAGCGCCGCGTTGTCGTGGCTGCCGGTCAGGCCGGCGGCGGCCCTGGCCACGACGACGTTGTCGGTCTCGGCCTTGACCAGGATGGCGAGCACCGCGGCAGCCAGTCCTGCGGTGATGTACCGGCCGGACGTCGTCAGGTGGCCCTGGGCCCGGAAGCCCAGCCCGATGATGAACGCGGCGTCGCAGAGGTAGTGGCCGATCCGGTCCAGGTAGACGCCGCCGACGGAGGTCCGCTTGGTCAGCCGGGCCAGCTCACCGTCCGAGCAGTCGAACAGCAGCCCGGCCTGGACCAGGACCGCCGCGATGATCGCGGTCGCGAGGCCGCCGAAGGCCACCACCACGCCCGCGGCCACGCCGCAGACGATGAACGCGGCGGTGACGGCGTTCGGCGACGCGCCCAGCCGGGCGAGGAGCCAGGTCGCCCGCGGAGAGAGCTTGCGCATGTAGAGGCGGCCGAACAGGTGCTCGTCGTTCACCCGCTCAACGACCCAGGAGGGCTGGCCCTCCGCCCGCACCTGGTTCATGGTCGGCCGGGGCATGATCCTCCGCTCCGTTGGCTTTCCGTCTGGGGACATGGTAGGGCGCGCCCGGACTTTCCGGTTGGAGGGAACGCGGCGTGGCCAGGTCGGCGCCGCTCGTCAGGCCGCGGCGTCCAGAGCGGCCAGCAGAACCTCGGCCTCGGTCCGGAGCCGCGCGGCCCGCTCGTGATGCCCGGCGCCGGCGTACTGGCCCGCGGCCTCCTGGCGCTCGGTGATCTCACGGCGGACGACCTGCGTGACCTCCTCCTCGCTGAGCTGGCGCCGTGGCACCTCGGCGGCGCGGAGGCCCGGCGCCGCGCCGGCAATGTGCTCGCTGCTCGCGCGATTCGCACGGGCCGGGAGCGGGCTCACAGCCTCGGCGTTGGCGATCGCGGCCAGCGCCGAGCGCAGCGCGGCCACGGCGGCCTTGTCCCTGGTGCGGAGAGCCTCGCGGAGAGTCGCGGCCAGCCGGGTCTGAAGCATGCACATCACCCTATGGGGCTCACCGGGACAACAAGGCCTCCACTGTCCGGCCGGGGCTGACGAACGCGAACACCGACTGCAGGTCGTGGCCGCCGAACAGCAGGCGCACGATCACGACGCCCATCGCCTCTAGGTAGCGGGCGTGGCGCAGGTCACCCGCGTCCAGCGGCTCGCAGCCGAGGTCGGTGATCAGCTGGCGGGCTGCCTCCTTGCCCTGGTCATCGCCCGCAAACGGGACCGCGAGCGGCCGTCCGTCGAAGACGGGCGGCGTCATCTGCCACACCGTCGCGTGGGAGAGGTTGAACGCCTTGATCACGTAGCTGCCCGGCGCCAGGTGCTTGGCCTGTTCGGCGAGGGACTTGCCCTCCCAGGTAACGAGCGAGAAGTCGCTGGTGTCGACCGCGTTGCCGCAGTCGATGACGACCTTGCCCGCCAGGCTGCCCTCGGGCGCGCCTGCTTCCGCCAGCGTCTGGGCCAGGCCCTCCCTGCGGACGGCGAGGAGCACAACCTCGCCGAACTCCGCGGTTTCCCGCAGCGTGCCCGAACGTGCGCCGATCCGGGCGGCGAGCTCCGCGGCCTTCTCCGGCGTCCGGCCGCCAATCATGACCTCGTGCCCGGCTCGCACCCACTGTGCGGCGAGCGCCTCGGTCATCATTCCCGCGCCCAGCGTCCCGATCCTCATAACCTGCTCCTAGCTGTCGGCTTGCTGACAACTGGAAACGTTATGAGGGCGTGGGGAACCAATTGGTTCCCTGCCTGACGCCGGCGGTCAGGCGCCCCGGGCGCTGGCGGCGAACTGGTCCTGGGCGTCCAGCAGCGCGTCGGTGTGGTCCTGCGCCCATTCGGACAAGGCTTGTACCGGGCCGAGCAGCGTCTGCCCGAGCTCCGTGAGCCGGTACTCGGTGCCCGGGGGCGCGGTGGCGAGGACCCGCCGGTCGACGAGGCCGTTCGCCTCGAGCTTGCGGAGCGTCTGGGTGAGCATCTTCTTGCTGATGCCGCCGATGCGCTCCTGCAGCTCGCTGTAGCGGGCGGGGCCGCGCCCGACGGCGACGATCACGATGACCGACCAGGTGTCGGCCACGAGGTCGAGGGTGGTGCGGGCCGGGCAGTCTTCGAGGAATACGTCGTAAGCGACCACGCCTCGATGCTAGCCGCGGTCAGCCCGCCGACCCTCCGGCGATCTCGAAGGACCACAGCTCGCTATGGGTCGCGACCGGCGCCTGCGCCCCGCCGTGGGCTTCGTGGGCCCCGCCGTGCTCGCCGTGGGCCGGGCCGTGCTCGCCGTGCTCGCCGTGCCCGCCGTGGGCTCCGTGCTCGCCGTGGGCTCCGTGCTCGCCGTTGGCCCCGCCGTGTCCCGCTCCGGATCGGTGACCCTGGCCGAATGCGGCCGAATTCCGCCACGCCTCGAACGACTCCTCGTCCCGCCAGCGGGTGACCACCAGCCACGTCGCGCGGCCGTCGGTGGGCTTGAGCAGTTCGAACCCCTCGAAGCCGTCCTGGTTGTCCACCGCGCCGGCCCGCGCCGCGAACCGGCGGGCCAGCTCGTCGCCGCTGTCGGCCGGAACCGTGATCGCGTTGATTCTCACCACAGTCATGTGGTCGATGATGCCAGCTACCCGGACGCGCGGGCGGGACCGGGCGATGCCGCGCAGAAGGTTCGGTTAGTACCTTTTATCTAGGTCGGCCGACGGTACAACGCGCCACCTACCTCCAGTTCCGTTCGCACAAAACGGGGCAAGCGGGGCGCAGATCCCAACGCAAGTGGGGGTAGGTTGACCCGCGCTCCAACTACGTTCCGCTTTGAGTTAATCTGGCGGCCTTTTTGATCTGGTTTGTGCGACGCAAGTAGCTACGAAGTCGCGCGATACATCGGCAGCCGACACATCGTAAAGCGGCAAAAGCCCCGTACCGGAAAGCTGCCGACCCAGCCGGGCGCCACAGGCTCGCGCTCAGGTGCCCGCGCCAAGTCGGGCGCGACGGGCTCGCGCTCAGGTGCCCGCGCCAAGTCGGGCGCGACGGGCTCGCGCTCAAGTGGGCCTGCGCTCAGCCCGGCGGTCGTCGGCCCTGCCCGCTTTCAGTCGGCCGTGCTCTCGGCCAGCGCCGGGTCGGGAGCTGGCTGCGCGG
>DAIOWC010000166.1:12913-14576 GCA_036758685.1 Streptosporangiaceae bacterium | reverse complement strand
CGCCCGCAGGCCCCGGCGATCCGCAGCGGATTGACCGGCAGGTCCTGGTCCTTGGCCATCCGCACCGAAACCGGCTCGAAGTCCTTCAGGAACGTCGCGCAGCACAGATCGCGGCCGCACGGCCCGATCCCGCCCTGCAGCCTGGCCTCGTCGCGGGGCCCGATCTGGCGCAGCTCGACCCGCGCGCGCAGCCGCCCGGCGAGGTCCTTCACCAGGCCGCGGAAGTCGACTCGCTGCGGCGCGCTGAAGTAGACCGTGAACACGTTGGTCTGGCCTACGTAGTCCACTGCGATGATCTTCATGGGCAGGTCGTGCTCGCGCGCGAGCCGGCGCGACACCACCCGGCCCTCGGCGCGGCGGGCCCGGTTCACCTCGTCGCGGCTGAGATCCTCGTCGGTGGCCAGGCCCTCGCAGACCGGCAGCCCGGCGATCTCGTCAGAGACCCACTGCGGCGCCCAGATGCACTCGGCAACCTCGGGGCCGGAGTCGGTGGGCACCAGCACCTTGGTGCCGACCGCGGGCTGATACGGTCCGGGGTCCAGGTAATAGAGTCGCCCGTTCCGCTGGAAACTCACCGCCATCATCATGCCCACGCCACCACACTACGGTGGCCCCGGCTAACCGACCAGGGACAGCGTCAGCTCCTCGACCGCGAGCAGCGGCGCGACGTTTGCCTCCAGCCGGGCGCGGCAGCGCATGATCGCCTCGATCCGGCGCACCGTCTGGGACGGGAACGACGCTGCCGCAAGCCGGTCGATCTCGTCCGCCCGGCTGGCATTGCTGAGCTCAACACCGGCGCCGAGCTGGACCGCGAGCACGTCACGGTAATAACCAGCCAGGTCCAGCAGCGCGCGATCGAGCGAGTCGCGCTTCACCCTGGTCGCCCGCGACTTCTGCCGGTCCTCAAGGTCGCGCATCGCGCCGGCGCCGCCGCGCAGGGCGGTGGCCACGCCCTTGCCGGTGGACCCTTCGCCGAACGCGCGGCGCAGGGCCCCGCGCTCAGGCTCGTCGAGTTCCTCGGTCACCGCGCTCGCCTCGGACTCTGCCGCCCGCACCAGCGCCGCCGCCGCCCGGAAGGCCTCGCCCATGGTCCCCACCTGCGTCGGCACGCGGAGCACGTCGGCTCTGCGTCCCGCGGCGGCGGAGTCGGTCGCGAGGCGGCGCGCCCGGCCGATGTGGCCCTGCGCGGCGCGGGCGCCCGTCAGTGCCAGCTCGGCTGGCACTCCCTCGCGTTCCAGCTTCGCGGCGACGGCGGCCGTGCTGGGCGTGCGCAGCGTGACCAGGCGGCACCGCGAGCGGATCGTGGTGGGCAGGTCATCGGCGTACGGGGCGCACAGCAGCCAGATCGTCCGCGGGGCTGGCTCCTCGATCGCCTTCAGGAGCGCGTTCGCTGCCTGCTCCGTGGCCCGGTCGGCGTCCTCGAACAACACGATGCGCCAGCGGCCGATCACTGGCGCGGTGGATGCCTTGAGGACCAGCTCCCTGGTCTGCCGCACGCCGTAAGACAGACCGTCGGGCCGCACCAGCAGCAGATCGGCGTGCGTCCCGGTGGCCACCTGATGGCAGGCCGGGCAGGAGCCGCACCCCTGCTGGTCGCACAGCAGCGCCGCCGCGAACGCACGGGCAGCGACCGACCGGCCCGAGCCCGGCGGGCCAGTAAACA
>DAIOWC010000166.1:0-12813 GCA_036758685.1 Streptosporangiaceae bacterium | reverse complement strand
TCGTGGATCGCCGGGAAGCTGCCGGTGTTCTCTTCGGTGTTGAACGGCACCGGATCGGGCAGCATCTCCCGGACCCGAGCCTGGATCTCGCGGCTGATCTCGGCCGGCGGCCTGCCCGCGTCGAGCACCATGTACCGGGCCGGGTCGGCGGCGGCAAGGTTGAGGAAGCCCGACCTCACCCGCTGGTGGAAATCGAGCGGCTCGGACTCCAGCCGGTCCGCGGAGCTGTGCCGGCGACCGAGCCCGGCCGCTGGCGCGACGTCGAGGATGATCGTCAGGTCGGGCTTCAGCCCGTCAGTCGCCCACTCGTTGATCTGCGCGATCTCGGGCGCTGGCAGCTGACGTCCGGCGCCCTGGTAGGCCAGGGAGGAGTCGATGTAGCGGTCGGTGACGACAACCGCGCCGCGCTCCAGGGCCGGAAGTATCAGTGACTGGACATGCTCGGCCCGGTCCGCCGCGTACATCAGCGTCTCGGCCTTGGATGCCAGCCCTGTGTGCGCGGTGTCCAGCAGGAGCGCCCGCAGCCGCATGCCGATCTTCGTGGCGCCGGGCTCGTGCGTCGAGATGACGTCATAGCCCTGCTCCCGCAGCCAGATGGAGAGCAGCCGGGCCTGGGTGGACTTGCCCGCGCCCTCGCCGCCCTCGAACGCGAGGAACAGCCCGGGCCGGCTGGCCGGCTGACTGGCTGCCGCGCTCGTGGCCGGCACCGGTTCCTGCCCACGTCGCCGGAAGACTGCCATCAGGTCCTGCATCAACGGGACTCCCTTGCGGTCATCCATCTGCTTGTAGGCGGCCCGGCCCAGCAGCAGCGCGACGATGGCGGCCAGCAGCAGGACCAGGTTGTAGCCGACGTTGCCATAGTAGAAGCTGCCGATCCGCAGATTGGCGGCACCGCCGGAGCCGATCAGCGCGTTGAACGCGCCCGCCAGTACCGGCGCGATCGCGATCACGGCGAACAGGATCACCCGGATCGCCGACTGCAGGAACGCGAACGTGCGGCCCCTGGTGTCGTCGTCGACCTCAAGGCCGATCACGGTGTAGCCGGTCACGTACGCAACACCGGCGCAGGCGCCGACCACGATCACCAGGATGATCGTCACCACGAGGTTCGGGATCAGGGCGGTCGCCGCGAGCGGCAGCGCGGCGAACATGATCGACACGCCGAACAGCCGCCGCCGGGAGAACCCGTGCAGCACGGGCAGGCCCAGGAACATGCCGATGGCCAGGCCGAAGAAGATGGCCGCGAACGCCGCGCCCCACCCGGCGCTGCCGCCCTTGAGAATGTCGGTGATGTAGGAGGGCCCCAGGCCGACGACGGCCCCGCCGGCGGCGAACGCGCCGGTCATGCCCAGCATGATGCCGCGCAGCAGCTTGCTCCGGCCGAGGAACTTCCAGCCGTCCCAGATCGATTTCAGTACCGCGGGCGAGGAGATCTTGTCGGTCGGGCTCCGGCGCAGTTCCTTCAGCATGTAGATGGTCAGCGCCGAGACCAGGTACATCGCTGTCCGGAAGTACAGCGAGAGGTTGACCTGGTTAGTAGAGAAATAGTGCGAGATGTGCCCGAGCGCGGTGCTCAGGACCGCCAGCAACGAGAAGAGCAGTCCGGCGACCGGCGCCGTGCCGTAGGTGGAGAGCAGGCTGAGCTGGTTGGCCTGCTCCAGCTTGTCGCGCGGGACCAGGTTCGGTACCGAGGCGTCCTTGGCCGGCAGCCAGAACAGCGATGCGCACGAGGCCAGGAACTGGACCACGTAGATCCAGGTCAGCTTGTTGATCACGCCGACGGACAGGTCGATCGGGATCGTGATGTACAGCGCCGCCCTGACGACGTCGCCGATGATCATGTTCATCCGGCGGTCGAATTTGTCGGCCACCGCTCCCGCCAGCGGCCCGAGGATCAGCCAGGGCAGCAGCGAGGTCAGCCAGACCCCGCTGACCGCGTAGGCGCCGTTCTTCGTGCCGCCGATCTTGGCCGCCAGCGCCGAGAGCGCCAGCAGGCTCAGCCAGTCCCCGAGGCTGGCCAGCGTGAGCGCGATCCACAGGCGGCGGAACGGCGTGATCGACAGCACGCCAGTGCCACGGCCGCCCAAAGGGGATCTAAAGTTCACTGCGCCAGGGTATAGGTACCTGCTGGAAATAACCGCTCAGCATCAGGTAACCGGGCCGACTCGGTGCCTGGCGAGGCCTGCACGCTGGCGGTCCGGGGGGCGGGCCCGGGCGCTTGCAGACCGCCCGCGCCACGTGCCTCAGTCCCCGGACTTCGCGGGCTTCGCCGCCCTCGCCGACTTGGTCGTCTTCGCCTTGCTCGCGGGCTTCCTGGCTGTCGTCGTGCGCCGCTTCGGGGCGGGAGCGGCGGCCCGGCGCTCGGCCAGCAGCTCGATGGCGCGCTGCGGGGTGATGGATTCCACCGCGTCGCTCTTGCGCAGCGACGCGTTGGTCTCACCGTCCGTAACGTAGGGCCCGAACCGGCCCTCGCGCAGCACGATCGGCTTGCCGCTCGCCGAGTCCTGGCCCAGCTCCTTGAGTGGCGGAGCCGCGGCGGCCCGCGCGGCCCGGCCGCGCGGCTTCGGCTGCGCCAGCAGTGCCTGAGCCTCCTCCATGGTCAGCGTGAACATCTGGTCTTCTGACTCCAGCGACCGGCTCTCCGCGCCGCGCTTGACGTAGGGGCCGTACCGGCCGTTCTGCACGGTGACCGGCTCGCCGTCGAGCTCGCCCAGCGTCCGCGGGAGCGTCAGCAGCCGCAGCGCGTCGTCGAGCGTCACGCTGTCCAGGTCCATCGACTTCAGCAGCGAGGCGGTCCGCGGCTTGGCTGCCGTCTTGGCCGAACCGTTGCCGGCGTCCTCCTCGACCACCTCGGTCACGTACGGGCCGAACCGGCCCGCCTTGGCCACGATCGTCTTCCCGCTGTCCGGGTCGGTGCCGAGGATCTTGTCGCCGCTCGGCCGGCTCAGCAGCTCCGCCGCGAACTCGGGGGTCAGCTCGTCGGGCGCGGTGCCCTCAGGTACGTTCACCCGCTGGCCGTCGCGCTCCAGGTACGGTCCGTACCGGCCGACCCGCACCACGATGTCGGTGCCGGCCAGCGGGAACGAGCTCACGTCCCGCGCGTCGATCTCGCTCAGGTCGCTGACGAGTTCCTTCAGCCCCTCCTCGCCGTCGGCGCCGAAGTAGAAGCGCCGCAGCCACGGCACGCGCTCGGCCTCGCCGTTGGCGATGTCGTCGAGGGCGTCCTCCATGCGCGCGGTGAACTCGTAGTCGACCAGGTGCATGAAGTGCCGCTCGAGCAGCGTCACGACGGCGAAGGCCACGAACGACGGGACCAGGGCCGTGCCCTTCTTGAACACGTAGCCGCGGTCGAGGATCGTGCCGATGATCGACGCGTATGTCGATGGCCGGCCGATCGCCCGGTCTTCCAGGTCCTTGATCAGCGTCGCCTCGGTGAATCTCGCCGGCGGTCGCGTGGCGTGCTCGGCCACGTCCATGCGGACGACATCCACGCCGTCGCGCTCGGCCAGCGGCGGGAGCCGGCGCTGGTTGTCGTCGAGCTCCGCGTCCGGGTCGTCGGACCCCTCGACGTACGCCTTGAGGAATCCATGGAAGGTGATGACCTTGCCGGACGCGCCGAAGTCGGCCTGCTCGCCGGTGCTCGACGCGCCGGTCACCCGGACCGACACCGACTCCCCGGTAGCGTCCTTCATCTGCGACGCGACCGTGCGCTTCCACACCAGCTCGTACAGGCGGAGCTCGTCGCCGCTCAGCCCGGACTGGGCCGGCGTCTTGAAGCTGTCGCCCGCTGGCCGGATCGCCTCGTGCGCTTCCTGCGCACTCTTTACCTTGCTGTCGTAGACGCGCGGCGCGTCGGGCACGTACTCGGCGCCGTAGAGCTGGCGGGCCTGCGTGCGGGCCGCGTTCAGCGCGGTCTGGGACAGCGTCACCGAGTCGGTGCGCATATAGGTAATGTGGCCGTTCTCGTACAGCCGCTGCGCCACCGACATCGTGTACTTCGACGAGAAGCCGAGCTTGCGCGACGCCTCCTGCTGCAGCGTCGTGGTGCGGAACGGGGCGTACGGCGACCTTCGGTAGGGCTTGCGCTCCACCGACTTGACGGAGAAAGACGAGCCCTGCAGGCGCCCGGCCAGTCCGGCTGCGGCCGGACCGTCCAGATGGAGCACGCCTGCGGCGTCGTTCCGGCCATCTGTGCGCAACTCGCCGAGCGAGGTGAAGTCGCGGCCCTGCGCCACGCGCTTGCCGTCGAGAGACACGAGCGTCGCCGTGAAGAACGGAACCTCGGCCGCGGCGGCCTCGTCCTGCGGCGCGAAGTCGGCCTCGAGGTCCCAGTACTGCGCGGGACGGAACGCGATCCGCTCGCGCTCGCGATCCACCACCAGCCGGACGGCGACCGACTGCACGCGGCCCGCTGACAGCTGCGGCATGACCTTCTTCCACAGCACCGGCGACAGCTCGTATCCGTACAGCCGGTCGAGCACGCGGCGGGTCTGATACGCCTCGACCAGGCCCTGGTCCATCTCACGGGGCGAGGCGACCGCTTGCGCGATCGCCTCCGGGGTGATCTCGTGGAACACCATCCGTTTGGCCGGGACCCGCGGCTTCAGCTCCTCCATCAGGTGCCAGGCGATTGCCTCGCCCTCGCGGTCCTCATCAGTGGCAAGCAGGAGTTCATCGGCGTTCTTGAGCAGCTGCTTGAGCTTGGTGACCTGCTGCTTCTTGTCGGAGTTCACGACGTAGAGCGGCTCGAAGTCGTGATCGACGTCCACACCGAGGCGAGCCCATGCCTCTTTTCTGTACTTAGCGGGGATCTCGGCGGCCTTGTCGGGCATATCGCGTATGTGACCGATACTGGACTCAACGACGTACCCCTTGCCGAGGAAGCCGGCGATCGTCTTGGCCTTCCTCGGCGACTCGACAATGACCAGCTTGCTGCCGCCCTTGGCCCCGGTCCGCGGGGCGGGCGCAGTCTCCTCGGTCCCTGCTGCCACGTGTCACACCCTTTACATCCAGCAATCGCCCAGGAGGCTACCGCAGGTAAGCCTGCCGCCACCCGGCGCTCTGGCCTTTCTCTGAGAGGTACGGCATCCGCCCAGGCCAGATCGTTGACGGGCGCAAGCCTCGTTCCCTCTCAAGGAAGGTAACTTGCGAGGAGCAGTCTGATGTTCCCTGCCCTCCGCCCGGCGGATTCCCTCAAGCTGATTGAACCATCCCGGCCGACGCGCACAATAAGTTGATGGCGGAGTACTCATACAAGATGCTCTATCTGCCGCGTGGCACCTCCCGCGACGCGGCAAGGCGGATCCTGACCGATCACGCGGAGTACGGCAGCTGGGAGCTCTCGCGCCTGCGGCTATATCCGGATGGAAGCCGCAAAGCGACGCTCCGGCGCATGATTATCCGCCAGGTCCGGACGATGCCGTTAACAGCCACATACCAGTCAGGCCCGCCGGGGCTGAGCCGGCGGGCCTCATGGATGGTGGCCGGACCTGCTGGCGCGAGCGCCGCGGACGGGCCTGACTGGGGCTAGGGAGGCCAGCCTCCGGGCAGATCAGCCGCGAGCCGGCAGCGGGAGCATGGCGAACCGGCTGCCCACCCACGCGCCGAAGCCTCCCGACGGGGCCGCGTGCTTGGGCGCGTTGCGGCGCGCCTCCTTGTGATCCGGGCCGTCCTGGCCGGTCATCCTGTGCCTGCTGCGGTACCCGCCGCGGACGGGCTCGGGCTGAACCTCGACGTCAGCGTCGTCGGCGCCGGGCAGCACGATGTCATCGTCGGTGCCCACGCCAAACGGGCCGGTCGCCGTCTTCGCGGCAAACTCGGAGTCCCCGGCCGCGTAGGGACTCTCCGCCGGGAGCTGCGTCCCGGCTGCGTACGGGTCGCCGCCCGCCTTCGCGTAGGACTCATCCTCCGCCTCCTCCGGGACGCCGGAGGTGTCGGCAACGCGCTCGGCCTCGGTCGGCGCGCCGAAGTAGCCCACGCTGGCGGGGGCGGCGAAGTAATCCGGCTCGACGCGCGCGTGCCGCATGCCGCCGACCAGGAGACCCGGCCGGGCGGACAGGCGGGTCTTGCGCAGCAGTTTCGGCGCGCTGATGGCCACAAAGGCCGCCCCGGTCATCAGCGCTCCGACAGCGAAGCCGTCGATCTCGCCCGGTGCGATGCCGTGCAGGAAAGTGGCGCCCGCACCGGAATTCACAACGAGGTCTCGCGCCACAACGGCTGTCCATGTGGTCATTTCGTCCCTCTCCCCTTAGGTCTGCTGGCTCTGAGTTTCCGAGCGCTTACTATGCGTGACATCTGTAGAGCTGGGCCGACCCTCCGCGCCTTTTGCTCGCACTTAACGGGCTGGCTGCGGAAAGGTCGGGGCTAGCTAGGTAACTGTGCGGCCGCTGTGCGGGAAGCGGCGGGCCTGCGGGTAGCGGTGGCCACGACCGGGCGCGCCGTTATGGCGACACCGCAGGCCGTGGCCACCGGAGCGGGCGAGTACCCGCAGCCGGCCGAGAGGATCGAGCGGCCCAGACGCCGGGCCCGCGCGCTGCTGGTCGCGGCGCCGTGCCGCCGCGAGCTGGCGCGGCTGCAGACCAGCGGACCTGGGCTCTGACCCTGTTCCGGCAACACAGGCGACCCTCCTCATCGGCCGGCTGGCGCTGGCCTGTGGGGAGCTCGTTCTCCCCACGGCCCGCCAGGGCACGAGGCCGCTGGCCGGCGCGCGCAGCACAGGGGGTTTTGCGCTCCGGGTAAGGCCCCGCACAGCGAGTCACTGTAGCACTACTCAACGTGCATGCGGCAATAAACGATAAGACACTCGCGTCCGGACACGTCCGCCCCACGCCTATCTGATCCGGCAATTGCCTACTGACCAGCAAGAATGGCTAGCAGCGATCAAGGAAATTGTCCAGAACCCTGGTGCCGAACTTGAGCGCCTCGACCGGCACACGCTCGTCCACGCCGTGGAACATGCCCGCGAAGTCCAGTTCGGCGGGCAGCCGCAGCGGGGTGAAGCCGAAGCACCGGATGCCGAGCCGGGAGAACGACTTGGCGTCCGTGCCGCCAGAGAGGCAGTAGGGCACCATCCGGCCCTCGGGGTCCTCGGCCAGCAGGGAGTCCCGCATGGCGTCCACCAGGTCGCCGTCGAAGGTCGTCTCGACGGCGATGTCGTTATGGACGAAATCGCGGCTGACGCCGGGGCCCGCCAGGGCGTCGATCTCGCCGAAGAACTCGTCCTCATAGCCCGGCAGGAACCGCCCGTCGACCTGGCCGGTCGCGACCTGCGGGATGACGTTCACCTTGTAGCCGGCGGACAGCATCGTCGGATTGGCCGTGTTGGTCATCGTGGCGCCGACCATGCGGGCGATCGGCCCGAGCTTGGCCAGCACCCCGGCCGGGTCATCGGGGTTGAAGTCAACGCCGAGCGCCCGGCAGGCCTCCCTGGCGAAGGCGAAGGCCGCCTCGGTCTCCCTTACCGGCCACTCGTGGCGGCCTATCCTGGCGATGGCCTCGGCCACCTCGGTGACGGCGTTGTCCGGCTGGAGCATGGAGCCGTGCCCGGCAGTGCCGCGAGCGGTGAACCGCATCCAGGCCATGCCCTTCTCCGCGGTCTGGAGCAGGTAGAGCCGCTTTCCGCCGATCGTCACGCTGAAGCCGCCGACCTCGCCAATGGCCTCGGTGACCCCCTCGAACAGTTCCGGGTGGTTGTCGACCAGCCACCGGGCGCCCCACGTTCCGCCGGCTTCCTCATCGGCGAGGAAAGCCAGCACGATGTCGCGATCGGGGCGGCGGCCCTCGGCCAGCCGCTGCCTGATGACGGCGAGGGTGATCGCGTCGAAGTCCTTCATGTCGACCGCGCCGCGGCCCCAGACGCAGTCCTCGGTGATCTCGCCGGAGAACGGGTTCACACGCCAGTCAGCCGCGTCGGCCGGCACCACGTCGAGGTGACCGTGGATGAGCAGTGCCGGCCGGGAGGGGTCGGTGCCCTCGACCCTGGCCACCACGCTGGCCCGCTTGGCGTGCGACTCGTAGATCTTCGGCTGCAGTCCGGCGTCGGCCAGGAGCTGGGCGACGTGTTCGGCCGCGGCGCGCTCGCCGGGGCCGGAGTGATCTCCGGTATTGCTGGTGTCGATCCTGATCAGGTCGCTGGCGAGGCGAGCGACCTCATCCTGAGCTGCGGTGCCACGGGCTGCGGGGGTCTGGTGGTTGTCGGTCATGCGGCCATCGTCGCATTGCTGGCGTGTTGGTGCCGCAGGCAGGTGCTGACGTAGCCGCTACCCTCAATGAGCTGCGCCGGGAGCACCTTCGGGAGGCGGGCAGCTAAAGGCCCGTCGCCTCAAGTGCTCGGTATTTGCTATCGTGAGGCCGGCTCGGCTTCAGGCCGACCCACGTCCGGGTGGCGGAATAGGCAGACGCGCTAGCTTGAGGTGCTAGTGCCCCAAAAGGGCATGGGGGTTCAAGTCCCCCCTCGGACACGCGCTTTATCACAAAACGGGCACTCAGCTAGCTGAGCTTGCACCCAGGATCGCTAAGCGGGCAGCCGCGGGCGGCGGAGCTGACCGTCGAGCAGGATTCGCAGGCGCGAGCCGTAGGTCCGCAGCAGGGTCACGGCCAGGAGGACCTGAAAGGCGGCGAGCACAACCAGGGCGGCGGCGCCGTCGGCCAGGGCAGCCGGCCGGGCGGGCGCGAGCCCGCTCGCGATCTCGTGCACGGCACGGCTGATCGTCCCAATATCCAGGGGCAACGCGTAGCCGGCGGTGAGCGCCACGATGACCGCGCAGCCCCCAGCCATCAGCGGTGCGTAGAGCCGGACCGCCCGGCGCTCCGCCGCGGGAATCACCAGCAGCGGGTCAGCGGCGCCCGGCCGCCGCCGGACCAGGTAACCGAGGTAGCCGAGCGCGTCGGCGTGCAGGTTCTTGCACCCGGCCAGTTCCTGCACGACCAGGAAGACGTCCGTCCGGAGGCAGAAGGCGAACTGCTCGAGGACGCCGATCAGGGCCACCAGGGCGACCTGGCCGAGCAGTCCGCGGGCCGTGCCGTGCGGGCGCGCGAGGGCCAGGATCATGCACGCTCCGGACCAGACCAGCAGATCGCTGATCATGCCTGCGGCAAAGACGCGCAGCCGGATGCTGCGGCCGGCCATCCACAGCCCCGGCACGCTTGTCTGCGCTACCAGGAAGAACATACGCGTGCCCAGCCCGAACCAGCCAGGCACTCCCGCGGCGCGAGCTGCCGCGAGATGGCTGAGCTCGTGCAGGGCCAGGATGGCCAGTCCGATCGCGGCCAGCAGGGCGAGATTCAGGCCGGGCCAGCGGACGGCAAAGAACGCGGAGTAGCCGGGAAAGCCAACCATGGCCTGCGCGACGGCTCCGGCCAGCATAAGCACGGCAGCGCCAGCGACGGCCGGCGCGCCAAACAGCCACGCGACGTGCCGCGGGCGGAGCCATGGCAGGCTCGGCGGGCGGACCGGATCAGCGGGCACGGGCTGATCGTCGACGGCGGCGACAAAGCCGAGCTCGACGAGGTCGGCAACAAAGTCAAGGGCGTCGATGTCACCGTCGCACGACTGGTCCGCGGTCCGTTTCGCGTCCGCGATCGTGGCGCCGTTGCCCAGGGCTTCCAGCAGCGCAATCGCCTCGGCCGGCACGGCGACGAACTCGCCGGTCGCCGGCCGGCCGACAATCCACTCGGCGCCGTCGGGACGTGTGGCCAGCGGATGAAACCGCACCCGGCTATCCGCCGACAGCTGCGCGGTCACCGGTGCATCTTCGCGCCGCAGCCGGCCGGGCAATCCGGTCGCGGCTCCGCGTCATCGTAGTAATGCTCGGTGTAGTCGGTCACGTACCGGTGCAGCTCCCGGCCCGCCGTCTGCGCAGGCAGTCCGACGAGGACCTTAACCGTCTCCAGGGCCAGGAAGTGACCGGAGATCTGCGCGGTCGGCGCAATGACCGGGTTGTCGTTCCGGTCGCGGAACAGCCGCTCCCGGATGATGCCCAGCTCATCCTGTTGGCGCCGGCGCTCCGCGCTGAGGCACCAATAGCAGGCGGTTTGGCCGGGGATGAAGCACGACAGCGAAAGCTTTGGCCCTGAGTATCCGGCCGTCAGCCAGGGCACTCCGGCCGCGTAGGCGGCCAGGTTGGTCCAGCGCTCAAGGTCGTCATCGGCATCGGCCTGGTCCGCGCATAGCACGATCGCGTCCGCGCCGGCGACGGCATGCGCGACCGACTCCGGACCGTCGAGCCAGGTGTCGGCGCCGGTGATGGAGATGTCACTGTTGCGCTCGGACAGATGCGCGACCGCAGCCGCGACCTTGCTCGTGCCGATGTCGTGCTCGGTGTAGAGGAGCTGGCGGTTCAGGTTGGACAGCTCGACAACGTCGGAGTCGACGCAGTGCATCCGGCCGACGCCGCAGGCGGCCAGGCTCGCCGCCACGGCGGTGCCTACCCCGCCCAGGCCGAGCACCGCGACCCGGCTGGCCTTGAGCCTGGCCTGGAGATCAAAGCCGGTCACGCCTGGCCGCAGGTCCAGGGCCGACAGGAACTCGGCGTTGCGCTGGTAACGCTCGCGTTCCCGTCCCGAGATTTCGGGCGGAACGGGGGCCTCGGTGTCGAGCAGCCAGCCGGACTCGATGCAGAAGTCGATGATCTCGCCGATGTCGGCCGCCGTGATGTCGGCAGCCGACGGACACTGCGCGAGCACCTCGGTCACAAGCGCAGCCCGGTCGCGGGTGCCATCCAGCCGCTCGCAGATGGCCCACACCACGCCCGACTCGTCGGAGAGCTCTGTGGCCTGCCCGTACATGAGCGGCCCGATCCAGACCGCGCCGCTGGTCATGCGGTTCAGCGAGTGACCCGGCTTGACTCGCAGGCCCATTGGAGAACTCCTGGGTGATGGCGCATGCCGGGGCCGGGGCGGCGCTCGCCGCACCCGGCCGGCACCCGCTGGCCTAGCGCCCGACCGGCGTGATCCTCTTCGTCGCCTCGAGCTTGCTGAGCTTGCGGATCTTGATCTTCTTCATGGAGCCACCTCCAACATCGGCAGGATAATTAGGTTTCGACCATAAATCACCAATGCGAGGAAGATCTACCTGTAGCCGGTGAATTAATCGGCGCACCTTCGTTTGCCGTGCCGGCCTGCCAGACGATGGTGAGTGTCGATAGCGTCGCTACACGCAGTTCCACCTCCGCCGCCCGCCGGCCGGCTCAGGCGTAGCCCATGATCGCCTTGGTCTCCAGGTATTCCTCGAAGCCGAGCGCGCCCCACTCCCGGCCGTTGCCGGATTGCCGGTAGCCGCCGAAGGGAGCGTTGAAGTCGGGCCCGGCGCCGTTGAGGTGGACGTTGCCGGTCCGGATCCGGCGGGCCATCGACCGGGCACGCTCGCCATCGCCAGAGACGTAACCCGACAGGCCGTACGTGGTGTCGTTGGCGATGCGCACGGCGTCGTCGTCGTCTTCGTAGCCGATCATCACCAGGACCGGCCCGAAGATCTCCTCGCGGGCGATGGTCATCTCGTTGGTCACATGCGAGAACACCGTCGGCCGGACGTAGTAGCCGGTCTGCAGGTCGTCGGGCCGACCGGGTCCACCGACCTCGACCTTGGCGCCCTCGCCGATGCCCTTCTCGATCAGCTGTTGGATGCGGCTGAACTGCGTGGCCGAGACGACGGGCCCGATCGTCGTGGTCGCATCCTGCGGGTCGCCGACCACGATGGCGCGGGCGGCCACCGCGGCGATGGCCGCCGCCTCGTCCATCCGGCCTGCCGGGACGAGCATCCGGCTCGGGGCGTTGCAGGACTGGCCCGAGTTCGTGCACATGCCCCTCATGTCGCGGGTGATGACCGCCTCAAGGTCGGCGTCGTCCAGGATGATGTTGGCCGACTTGCCCCCGAGCTCCTGGGCAACGCGCTTGACGGTCGGGGCCGCAGCCTTCGCGACCTCGATCCCGGCCCTGGTCGAGCCCGTGAACGACATCATGTCGATGCCCGGGTGCGCGGACAGGGCGGCGCCGACGGTCGCGCCATACCCGTTCACCAGGTTGAACACCCCGGCCGGGACTCCGGCCTCGTCCAGGATCTCGGCGAAGATGATCGCGTTGAGCGGCGCGACCTCGGACGGCTTGAGCACCATCGTGCAGCCAGTGGCCAGCGCCGGAGCGACCTTGCACGTGATCTGGTTCAGGGGCCAGTTCCAGGGCGTGATCATCCCGCAGACCCCGATGGCCTCGCGGACGAGCAGCGTGCTGCCCATCGAGCGCTCGAACTCGAAGTCGGCGAGCACCGCCCGCGCGGTGGCCAGGTGGGCCCAGCCGGCCATCGCCTGGGCCGCCTTGGCCAGCGACAGCGGCGCGCCCATCTCCTGGCTAATGACCTCGGCCAGCTCGTCGATGCGCCCGCTGTAGACGTCGATGATCCGGTCGAGCAGTTCGAGCCGCTCGGCCTTGCTGGTCTGCGAGAACGCGTCGAAGGCCGACCTGGCCGCGGCGACCGCGGCGTCGACGTCCTGATCTTGGCCCACGGCGATGGACGTGATGGGCTGCTCGGTCGCGGGGTTGATGACCTCCAGCGTCTCGCTGGTGGCCGGATCGACCCACTGTCCGCCGATGTAGAACTGCCGGACGTGCTCCATGCGACTTCACTCCTTATGGCACCGGACTCCTGACAGCACCGGGCGGGCGGTCCGTGCTTCACGATGCTCGCGGACGGGAGCGCTGTTGTCCGGGCCGACGAAGCCACGATACGTAACGGGCATCAGCCGGTAAAGCAGCGTTTGGGTTCTGGATGTCTCGGCCGGACGGGTAGTGAATCGTACGTGCCGAGGGAGTCGTGGCCGT
>DAIOWC010000165.1:4178-14750 GCA_036758685.1 Streptosporangiaceae bacterium | reverse complement strand
CCCGCGACCTCCACCTTGACAGGGTGGCGAGCACTCCGAGCTGCTCTACAGGACCCAGTTGTGGCCGACCCAGAACCGGGAACGCCCGGCCAGTGTGCCCCCAACGGGATTCGAACCCGTGCCGCCGCCTTGAAAGGGCGGTGTCCTAGGCCGCTAGACGATGGGGGCTCGACGATCGCCGCCTATGCCCGTGGCGCCCGCCGTCGGGGACCGCCCCAGCATAGGGGACGGAAGGCAGTGCCGGCAAAGCGGCCGTCCGGCCGATCGTCACCAGGACCGGGCAGGCTCCAGCGCAGGGCGTCACCAAATGGTAAAGCCCCAGGTCCGGGCCCAGTGCCAGCGGGCCGGTGGCAGGCACCGGCACGACCTGAGCCCGACCTCCGGCATACGCTAACGGCGAGGCCAGCAGAAAGGACCCCGCCATGCCGCGCTCAACCGACCCAGCACCCACTGACCTGCTCCGGGTCGACGACGAGCTGACCGACGAGGAGCGCCTGGTCCGCGACACGGTCCGCAAGTTCGCCAACGACCGGATCCTGCCCCACATCGCCGACTGGTTCGAGGCGGGGACCCTGCCGCGCGAGCTCCTGCCCGAGCTGGGCCAGCTCGGCCTGCTCGGCATGCACCTGACGGGCTACGGCTGCGCGGGCATGGGCGCGGTCGCCTACGGCGTGGCCTGCCGCGAGCTGGAGGCCGCCGACTCGGGCCTGCGCAGCATGGTCTCGGTACAGGGCTCGCTGGCCATGTTCCCCATCTGGAAGTACGGCACGGACGAGCAGAAGGATGAGTGGCTGCCTCGCATGGCCTCGGGCCAGGCCGCGGGCTGCTTCGGGCTGACCGAGCCGGATCACGGCTCCGATCCGTCAGGTATGAAAACCCACGCCAAGAGGAACGGCTCCGACTGGGTACTCAGCGGCTCGAAAATGTGGATCACCAATGGCTCAATCGCCGACATCGCGGTGGTCTGGGCCAGCACCGAGAATGGCATCCGCGGCTTCCTGGTCCCCCGCGGAACGCGCGGCTTCACCTCGCGGAATATCCACAAGAAGATGTCGCTGCGCGCCTCGGTGACCTCGGAGCTGCACTTCGATGACGTGAAGCTCCCGGCGAGCGCCGTACTCCCCGGCGTCCAGGGACTCAAGGGCCCGCTGTCGTGCCTGTCGGAGGCTCGGTACGGGATCCTCTGGGGTGTCACCGGCGCGGCCAGGACCTGCTTTGAGACGGCGGCCGAGTACGCGCGGACCAGGGAGCAGTTCGGCAAGAAGATCGGCGGCTTCCAGCTGACGCAGCGCAAGCTCGCCTGGATGCTCGCCGACATGCAGCGCGCGCAGTTGCTCGCGCTGCATCTCGGGCGGCTGAAGGAAGCCGGCACGCTGACCCCCGAGCAGGTCAGCCTCGGCAAGATGAGCAATGTCAGGACGGCGATCGACATTGCCAGAGAGGCCAGGACTGTGCTCGGCGCGAACGGCGTCACGCTCGAGTACCCGGTGATCCGTCACGCCAACAATCTCGAGTCGGTCCTGACCTATGAGGGCACCGAGGAGATTCACACGCTGGCCCTCGGTCAGGCCATCACGGGGATCTCGGCCTATCGCTGATCACGCGCAGTTCGCCGCGGCGCCCGCTGGTGGCTGAGTTGAAAGTCGCGAGACGGCCAGTATGGACGCTCTATGCGCGTTATTGGCCGTCTCGCGACTTTCAACTTGGTCCCGGCCCGTCAGGAGGCGGGGCACGGCGGCTCCTGACGGGCCCGACCCACTGGCCCCCTTACAACTTCTTGCGCTGACCGAACTTGCCGTGCAGGGCGATGTTCGGCTTGCCGCGCGAGTCCCCGAAGGATGGCTTCGGGTAACTGCCGGTGCAGTACAGCGCGCCCGTGATCACGTTGGGCGCGAGCTCCGGCGAGTCGAACGCGATCCCACGGCACCGTCGTGGTCCGTGGTCCGGTTGTTGTAAATGAACACGTCGCCGTGGATGACATCACGGAACATGCCCAGCCAGCAGGTGCGCAGGCCCTGGTACACGAAGTTCCCGGTGGCAACAACGGCTACCCTCTGTCAGATGAGGCCAGAAGTCTTATGGTCATGTCCGGCAAATCAACCGCCTGCGCGGATCTGGCCGCGATCCTTGACGGCGTTGCGCGCGGCGAATTCCCTCCCGCTGATGGCGGCGTAACGATCCTCGGCCAGCCTTCAGAGCGCGACGCCGGGGTGATCGCATTCACGGCGCACTCGGTCATCTTCTCCAGCGCCGATCCCGAGTGGATCTCCGCTCAGCTGCCCGCCGGCGACGTGGCCGCCCCGCTCAGTCCCGCCTTCCTGCACACGCTGGCCCTGCATACCGGCCGGGAAGCGCACGGCACCGACGTACTGACCTGCGCGTCCGCGCTAGCCGGCCGGCCGCCGATCGAACTGTCGCCCGAGGCCGACCCCGCCCACCCCCGGATCTCCAGGGCCCTGCATTGCCGGGACGAGGTCCGGGCCTGGCAGGCCGAGGGCGGCGTGGTCATGATCGGCCGGGGCATCGCCGGGCGCTGGGAGGTCGCGATCGAGGTTGATCCCGAGCACCGCGGGCGCGGCCTCGGGCGAACTCTGGCGATCGCGGCGAGACACCTCGTGCCCGCCGAAGCCGTGGTGTGGGCGCAGATCGCGCCCGGCAACGCCGCCAGCGTGCGCGCGTTCCTCGCGGCCGGCTTCCAGCCGGTTGGCGCCGAGACCCTCTTCGTCTCGCCGTGAGAAAATCGGCCGGTGGCCGACGACGCTGATCAGCGGTCCCTGCTTCGGATCCTGCTCGCCCTGACACTGCTGAGCGGCCTCATCGACGCGGTCTGCTATCTGGGCCTCGGCCGTGTTTTCACTGCGAATATGACCGGGAACGTGGTCGTGCTCGGGTTCGCGGCCGCCGGAGCGCCCGGGTTCTCCGTGGCCGGGAGCCTGATTTCGCTGGCCGTCTTCCTGATCGGCGCGGTCGCGGGGGGCCGGATTCGCCGGCTGGAGCGGATGCACACCCGCCTGCTCGGCATTGCAATCTGGTGCGAGGCGGTGTTCGTCGGCATTGCCGCGCTGGTCGCGTTCCTCGCTGGCACGGCCGCCGACAGCGGAGCGCGGTTCGCAGTGATCGCGATTCTGGCGTTCGCCATGGGCATCAGGAACGCGGTGGTCCGCGGCCTCGGCGTGCCCGATATGACGACGACGGTGCTCACCCAGACCCTGACCGGGCTGGCCGCCGACTCCCGGGTGGCTGGCGGGGATGACACCAGGGCGGGACGGCGCATTGGCTCGGTCGTGGCGATGTTCATCGGCGCCGTCGGTGGTGCGGCCCTGATTCTGCACAAGGGCCCGGCGCTGCCACTGGCGATCTCGGCCGGCTTGGCCGCGATCACCGGCGTGGTGCTGCGCTTCAGCCGGGCTCGCCGCTTCCTGGCAGCCTCCGCGAGAGGTTCCGCGAAGACCTGATGCGACGATAACTGGCATGAGCGAAGCCCCTCAGGTGACCGACAACCGCGATGAGTCCCGCTTCGAGATCTACATGGGCGGCGAACTCGCCGAGCTGATCTACCGGCGCCGCGACGACCGGCTTGTCCTCGTGCACACCAGGGTGCCGGATGATCTCGGCGGCCACGGACTTGGCGGGCTGCTCGTGCAGGCGGCTCTCGCCAGGGCGAAGGCTGAGGAACTGACGGTCGTGCCGCTCTGCCCGTTTGCCCGCAGCTGGCTCAAGCGCCGCCCGGACGCTGCCGCCGGCGTGACTGTCGACTGGGCCGATCCGGAGTTCTAGCTCCCGGCGGGAGCCGCCAGCTCGTCGTGCCGGCGGCGGGCCGCGGCCATGAATCTGGCCAGGGCGGAGTGCAGTCCCCGTCCTTTCCCGGCTCCGGCAAGGACGCTGGCACGGCAGCCGGCCACGAGCACGACTCGCGCTCCGGTCTGCGCCAGCCAGGCCGCCGCGCTTTCGGCCGTGAGGGAGTCAGGGTCGGGGCTGAGCAGCGGCCTGCCAAGCCGTTCCGTTGCCTGCACGGTCTCCTGGCAGCCCGCGCCGCCGGCCGGATCGAGCAGCAGCACCGCATCGCTGACGTAAACCCCGGTCCAGGTGCGGTACTCAAAGCCAGGGTCGGAGAGCTCGTGGAGGATCGCGCCGCTCAGGCGGCGCCGGCGCGCCGGCGTGAGCAGGCCGTCTTCCTGGCGCAGGCCTGCCGGGAAGACGAGGTGCACCGGCACCCCGGCGCGCAGGGCCGCGTGGGCGGCATACGTGTCGACGCCGGTCTGGCCGCCGGTCACGATCGCCAGGCCGGGCGCGGCGCGCAGCTCGCGCCGGAGGCCCGCCTCCTGCGCGCCCTCGGACCGCATCATCAGACAGTGGCGACGAGCAGCGTCTGCAGTGCCGTGCCGATGACACCGTCCTGATCGGACAGCAACGTCTCGCCCAGCCCGGTGCCCTGCCCGCCCATCGTTGTCAGCGCATCGAGCAGTAGCCACTCACCGACGGGATCTCGCTGCAGGACGACCGTCAGATCGACGTTCATGAACTGGAACTTGCGCGGATCGAGCGCGGCACCAACCCCGCTGCCCGAGTCGGCCAGGAGCATAGTGCGGACCATCGAGGACATTTCCTCGCCCGGCAGCAGCGGAATGCGCGGCCGCCCCCACGCCTGCGCCGGGCCGGGCTCGCCGAAGTTGCCGGATACAAATCGCCAGTCGATGGCGGCCAGGTAGCCCTCGGTGTGACCGCCGGGAAAGAACGGCGCCGGGGCGCTGTCCGGGATCGCCGGCGGCGTACCCTGCCGGGCGATCACCGGGACGTCGTCGCTGCGCCCGATCCGCCAGCCCCTGGCGATGAGGACCTCCTTGCCGCCCGACTCCATGACGGTCTCGAGCAGCGCCACGCGCCGCCCGGACCGGACGGTGCGAGTCCGCACGGTCGCCTCGGCCACCGGGATCGGCCGCAGGATGTCGATGCTGACGCGTGCGAGCCGCTGCCGCTCATCCTGCTCGTGCAGTTCCATGTCCCGCACGGCCAGCGCGGCGGGCGGGCCGCCGTGCTGAGCCAGCGCGCTCCACGGACCCGCGGTCGCCTCGGTGGCCCGGAACCTGCCCGGCCCGACCGGCTCGAAGAAGCTTGCGTGCACGACCAGCGATGCTAGCCGCGCCGTGTCACAGCTGGCCGCACCGGCCCGGGCGAGCAGATCAGCGCAGCAGCAGGACACCGGCCCGACGGCGTTGGATCACCCGATGCTCATGAAGTCGAGCCAGATCGACTCCGGGTTGGACTGGTCGACGGCGGCCTGCAGCCGCACGCCTGGCCGCAGCTGGCCTATCTGCACCTGGCTCACCGTCTGCTGGATCGTCGCCGGGTACGGCGGCCTGCCGTCCGGCATCACGGTCAGGTCGAACTGGATCAGGAGGTCAAAGTTGATCTGCCCGACCTGCTGCATGTTCGTGATCATGACGGTCTGCCGGACGGAGGTGCCATCGGCCAGGCCCGCGGCGGTCGCTGCGGCCATGTTCGCGGCCTGCGTCTGCGCAGCCAGCATGGCGTTCGCATTCGCCAGGCGTTCCTGGGCGAGGCGCATCGTCTCGCCGACGGGCGGCCTGTTCCGCTCCATCTCGCTGGCCTGCTTCTGAAGGTCCCGCAGGTTCTTGAACATGCCCATGGGTCATGCTCCCCGGTACAGCTGGTTGAACTGCTGCGCGACGGCGGGGCTGGCAGTGATCCGGGCGTTCCAGCCCTGCGAGGCGGTCTCCCAGGCCGGGCCGTCGATGCCGTGCGACTGCGCTATCTCGACGAGCTTGGACCCGTCGTAGCCGTGCGCCGCGACGCCCTTGGAGACCGCGGCGAATTGCTCGAGGGTGACGCCGGCGATCGGCTCGAAGTCCGCGCCGCCGGCGGTCCCGGCACCTGCCGCGCCGAAGCCGGACTGCGCCTGGTACTGGGCCATCTGCGCCTGCGCTGCGGCCTGCTGGGCGGCGGCCATCTGCTGCGCCTGGGCGGCCATCTGCTGGCCCTGGGCGATCATGTCGGGCGCGGCATTGACCATGTCGCGCATGTCTTTCATCCGCTTGAGCATTCCCACGGTTCTCGGTCCCCTCCTCGTTCCGTGCCCCGGGATCTGAGGCACAACGGGCTCAACCTTGCGGGAGGCACTGGCCGCGGAACAATCTCGGGGAAGTATCTGATTAGTGCGGTGCAAGTGTCGGTGCCGGTGAATGCCCGGTGGTCAGTGCTTGCGCCGTTTGGACGCCGGGGAGCCAGTGCCTTCGGTTGGCAGGCCGGCTGGGCGCGAGCCGCGCTCGTGCGCTAGCGTTCCGAATCCGGGAATGCGCGAATGCTCTCGGTCGTGACATCCTCAACGTCGGCTGGCATATCGTTTGGCTGCCAGGCGCCGCGCGGACAGATCCCAGTGGAAAGATAGGACTCAGAGGCAGAAAGCCGCAGGTCACCGGCCTGGCACGACACGGGGCGTTAGCTCAATGGTAGAGCAGCGGACTTTTAATCCGTTGGTTCTGGGTTCGAGCCCCAGGCGCCCCACTTGCTGAACTGGTCAGACTCCCCCGTCGCGGCCGCGAGCCAATGGTCGGGTTGCAATTGTTGGCCTCACGAGGAGCTCACGGACGATGCTGCGGCAGGAGGACCTGACGCAGACCCGAGACGAGCTGCCGCGCCCAGACGAAACGACGGTGAGTAGGACTACGCGGTTACTGCAATGCTGTGGCAGCGACCGTAGGCGCGACCACCCTCGGTGACAGGACCGATGGCTTCCGGGCGTAACCTCCCCTAATGAGGCGTCACGACGCTGGTCCCCGACGTTCGGCCCCGGTTCATTCGTCCCTTCGCGAGACGCGGCTGCTAGCCGCCCTGGCGATCGCCGGCCTGGTCGCTGGGGTTCTGTCCGATGTGGTCGGCGTCCGCTTCTGGGACGAGCACCCGTTGCTGGCAGGGCTGACGGCGAACGTAATTGTTGTGCTGCTGTCGGTTGCGGTGCTGAACGAGGTTCTCCAGAGCCGGAGCCGCCGGCGGTGGCGTGTTCTCGCCCAGTACGTGATGTTCGAGCTGGCTCACAACGCACGGATGATCTGGATCGCCGTGCTGGATGTGGCCGGCCTGCTGCCCGCCAAGGCCTCCGTGAGGGTCACGCTCGAGGCCAGCGACCGTGCGGTCGGCGACACCGCCCGGCTGGGCGCAGCGATCCGCCAGGTGCTGAGCGACAGCGAGCGACGCCGGATGCTGTACGACGAGCTCGTTGTCTGCGCGAGCGCCAGCGACGACCTTGTCAGTCGCTGGGCCGCGGTCATGCTCAACGCTGATTCGTACGCCGAGGTAATAGACCGCCACGTCGAGCTAGCGAGTGATCTCGCGTGGGTTAAAGGTCTCGTCGCCGAGTCCAACCCCGCGGCCGATCTCAGGCGGCGGAGGGCCCGCTTCAACAGTGAGGTGCAACAGCACGGCGAGGTTGACGACCAGCGGCTGGCCGACACCCTCGTCACGATCACTCAGCTCGCCGAGGAACTTGACCGGAACACGTTCGCGGCCGCCCTCCGCGTCGTCCCAGTCCGATGGTGGGAATCCCGACTCCGAACCGCGGCTCCCCCCGCCTAGTTACCAAGCGTTGCCGCGGCGATCTGGCCTCTCTGTTGCGCGAACGCGTTCATGAACCCGGTGCCTTGGCGCCACGCGGATCTTCAACAGCGCGGACGGCCGGCGGTACCCCAGCACAGCCACGGCGCGCTCAGGTTCGCGGTGTGGTGGTCGGCCGCCGACCTCGTGCCGATCTTTGTCATCGGCCTCGTCCTTCCGTGAAGTTGCGTTGGGCTGGAGGCCCTGCGTGCGCAGCCGCCGGCCCGGCAACGCGGGTCTGTGATCGCTTGCGGAACAGGAAGCTGCCGGCGGCCGTCGCGGCGAGCACGGCCAGCGCCGCGGAGTAGACCACGGCGGTCTGGTGCAGGCCGAAGTGCGTGGTCGCCACCCCGGCGGCCACAACGGGGACGCTGAACGCCAGGTAGAAGACGATCCAGATGGCGGCGACCAGTCCAGCCCGCTGGCCGGGATCGGCCAGTGCAGTCAGGAGGCGATAGGCACCCGCGAAGAACCCTGTGCCGACGCCCGCACCCGCCACTGCGGTGCCTGCCAGGAACGCGGCAGCCGACGCCGTTTCGATCGCGGCAAGGGTCATCACGGCGCCCGCGAGGAGGGTCAGGCAGCCTGCCAGCATGGCCGCGGAGCCGCTGATGACGCGGAACGCGACCGAAGCCGCGGCCCCCGTCCCGGCGACCAGGAAGATCACCAGGCCGCCCCACAAAAGGTCCGGCGAGCGAAGCACCTGCGCGGCCAGCGATGGGCCCAGGGACAGGTAAAAGCCATTGAGCGCGGGAGCCGCGATCATGCACGGCAAGGCCACAGCGAGCGTCCCGCGTGCCTGCCGCGGCACGGCCACGCGCGGCCGGAGCGAGGCCAGCACGCCGTGGCGCCGCGGCGCGGTCTCCGGGATCGCCAGCACCGCCACGGCAGCGGCGGCGGACGCGCCCAGGAGCAGCCACCAGACCAGATGGGTGGGCGCCGGCGCGTACTGCACCAGCGCGCTGGTGCCCAGCCCGCCGGCGCCCAGACCCAGGAGGACGGAGGCGCTGGTGACCGCCGGCCCGCGCCCGCCGCGGATGGGCTGCATGTCGATCAGCGCCGCGCCTGCCGCGCTGGTGGCGGCGCCGACGGCCGCGCCCTGCAGCGCCCTGGCCGCGAACAGCAGCCCGACACCGTGCGCCGCCAGGAACAGCCCGCACGCGCCCGCGCCGGCTGCCAGGGCCACGGCCATGACCCGGCGGCGGCCCAGGTAGTCCGACAGCGACCCGAACACCAGCAAGGTGACCAGCAGGACGAGGACGTAGACGGCGAACACGGCGGTCAGCGTGGTTGCCGAGAAGTGCCACTCGGCCTGGTAGACGCTGTACAGCGGCGATGCGGCCGCTGATGCAAAGAGCAGCAGGAACAAGACCCCGGCCACCAGCCAGAACCCGGCCGCACGCGGGAGCATCCCCCGGCCCGCAGAAGCCTTGGCAGCGCCGCTGCCCGCCGGCCGGCCTGGTCTCCGGTCACCTCCCGCTTCCTTGCGGTCAGCGCGGGCGTCGGGGACGGCGATCGCGAGTTGCTCTTCGAGGTTGGGTGATTCCTGAGGCATTGGAACGACTCCCTCTGCTGGGCGGTCGGTGTGCGGTTCGCGTGCTGGGGCGGAGGCGCGCGATGGTGTCCGAGGCCGCTTCCTGCGTGAACTGAGTCATCGCACCAGCGTCCTGCGCGACGGTTATGAGGGGTATCGCAAGCGTGACTGCACTCTTGCCATGCGCAATCCGCCATGTGCAGTAATGCTTCGGATACCTCAGCCGCCCCGGCGCCGTCCATGGTTGAGGTACTCAGCCGAAGAGGGGGAATGCCAACCATGAGCAATTCGCTGTTCGCGGTCGCCGTTGACTGCGCCGACGCCGCTGCCCTGGCCCGGTTCTGGGCCGATGTTCTCGGACGGCAAGTTGCAGAAGGCCGCACTTCCGAGCGCACGGTGCTGCTCGCCGGCGGCGGGGACATTAGCGAGCCATGTTTCGTATTCAACAAGGTGCCGGAAGCGAAAATCGTCAAGAACCGTCTCCATCTTGACCTCGTCAGCGGCACCTTTGACGCCGAGACCGAGCGCCTGCTGAGCCTGGGCGCCCGAAGGCTCCGCGACGGGCAGTCGGGTGAATCTCGATGGACGACCTTCGCCGACATCGAGGGCAATGAATTTGACCTCATCGCCGGGTAGCCCTGCGGCCATGACACAAGGGATGGGGTCCTCCCTGATCGGCGCGGACGGTGGTAATGCCCAGGCCGGCGCTTCACGGTGGCCGCAGGCCGGCCGGCGCGGCAGCAGCGTGCGACCCGGACTTGCGCGTTCCCCGCGCGCTCCGGCCACGATCCGGCTTATTAGCCTGGAGTCGGGCGTTGATGAACGTACTGGCCGAGGTGAGGACGGGCTCATGCCAGGTCCTGGCGAGCTGACGTCGGGGCGGCCCGGTGGCATCGTTGGCCGGGAAGCCGCGGTTGCGCGGCTGCGCGGGCTCGTGGATCCGGTACCGCGGGCAAGCCAGGTGCTGGTGGTCACGGGCGAGGCCGGCATGGGCAAGACCGTGCTCCTAGCGGAGGCAGCCGGGCGGGCCCGGTCGGCGGGCATGCGGGTACTGTCGGTGACCGGCCGGGAATCGGAGTCGAAACTCGCGTTCGCCGGGTTGCACCAGCTCCTGCGACCGGTGCTGTCCAGTGCGGCCGCTCTTCCTGGCCGGCAGGCGCAGGCCTTGCTGAGCGCCCTCGGCTCTGCTCCCGACCCCGTTGCCGCCGACCCGTTGCTCACCAGCGTCGCCGTCCTCACCCTGCTATCGGACCTTTCGGAACGCTCCCCCGTCCTTGTGCTCGCCGACGACGCCCAGTGGCTCGACCGCAGTTCGCTGGACGCCCTGGCCTTCGCGGGCAGCCGCCTCGACGCCGAGCTTGTCGTCCTGCTTGTGGGCGCCCGCGGGGAGGTCCCGCCCGCCGGCTTCGACCGGGGATTCCCGGAACTGC
>DAIOWC010000165.1:0-4078 GCA_036758685.1 Streptosporangiaceae bacterium | reverse complement strand
GGCCTGCAGTTCTCCCATCCCCTCGTCCGCTCCGCCATCTACCACTACGCACCCTTCGCGCAGCTGGCCGCGGCGCACCGCCAGCTTGCCGACGGCCTGCAAGACCAGCCAGACCGGCGGGCCTGGCACCTGGCCGCCGCAGCCCTGCGACCGGACGAGCAGGTCGCTTCGCTGCTGCAGGCCACCGCC
The DNA here is from genome assembly GCA_036758685.1 of Streptosporangiaceae bacterium. GTDB lineage: Bacteria > Actinomycetota > Actinomycetes > Streptosporangiales > Streptosporangiaceae > JAJYUU01. The sequence goes on along the minus strand of DAIOWC010000165.1, from coordinate 3,889 downwards.
GCCCAGGCGCAACACCGCGGCGGCGCGGCCGCCGCGGCGCTGGCGCTGGAACGCGCCGCCGAACTCAGCCCCGACCGCGCAGACCAGGCACGCAGACTGGTAGCCGCCGCCTCGGCCGCCGTTCCCACCGGCCAGGCGGACTGGGTCCATGATCTCGCCACCCGCGCCCTGGCGGTCACGACGGACCCGGAACTCCAGATGACAGCCCGCCATAACGCCGCGTGGGCGCTGGCCTACTCGGGCCAGCGCACCGCCGCGCTGTCAGCGCTCCTCTCCGTTGCCGAAGAGGCGTCGCGTGACCTGCCGGCCCTCGCCTGGGATGCCCTTTCAGATGCAGCCATCGTCGTATACCACTCCGGCGCACCTGCCAGCCGCCAGGCCGTTACCCGCGTCCTCCGACTCCTCGAACAGGCGGCGGTCCCCTCTGGCGGCCACAGCCCACGCGCCGAAGCCGGCTCGCACAGGCTCTGGATACGGGCCTGCACCGACCCGTTCGGCAGCAGAAGCGAGCTCATCCGGTACCTGCAGCAGATCAGCCGCTCAGCCCTTGATGAGCCCGCCTTGTGGCGAGTCGGTTCAGCAGCATGGCTGCTGGACGAATCCGACCAGGCGATCACCTTGCTGCTGGATGCCTTGCAAGAGCTCCGGGCGCCCGGCACGCAGGGCGCCAGCGGCCCGGGCCTAACCGCCCTCGGGTGGCTATACATCGACACCGGGCGCTGGGATCAGGCCCAGGAAGCCGCAGCCGAAGCCGCCGACCTGGCTGAGGCAAACCAGATGGGACTCGTCGCCGCGGCCGCCAACCTGATCGCAGCCACTGTTCTTGCCCTGCGGGCCGACTCCGGTGCGGCACGAACGTATGCCGACCGGGCGCTCGCCAGCGCCGATCCGGCAGAAAGCGGACTAGTAGCCGCTCGGGCGCGGCGAGCGCTCGGGATCGCGGCACTCGCCGAGGGCAGCCACCTGCTTGCCTTCACCCAACTCCGCCAGCTGTTCAGCGAGGAAGGCGAGCCCGTCCACAACGTCTTCTCGTACCTGGGCGTGGCCGATATCGCCGCTGCCGCCGTCCGCGCGGACCGGCGGACGGAAGGACAAGACGTTGTTGAGCGGGCCCTTAGCCATCTTGACGGAACGATCTCTCCCCGGCTCGAGCAACTCATCGCCCGCGCGCGCGGTCTCCTTGCCGATCCCGACGGCGCCGAGGCCCATTTCGCTGCGGCGCTCGCGGGCCCTGCAGGGGACCAGTGGCCCTTCGAGCGGGCGCAGCTTCGCCTCGATTACGCCGAATGGCTGCGGCGACGCCGCCGCATCAATAACGCCAAGCCCGTGCTGACGGAGGCCCTAGCTACTTTCCGGCGGCTGGGCGCCCGGTCATGGGCACAGCGCACCGAGGCAGAGCTCAGAGCGTGCGGGGTCGCGGTCGTCGACGCGCCCGCCGAGAGCGACGCCTTCGGGCGGCTAACCCCACAGCAGCGCCAGATCGTCCGCCTGGCCAGCGACGGCCTGACCAACCGCGAGATCGGCGACCGGCTATTCCTCTCGCCGCACACGGTCAGCTCGCACCTGTACCGGTCCTACCCCAAGCTGGGGGTGGCCGACCGCCACCAGCTACGCGACGTGATCGCCCGCACTGGCACACCAACACCAGCACACGAAAACCCCGGAGTCGGAACCTAACCGTCCGGGACCTTCTGCCTGTCCCGTGCTCACGCCGGGCGCGCTGCCACGAGGCCGCCGGAGTAGTCCTTAGCTTCCGGCGCGAGCCTCGGCAGCCTGGGTGGCGACTGTGGTCCATGCGTCGGTCACTCGCCCTATGCAGTCACGCGTGCGATACCCAGGCGGATCCGGCGCCGTCCATGGTTGAGGTATCAGCCGAAAGGACACGGTCATGAACAAGCAGCGAGACCTCGAGGGCCTCAGCGCACTGGTCACCGGCGCGACCTCAGGTATCGGCCGGGCAGCCGCGCATGCACTGGGCCGGCACGGCGCCGAAGTCGTCGTGCACGGGCGGGACGTAGCCCGCGGCGGTGCTGTAGTTGAAGCCATCACGGCCGACGGGGGCAAGGCCCGCTTCGTCGCCGCCGACCTCAGCGACCCAGCCCAGGTGGACGAACTCGCCGAACAGGTCAGCCCCGTGGACGTGCTGGTCAACAATGCCGGCATCTCCTGGTTCGGGCCGACCGCCGACCTCGACGTGGCGACCTTCGACCGGCTACTCGCCGCCAACGTGCGGGCACCCTACTTCCTGGTCGCAGCGCTGGCCCCGAAGATGGCTGCCCGGGGACGCGGCAGCATCATCAACATCGGCAGTATGGCCGGCCACGTCGGCATGCCCGGCGGTGCCGCCTACGGCGCCACGAAGGCCGCGCTGGCGGCTATGACCCGGTCCTGGGCCGCCGAGTTCAGCCCCGCTGGCATCCGGGTCAACACCATCGCCGCCGGGCCTGTCTACACCCCCATCCAGTCACCCGAGCAAGCCGAAGCCGTCGGCGCCACCACGATCATGGCCAGAGTCGCCCAGCCAGACGAGATTGCCAACGTGATCGTCTTCCTTGCCTCACCCGACGCCAGCTATATCACCGGAGCGGTGGTCGCCGCCGACGGCGGCCGCACCGCCATCTGAAGCGCCGCTCACCCTTCCACTACAACGCCGCGCTGATGCCGCGGGCAGTGCTCGCGCTGATCGCCCTTATCCGGGCGAAGGGGAAAGGAAGGAATCATGACTACATCTGTCATCGGCTTCAGCATCGACTGCGCCGATCCCGTCGGCCTGGCCCGGTTCTGGTCGGAAGTCCTCGGCCGCCCGGTCAACCCAGGCGCGGACGCCGACAACGCTGCAATTGACGCGACCGACGCTGCAAGCGGCCCGCGGCTCGCCTTCCACAAAGTCCCCGAGCCCAAGACGGTCAAGAACCGGCTCCACGTCGATCTGCGCACCGACCAGTTCGAGGCCGAAAGCGCGCGCCTCATCAGGCTCGGCGCCTCGCCCATCCGTGACATCCAGAAGTCGACGGCCCGATGGACCACGTTCGCCGACCCTGAGGGCAATGAGTTCGACCTGGTTGCGGCCGTTCCCGGCCAGGGTCCCGCCCGCAGCGAGTACGTCCCCAGCCCGAACGGCCGCGTCCGCGACCAGGTGGCGCGCTATGAGGCCACGGGCGGCGCCGACGGCGGCGAACAAGACGGCCTGCCGGTCGTCATCCTCACCACCACCGGCGCACGCTCCGCCGCCATTCGCAAGAATCCGATCATGCGCGTGGAGCGCGACGGCGTCTACGCGGCGATCGCGTCCTACGCCGGCGGCTCGCATAACCCTCAGTGGTACTACAACCTGGTGGCGCACCCGGAGGCAGAACTCCAAGACGGCACCGAGGTCCGCCGCGTGCGGGCCCGCGAACTGTCCGGAGCCGAGAAGCAGCGGTGGTGGGATATCGCCGACGCGCTCAACCCGAACTATGCGCGGTACCGCGCGAGCTCCGGCCGCGACATCCCGGTGCTCGCCCTCGAGCCAGCCAAACCACCGGAAGACTAGCTATCCGAGCCTGAAGCCGACCGGTGGCCGGCCGGAGCATGCTGCGGGACGCCCGGCCACGGCCTCGGCGCATGTCGGAAACGCCGGATTCGCGGGGAGATTCGCGGAACGTGTGTCACGCATCGGTGATGTCGACGATTCCGGTCATGCCTGGCAGGCATCCGCTAAGTGCAGTCGCGTTACCCATACCGCGCCTAGGACTTCGCTTCGCAGGATGGGAGCAAGACCTAACCTCGAAGGGAGCACCGAGATGAATGCCCTACCGAACATCGTGCTTGTCCACGGCGCATGGGCCGACGGCTCGAGCTGGAGCGGCGTCATCGAGCGCCTGCAGGCCGACGGCTACCACGTCACCGC
>DAIOWC010000164.1:0-14783 GCA_036758685.1 Streptosporangiaceae bacterium | reverse complement strand
GAGCACCTGCTTTGCAAGCAGGGGGTCAGGGGTTCGAGTCCCCTTAGCTCCACCAGGGCAGACGCCCGCCGGTGACGTACGGCCGGAACCCGTTGACACCCCTATTTGACACCCGTTTGGTAGCAATGACTTATGAGATGGTCTGTCCTCACCCCAGCCAGGGCACTCGTAGCATGCTGGGCTGTCCCGCAGATCATCTGGCTGGCGACGGTTTTTTGGTATCACCTGGTCTACTCGCCCGCGATTCTCTCCCAGTACGCTAACGATGCGCCTTTGGCGACGGACCCTGGCCCAGGCTGGATATACGCGGTATCCTTCGTGTCCTTTCTGTTGTCCATAGCCTGCCCAATCCTGGTGCTTGTGGTTGTTCTCAATGGCGCGATCCGCATATGGCGCCTGATGCCAGCGCGATCACCATGGCCCGCAGCATGGGCAGCTGTCTCAGTAGCCGCGCTCGCGGCCGAGGCAGCTATCTGGGTAGGCCAGGCGGCCTGGTTCCCCGGCTGGCACTGGCCGCTGGCGCTTGCTGTCGGCATCGCTGCCGTAGCAGTAGCAATGATCTGGGTGCTGCGACGGGCACACGCGGCTCACTGTCTGACACCCATTCCTGACACCAACGAGCCCGGATCGGGCTGGACTCTGGTGGACTGATTGACCATGTATTCACAGGTCACGGACCGTGCTGGACATCTTGCCCGGACTTTGCAAGCAGGGGGTCAGGGGTTCGAGTCCCTTAGCTCCACTCACCGAATAGACCAGCTCAGGGACCGTTGGGCAGCTCGTCGTGTTGATCATTACGGGGCGCCTTTCGGCCGCCGTGCCCGTTGCGGTGGCCGATGGGCGACGGGCCGTCCGCCGTTCTAGCTCCTGAGCCGCCAGGTCGCTCATGGCATCTGCAATCTCACGCTGCCGTTCGTCAATGGAGTGCAGGTAGCTCAGCGCCGCGCGAGGGCTGCTATGGCCCATCCGCGTCATCAGCTCACGCAGGTTGGCCCCGGCTGCTGCAGTCGGTTATTTCCCGTATGCCGCAGGTCGTGAAAGTGCACTGCTGGCAGCTCTGCCTTAGGTCGATGCGATCCCAGCGCAGCGCCCGTAGTTCACCAGGTCGGAGCGCCACTGTGAGCGCCAGTACGACGAGTGCCTCGAGCCTGGCCTTCGGGCAGGTCGGCTAGCTCGGCGACGTTGCGCGCGATGAGGTCGTGGCGCTGAGCGCGGCGGATGGACCGGCGTAGCGTGCTTCTGATCATGAGCGGTGAGCGCTTGCTTAGGGTCTTGCCTAGTTCAGTGAAAAACCGTTCGGCTTCTGTGGCCTTGACGTTCTTCAGCTTGGCCCTGCCGATCAGGAGCCGCGAGTGGATTGCTCCTGGCGCGCCCTGGTCTGCCGTGGTGGCGTACCACCGCGCTCGTGGTGGCCAGGGCTGGCGACGTCCTTGCTAGTCGTCGTCGCTGTCGTGCTCGTGGCGTTCGATGTACTCATCGATTGCCTTCCTGAACAGGTAAGACAGCCCGCGGTTCTTTCGGCGGGCGATCTCTTCAAGCTTGGCGCGCTGGTCTGCGTCGAGGCGGACGAGGTAGTTATGCCCGAGGGCCATAGGTCCGTGCCAGTCGGTTCGGCCTGCTGGTCATAAAGCACAATGTACGACGACGCACTGCAGTGTGTTATCGATCGCCGACGGCTTCGAGGCTGGCGACGAATTGGGCAATGTGCTGGCTGGTGATGCGGCGGGAGCTGCCGATCTTGATACTGCGGAGCTGTCCGGTGCGCAGGAGCTGGTAGATCTTGTCCCGGCCTACCTCCGGGATCTCCGCGGCTTGCTCGACGGTGTATGCCTGCATCCGGCCTCACCTCCTTCCTTGGTTGACAGCTGTGGTGCCTGTGGGATTTTCGGCGAGTCGTGTGCCGCTTGGGAGACGGGCTACGCTCCGTGTTTGTCTCGGTTGCGTCTATGTCTGCGTGCATGCGCTGCTAGTGCAGACGCGCGCGAGGGAGACGTAGACGTAGACGATCACCGTTCGTGTTCATCAAGGGCTCGCGAAAGCCCGCGGCTGACTTGCTCGGCTTGCCCGCGGCTGGTCAGTTCGCGGGGGCGGAGGTATACGCAGGGTCGGCTCATGCCGACCGCGTTAATAAGATCGGCAACTGAGATCCCTGGCTTGGTGCGTGGGTTAGTGCCAACCACAGGATTGTCTGGCCGGGATGAGCCGCGCGGTGGTGCCGGTTGTCGCCGCCGCCTGAATACTGACCCCGTGTCGCCCCGGCGCCAGGGGGTCAACTTTGGAGCGGCGTTGACACCGGTCTCGCCGTGGGCGCAGACAAGGTCGTAGGCGTGTGGCTCTCGTGGAGCAGGCAAAGCCTGTGGAGCAGGCGTTCGGGCTTGCCAGTCGGGCCAGACGAGATTGAGACTGAGCTGAAGTACCTGCACGGAGAGCTGGCGCGGCCATGATCCGCTTTGCAGTGTTCATGGCGTTCGCCGCTACGTCGGTCAATGGCGCGACGCGAATTAAAGATGCGCAGGACACAACTACCCGCCGACAGGCCTCAGCGCGGAACGCGCGCCAGGTGCCCCACGCGGTGGTGATGATCAGCCCGTCCGCCTTGAGCGGCGCGTAGGTCTTCTGGATCGTCGAATAGCTCAGTTCGCAGGGGTGGAGACACTTAGCGTCACCTAGGAGATTCACCCTAGGTCGACGACGACCGAGCTCGCCGTGGCGAACCCGACCAGCCGCCGGCGAGTTGAAGCCAATGGCTCTGCACTCTGCCGTGCGCCCAGTTCCCGGCCCACCGTCGAACGCGGCCAGGCCCCGCTCTCGGTCCGGCGGGGCTGCTCGCAGTCGGCTGTCAACCTGTCCAGCCATTGCTTCGTTTCAGTAAATGACCGAGGAGGTGACGCCGGTGCCGGATCAACTGATCGACCATCAGCTTGAGCGGCTGTTGGCCGACAGAGGCTCCCACCTGCTGCGCACGGCGGTGCTGTTGGCCGGGAACCATCAAGATGGCGAGGATCTACTGCAGGCAGCGCTAGAACGTTTACTGCGACGGCGACGCCGTATAGAAGGCAGTGCCGAGGCGTACTTGCGCCGCATCCTGTACAACCTGGCTGCCGATGGGTGGCGGCGCGGCGGCGCCTGGGCGCGGAAGCTGCCGCTCGTCCAGTTCAGCCAGCCGACCGCCGTGCCGGATCTGGCAGATGCGGTCGACTTGCGTGACGCCCTGATCCGGATCTTGTGGCAGCTGTCGCCGCAGCAGCGTGCCGTGGTCGTGCTCCGGTACTGGGAGCAACTTACGGAGGCGGAGATTGCCGACGTCCTCGGTTGCACCGAGGGAACGGTCAAGACGGCGGCGTGGCGCGGCCTGAACCAGATGCGCAAGCTGGCAGCCCCGTGGCTACCAGCCCCGGCCGGGGTCGGCCCGGCTCTCACCATGAAGGAAGGGACGTCATGACGACGGACTTTGAGGAGCTCGTCACCGAGACCCTTAGCCAGCACGCCGCGCGGGTCACCGTTAGGCCCGACCTTTCCAGGCTGGTTGCGCAGGCCCGCAGGCGGCACCTTCGCACGCGATTGGTAACCTGCAGCGCGCTGGGTGCTGCCAGCGCGGCCTCGGTTGTGGTCGCAGTCGGCATGGCCGCGACTGTGACGCCGCCAATACAGGTGCGGACCGCTGCTTACGTCGTCAGCCGTTCAGATCAAGCGCTGACCAGTGTGGCGCCGCGGTCCTTCGTGGCGGTAGCGACCACGTTCGGCGGCAACGGACTGCCGGCCAGCATTTTCCCCATTGCCACCTCGACCAGGGTTCTGCGCACGGAGTACTGGTCCTTCGGAGACCGGAGCAGAGTCGAGGCATTCGCAGATAACGGCAAGGCCGTTATTGGCGTTGGCACCCAAAGCGGCGCCGTTACGACCGTGACCGGGGCCGTCTACCTGTCCGGCACCTGGTGGCGCGCTCTGCTTCCGCCTGGCGACCCTATTACCGTCTTCCGCGCAGCCAGGGCGCCGCAGTGCAACGTCCATGCGGTACTGGCGGCGGTACTGGCGTTGGCAAATGTATACGCCGAACTCAGCCCTGGATGGCCCGAGGCGCTCCGTGATGTACTCGCGTGCGAGCGCGCCGTGGCAACCAGCCGGCAGGTCATCGATGGCGAGCGCGTCATCAGAATCGAGCCGAAGGTACCGGGGGTGGACAGTGCCGGAGTCCGCATCGTCTCCTGGGTCAGCGCCTCGACCTACCTTCCGGTACGTGTCCTCGTCACAGTGCAGGGAACGGGGCCCCGTTCACGCTGGTGGCAGCAAGAGGACTACATCTGGCGGCGGCCCTCCCCGGCGAATCTGTACAAGCTCACCCAGGTTGTCCCCGCGGGTTTCCGGAGGGTCGCAGCGCCCTCATTCGCTATCGGCTGACACGCTTAGTAGCCCAGCCCTCGGCAGCGGCGCGGAACCGGCTCGCCGGTTCCGCGCTGACCGTCGTGTCGGGAGCGTGCCCGGTGGCTTGCCGTCGCTGCAGCAGCGCAGCCTGGCACCTCTTCCTCGGCAACCGGACCCCAGCTCAGCATCCTAGGTCGGGCGATGCCGGATCCCATGACTCCGATCATGGCCCGGCAGCCCATAACTTGCACCGTCGCCTAGCCACGCCTAGCTAAGGGTGGGGCGACTCAAAGCACACCGATGACATTGCTGATCTTGCGGCGATCCATGTTGAGTTCGCGGGCTATGGCGCGCTGGCTATGGCCTGCGTGGTGCCGCTCCCGGATAATCTGCTCGAAGTTTGGCCCTAGTGGTGCCCCTTGCGCCAAAATCGGCTCGGGCTGGAGCACTGTACGATCTGGCCGCTCGTCGCGGCCGGAGCCATGCTGACCGCGGATGAGGAGCATTGGCAGTTCGTAAGAGCCAACCACGGCGAGCGCGGGCCACGCGCTGACCAGGGCACCGATGGGTCCGTGACCGATGCCGTGTGCCAGTTGGCGCCGATGGTGGCGCCAATTTGCGCAGCCGAGGCAATAGCCGGCCAGGCGTGGTGTGCGCTGGCCGCGTCGGCTCGCGTCGAGGATCAGGCCATCGACTGTCAGGGGCAGCAGCCAGGCTGTGGCGCCGGCCTTGCCGTGTGCGCGAATGAGTTCGCAAGCGTGCTGGTAAGAGATGATCGCCGCGATCACAACCACCGCGAGAACGGCCACCGAAGCCGTGATCCGGATCAGCTTGTCCATTGTCCGAACCCGGCCGAGAGTCGCCGGTTCTGGCAGCTATCGGGGATCGGGACAAATTAGATTACCTGTGTCCCACCCTCACCATCTCCTTGGCGCTGCGGGATCTACACTGTGGGGCAGGCCGACGCGCCGGGGGAGCACCGATCATGGATACAGAAGGCAGAGGTTTTCCGCAGGGCCGTCTGCGGATATCTGATGCTGAGCGTGATCAGGCGCTGTCCGAGTTGAGCGAGGCCTACCAGGCAGGCCGGATCACGGCCGACGAGTTCGACGGGCGATCCACGCAGGCACTAATCGCCCGCACGGGGGAAGAGCTGGCCGCGCCGCTCGCGGACCTACCCCTCGGCCACAGCCAAGTAGACGCTGGCGCGGCGGACACCGCCACCCCCCGACGAGCCGACACCTACCTCGTATCCCGGCTGACCATCGGCATGTTCCTCACCGCCATCTGTTTCGGCGGCGTTGCGGTATCGACTGCCCTGGACCCTGGCGTCGACTGGACCGTCGCCCTGACACCCGCAGCGGTCGCAGTGTTCTGCGTCATGCTGGTCATCGCCTTGCGCGTCCGCACCCGCCGCGGTCGGCTCTCGGGCGGGCGGCGCCAGCCGGGACGCTGACCTGGGCCGCGCCCCTGATAGTGGATGTCCGTCAACGCGGGTCAGGCTCAGAGGGCCCTCTGGCGGCGAAACAGCAGGTTGTGCATGTCCCAGAACCGGCCCTGGCGGGCGGCGGCCTCGGCCGCGGCCGCGGCAGCGAAGGCGTGCGGATGAATCTCAGTCAGCGGAAAATAACGGAAGGCAAACCGGATACCCCCGCCAAGTTCTTCCTCGACCCGTTGGACTTCCCGGTACGCCCGCCGGGAATACGGGCATTCGTAGTCGCCGTACTCCAGGATGAGGCGGCCGCCTGCCGGACCGCGGAAATGATCAAAGTCGTCGTCCAGGGGCGCGAGAGCCGGCTGGCGCCTGCCCGGCAACTGATCGCGCATATGGGGCTGCTTCCTGTTGGTTAACTTCTCGTGGAGCTTTGCCTGACCGTCGTTCCGGGGTTAGCTGAGCAGTTCGCGCACGCGCGGGATGACTTGCTGGCCGTATAGCTCGATGCAGGTCATGAGCTGTTCATGTGTCAGGCCTGGCATGCCGTACTTGAGGTCGAACCGAGTGGCGCCCAGAGTGCGCAGGTTCGTCGCGATCTTGCGTGCGACGGTTTCGGGTGAGCCGACGTACAGCGCCCCACGCGGCCCAGTTTCCCAGTCGAACGACTCCTCGGTGGGGACCGCGAAGCCGCGTTCCGGGGCGATCAGAGCGATGATGTCTCGCCAGCGCGGCCAGAACTCGGCTTTCGCCTGCTGGTCGGTTGCCGCGACGTGGCCCGGCGAGTGCACGAGCACCGGAAGCGGCGGGCGGCCGTATTTCTCCAGAGCTCGCTGGAACAGCTGCGAATGCGCAGCGAACCGGCCCGGCGAGCCGCCGATGATGGCCAGAGCCAACGAGAAACCGAGGCGGGCAGCGCGGACTACCGATTGCGGGTTGCCGCCCACGCCGATCCACGCCGGGAACGGGCCGGATTCGGTATGCGGCACCACGTCCTGGTCCAGCAGGGGTGCGCGAGTCTTGCCCTCCCAGGTGACCGGGCCGCCCTTAAGGAGTTCGGCGAAGAGTGTGGCCTTCTCTTCGAAGAGTTGCTCATAGTCGGCGAGGTCATAGCCGAACAGCGGGAACGACTCGACGCTCGATCCGCGGCCCAAGATAACCTCGGCCCGGCCACCGGAGATCGCGTTCAGCGTGGAGTACCGCTGGAACACTCGGACTGGATCGTCCGAACTCAGCACGGTGACGGCGGAGCCGAGGTGGATCCTCTTGGTACTAGCCGCGACCGCCGCGAGCACCACGTCGCCCGCTGGCATCGGGAAATACTCGGTGTGATGCTCACCGATCCCGAAGAAGTCCACGCCGGCTTGTTCGGCGAAGACGCCCTCCTGGACGACGTTGCGGATCGTCTGGGCGTGCGACAGCGGCTTACCGTCGGCATCACCATTACGGTCGCCGAAGGTGTCGAGCCCGAAGGTGTATGTCATGCCAGGCTCCTAGCGTCCTCGCGCACGGCCCGTTCGAACTCCGGCCGCGCCAGCACCGTCCCGAACACCGGGCCCCCCGGCTGCAGCACGCGCCCCGCTCGCAAGTTTGCTAGGCGAACCGGGTCGTAGCCGACCCGGTCGATCAGGCGGGCGACCGCGGCGCTCGCCGCGGGGTCGTCGGCCGCGACACCGGCGGCCCGCCGGTCCCGCGCGCCCGCTGGCCGCGCCCGGTCCTCAAGCTCGTGGTAGCCAATGTGATTGAGCGCCTTGACCACGGTCGAGCCGGTCAGCCGGCGGGCCACGATCTCGCTGCTTCCGCCGTCCTCGAAAGGCTTCAGGACTCCGTCGCTGGCCGGCCAGTAGTTCATCGCGTCGACCACGACCTTGCCGGTGAGCAGCGCTGGATTCATGTCGAGGAAGCGGTGCAGTGGGATCGTGAGCACCACGATGTCCGCGTCCGCCACCGCGTCAACGGCCCACCGCGGCTGCGCGCCGGGAATAACCAGCTCGGTGATCAGGGCGATGTCTTCCGGGTCGCCTGACGTGGCGATAGCCACTGGGTAACCGGCGCCGAGGGCCAGCCGTGCGATGACCGGCCCGACATGGCCTGCGCCAAGTACGGCGAGCCTGCTTGGTTCCTGTTCCTGCATCAGAACCCGACCACCTGGCGGACGAGCACGATGTGGATACGGCCGGGCAGCTCCTGGTGGATTTCGAGAACCTTCCCGACGTAGCTGTGCTGCCCGTAGGCGGCCTGCGCGCGGGCGTCCTCGAGCATGAGGCTGTGCTGGTATATCCGCTCATGGGCGGCCTGCAGCGTGGGCACGAGTTTCTGCGCGCCCACGACGAAGATGACGCTGGCGGCTCCCCAGGCGTAGGAGGCGAGCTGGCTGCCCGAGGCCGACGCGATGACCAGAGTCCCGTCCCTGGTGACTGCGTGCACGCTGCCGAGGGCGTAGTCGGGCTGGCCGCCTATCGCCTTCATCTCCTGCGCCTGCGTCGCGAAATCGAGCGCGAACATCCGGTTGCGCGCCGACTCATACCGGTCGCCGTCATTGACCGCGTCCGCGATCCCGGTCTCGGCCAGCGTCTGTGATGTGTTGGTCATCACCGAGGAGCCCGCCGGGATACGAGACAGCACGGCCTCGCGCGCGGCGTCGAGGTCATCGACAACCTCGACGCTGAACCCATGCTCTTCCAGAGCGATGACGGTGGCCGAGAGCGCATGCTCATCGGGCAGCGTGGTGAAGCGTTCTGATGCGTCGGTCGTCGTCATTGGCCGGTCCTTCCCAGGAGGTGGGGCAACGCTGAAAGCATAACCGGACTTTACCCCGGTTACATTCCCGGCCGTAGAGTGGCACCCATGAACCAGCCCGTGACCTGGGGACCGCAGCGTGCCGAGCGCGCCGACGCCGCACACAACCGGCGGCTTTTGCTGGCCGCAGCGCGCGAGATGCTCGCCGAGCAGGGCGCGGGCAAGCTGACCATGGACGGGCTGGCCGAACGCGCGGGCCTCGGAAAGGGAACGGTCTTTCGCCGGTTCGGGACCCGGGCGGGGATCTTTCACGCGCTGCTGGACGACGCCGAGCGGGACTTCCAGCAGCAAGTACTTGCCGGCCCCCCGCCACTGGGGCCCGGAGCCCCGCCGCTGGATCGCCTGATCGCCTACGGCCGCGCCAGGATCGAATTTCTCATCGGGCACCGCGATATTGCGCGTGCCACGCTGGACGGCAGGGAGCCGGTGCCAGCCGGATCACAGACGCCCATGTCGCGGGCACACATCAGATTTCTGGTCGGGGAGATGCGCCTCGGCGCCGCCGACCTTGACGTCCTGGCCACGCAGCTCACAGCGGCCCTGGACGGCCCCCTGCTGCTCTACCTGTCGTCCGCCACCCTTGCCAACACCGCCCAGCAAGTGGCCGAACGCCTCGGCCTTGGCTGGGCGGACCTGGTCCAGCGCGTCTGCCGCTGATACTGAACGGCGGTCAGCGACCAGTTCCCGGACACGCTGTCGTGACGGCCACCATCGGCTCGAGCTCCGACAGCTCCTGGGGCGCCGGCGCCCGGCAGCGGTCGAGCGGTAGCTTTGCGTCTATGCCCACAGCATGGCCGGCGCTCCCCTACGACTCCTGGGCTGCTACGTGTGACACGCTGCACGCCCACACGCAAGTTCTGGGCAAGCTGGCTGTGGCACTGGCTCCACCCGAGCCCCAACTGCAGCACACCGCGCTGCGCCTGACCGTACGCGGCTGGGAGACGCTTCCACTGCCGGCGCCCGACGGCTCTGGAGCGCTGGCCGTCGCGCTGGATCTGCGGATCCACCAAGCGGTCGTCGAGCACGGCGACGGACGAGTAGAGCGCGTCGCGCTCACGCCGAACCGACCGGTCAAAGAGGTGACACGTGACGTGCTGGCGGCGGTCAGCAGACTGGCGGGCCCGGTGAAGATTAGCCCCCGGCCGCAGGAGACGCCATGGACCACCCCGCTGGACGAAGACGATGAGCACGCGACCTACGACCCTGGCCAGGTCACCGCCTATTTCGCGGCCGCGACCCGAGCGGCGCTGGTCTTGTCCGCGCTGCGCGCTCCGTACCGCGGACGCTCGACCCCGGTCAACGCTTGGTGGGGCTCGTTCGACCTGGCGGTGAGTCTGTTCTCCGGGTTGCCGGCAAAGCCGTCATCTGACGAATTCATAATGCGTAATGCCGGGGACGCGCAGCAGATCGAAGTTGGCTGGTGGCCTGGTGATAGGCGCTACCCGCGGGCAGCGTTTTTCGCCTACGCCTACCCCGCGCCAGAAGGATTCGGGGCCGCCACACTTTCACCGGCAGCCGCCCATTGGGACGCCGGGCTCGGCGAATACGTGCTCGACTGGGACGACGTCCGCGCCAGCCCAGATCCACACCGCGCCGCACTCGATTTCGCCCAGTCGTCGGTCCGGCATGCGTGCGCGGTCTCCGGCTGGAATCCAGCCCTGTCTGCCAGTGTGCAGGGCGTTCCCCCGCCGATCGCCTGATCGCCGCTAACTACAGCCTGGCGGGCCGGTCGTGATCGGAGGCAGCGCAGCCATCCGCAGCGGCACCTGCTGGCGGAGTGTCGCCGCCAGCTTTCCAGCCGATGCTGCTGGACCGGGTCGTGAGCAGCCACGGGTGGTAAGCGAGCTACTGGCTGGCGGCGCCGTACCAGCCGATCGGCTGCCGAGGTCGAACTCGTAGAGCGTGCTGTGGGTGCTGGTGCCGAAGGTGATCCAGTCGAAGGTGACACCGGGGCCTAGCATCCCGCTGCGGGCGTGGTGCGACGTTCCCCGTGGGCAACGTGTGCCGAGTCACAGGGCTCCTGCCCGCTAGGTGCAGGTCCAGGGGCTGGCGGTCATTGGCTCCAGGCCGACGGTGGCCGTGGTCTCGTTTTTTGAGCCGGTCCAGCGGTCGATCCACTCGTAGTTGCCTGCGGTGACCGTCCGCGGCTGCCCGGTGCAGTTCGCGGGCGACAGGACGCCCTGGGGTGTCCACGGGCCCATCATCGACGGGGCAGTAGCGTATCCGGTCATAACTGCCACCGGCCCCGAGACTGACTTGGTCCCTGAGCAATAGCCGCAGGTAGGCAGTGAGTACGTCATCACCCACTGGCTCAGCGCGCTGTCGTAGTAGCCGCCGACGCCCTCGCCGGGTGTGTCACCGGCAATGTTCCGGCTGCCGGTGCCGGTGCCCTTGACCCAGTCGCCCGCCAGCTCTTCCTCGTTCATGCGGCCCTGGTCGCCGCCGTCGGCGCACAACATCGCCGCCTCGCTGCCGCTGGTGATGATGGAGAAGTCGCCGTGGCCGTAGCAGACCCGCAGGCTCGGCTTGATCGTGGAGCCGTGCGCGCCGCCCGCCCAGTAGCCGCACGGACCCGCCGGGCCGTTGCAGCCCATGGCCCAGTAGCCGTTCGCCCCGAACCGCTGGCCGTCGCCGGGGGCGTTGAACCACAGGATGTAGACCCCGTCGCTGCGACGGATCATCCGCGGGTTGAAGCAGCCCGCGCCGGTCGACGAGCAGATGTACTGCCAGGTGTCGCTGTATTCCTTGTGCCATCCGCTGTTGTGGGCGGTGGTGTGCGGGCTGAACAGCAGCGTTGGCGTGGACCACGGACCGCCCGGGGCAGTTGCCGTTGAGACTCCGAACCCGCACCAGGGAGTGTTCTTGACGTTCCAGGTGAACCCGCACCCGTACTCGGTGCCGTACATGTACCAGACACCGCCCTCGTACAGCAGGGTGCCGTCGTGGAGGTCCGGTGTTGTGCCGTTGGCAAGGACCGGCGTAATCGGGCCCGTGGCCGCATCAGCGGGTAGAGCCCCGGACAGGACCGCGCCACTTATCAGCACGGCAAAGGCCGCAGCCGCCGCGAGCCTCTTTCCGATGACAGCACCCCCACGTAACCCGGGCACTCGTGCACGAGCCCGAAAAGCTCTTAACCGCCCCGGATTTCGCGCATACCTCAGAGTTGCGAAACATATCATGTTCATGCCAGTCAGGGATGATAAGAGCACGGGGTCTTTAGAGGCCGCTCGCCCGGCGCAGCTCAGGCCGAATGGCTGAGCCGAGCCCACGGGCCGCGGTCCCCGGCGTCGACAGGAGCAGCAGGTGTCCAGGACCGGATTCGTTGACCATATCGGCATTGGCGTCCCCGACCTCGCAGCGGCCAAGCGATATTACGACGAGCTCATGCCGATCGTGGGGCTGCGGGCCTGGTTCCCCACCACCGAAGCCGGGGAGTTCAACTACGGTCCCGATGGCGCTATCGGCTCACAGATTTTCTTTTACCAGGCACTCGAGCCCGGATCGCCCTCGCGTCACGGCACCGGCCTGCAGCACCTTTCCTTCATGGTGTCGAGCCGGGCCACCGTCCGCGAGGCGCACGACTGGGCCGTTGCTCACAATGCCGAGGTCGTTCATGAACCGCGCGAGTTCCCCGAGTACGGCGAGCACTATGCCACCTACTTCCTCGATCCGCACGGCTTCATGCTCGAAGTCGTCTGCCACGGCGCCGAGGAACCGTAACCCACGTTGCTCTTGATCGAGACGGCGGAGTGGCGTGT
This sequence comes from Streptosporangiaceae bacterium, assembly GCA_036758685.1. Taxonomy (GTDB): domain Bacteria; phylum Actinomycetota; class Actinomycetes; order Streptosporangiales; family Streptosporangiaceae; genus JAJYUU01. The sequence continues at coordinate 2,432 of DAIOWC010000164.1, read as the reverse complement.
CTCGTGGTCGTGCGCTGGTGTCCTAGACAGTTCGCCGCATGCTTACGGTCAGGAGCTGCCGAGTCCGCCGAAGTCCTTGGTGACCCACAGCTCGTTGTCGGTAGTCGCCACGCAGAGCGTCAGGCTCGCGCAGGACACGATCCCGTCGACGTTCGACGTGTCCGCATCGAGCACCGACCACGAGGAGCCGCCGTCGGAAGTGCCGGCCAGGCCCGCGGTGGTCCCGGCACCCGCGGCCCAGCAATGCGACGCGTCCGGACAGCTGACGGAATTCATCCACCCGGCGGTGTCAAAGGACTGCAGTTCACTCCACGTCGCCCCGCCGTCGGTTGACCTGATCATGACCGGCCCGCCAGCAGCCAGGTTGTCACCGGCGGCCATGCACGTCGCGGCCGCGCTCGCCGCGGTGCTGGTGCTCGGCAGGCAGGAGATGCTGAAGATCTGCTGCAGGCCGCTCAGGGTCGCGTCAGTGGGCAGGCTCCAGGTCTGTCCGCCGTTCGTAGTGGAAATGACCTGGGCGAGGCCATCCGAGTAGTTCAGGCCCCCGCCAGCCACGCAGTCGAGCGCTGAGGTGCAGGAGATAGCGTTCAGCTGATAGGTGCCGTTCGGGTCGTAGGGCGTGAAAGTCGGCAGGTTGGTGAACGTCGTCCACGTGGACCCGCCATCGGTGGTCTCGGCAGCCAGCGGAGCCACGCCGCCTGCCTGGTCGTCGCCAACCAGCCAGCAGACTGCGTCGGACACACAGTCCAGCCCGTTGATCTGCTGATAGGTACTGGAAGGCGCGGCGGGTGTCTCGTCGGTCCAGGTTTTCCCCGAGTTTGTGGTCTCGGCGACCTCCGGCGCGTCAGTGGAAGTGTTGACGCCTGCTATCCAGCAGACCCCCTTGGACGGGCAGGAGATGGCAGTCACATCAGGCCCTGAGCTCAGGCTGGCAAACGCGCGCCAGTGCGCACCGCCATCGTCTGTGACGACGACGCCCTGCGGGATCTGTCCGCTCAGGCCGGGCGGCAGGTAGGTAACCACCGCCATGCAGAACTGCGTCCCCCGCGCGCAGGACACCGGCGAAGTGGCCGGCCCGTTCTGCCCATTACCGACGTAATAGTTCGTCGGCAGCACGGCCGGATGCCAGTCGCTGCTGGCAAGCGTGCCGGGCGCGGTTGACGCCGAAGCAGCCACCGCCGGCAATGCCAGTACGCACGCCGCGGATGCCGCTGCGGTCACGGCTAGCGCACGGGCCACCCCGCGATCGGCTCGCGTTGATTCTCACCATCAATCACCTCCCGCCGAGCGGCGCCCGGCCCCCGGAAAGGTCCTCTGCATGCGCCTGCCCAGCTGAGCATTGTAGGGTGCCGGTCTCCATGAAAATTGTGTAATGAAGTGAAATAGAACCAAATCATTGCCGTTTATCAAGCATCCGAACTTTAGCGCCATGCCCGCGACGGAGGTTCGGCCGTGATCCGGGACCCGCCGCGCGGCAGCGGAAATAGGGCCGAACGCCTCCGCTAGTAACGTTGGCTGCAGGCCCCGTCGTCGGCGGGGTGTGCGGCCCACCAGTGGAGGTGCCAGATGGCCGAGCTCCCGCCACCCCCGGACGGAATTGTCCTGACGCATTTCATCGTGTCGGACGACGTCGAGCGCTCGAAGCGCTTCTACACCGAAGTGCTCGGCGGCCGGGTCGCCTTTCCCGGAGATCCGGTCAATGTTGCGCTAGCCAACAGCTGGATCGTCATCAATACCGGCGGCGGACCGACCGACGACAAGCCGACGGTCATCCTGGAGACACCACCCGATCCCGACCGGGTGAGCAGTTTCCTCAACATCCGGGTCAAAGACATCGACGCCGTCTACGCCGAGTGGAGCGCCCGTGGTGCTCACTTCCTGACGCCGCCGAAGCAGCACCAGTACGAGAAGCGCTGTTATATCCGCGACCCCGACGGTCATCTGATCGAAGTGGGGCAGACGACGGACCCGAACGGTGACTGGTATCCCGCTCACTGGTAGAGCCGAGGTTGCCCGAGCAGACAGATACTGCCTCGCCCTTATACCCGCTAACTGTTTCCCAGCTCGGCCGCCCGACGCCGTTCCCTCTTGTCCTCTTCCCGCGGCGTGATCAGCTGCGCTCCGAGGGCCACGGCCTGGTCACGCTCGCCCTCGGTCACGTCATAGTGCCCGGTAACCGACACCTGCTGCGGTCCGGTCGGCGTACCAGGCTGAAACATGCTGGGCTGCAGACCGAGTCTGGCGGCGAAGGCGTGCAGCTCATCCTCAGTGTCGGCCGTGAGGCCAAACCAGGGGTCATTCGGAGTCCGTCCGGAGAGGAGCCCGCTCTGACCCCGGATCTTATGCACGTACACGGTCATGGCATCCTCACTCACTGACGCTGCGCGATGGCCGCCGGAGCATGCCTCTCGTCGTCCCTCTACGGTAACCCC
>DAIOWC010000163.1:0-14792 GCA_036758685.1 Streptosporangiaceae bacterium | reverse complement strand
GACATCGCTGGCTGAGCGCACGCGCGACAGAACCCAGCAAATGGCACAAGGCACCAAGAGCCGGACAATGGCCGTCGGGGAGTTCCTGCTCCGCCGACTTCAGGAGGCGGGCATCGGGCACATGTTCGGTGTTCCGGGCGACTTCAACCTCGAACTGCTGCAGCAGATGGAGGACGGCGGCTACCTGAAGTGGGTCGGCACCTGCAATGAAATGAACGCGTCGTACGCGGCCGATGGCTACGCCCGCCTGAACGGCATGGGCGCGCTCGCCGTGACGAACGCGGTCGGCGCCCTCGGCGCTATCAACGGGATCGCCGGCGCGTACGCGGAGCACGTTCCGGTCATTCTGATCGCCGGGTCGATACCGCTGCGGTCGATCGAGCGGGGCCTGGGGATGCACCACACCATGGGCGACGGGACCTGGGACCGCTTCCTCGGGGCCATGGCGCAGGTAACAGCCGGTCAGACCAGGCTGACCCCGTCCAACGCGGCGACAGAGATCGACCGGCTGATCCTCACCGCCTGGCGGGAGAAGCTCCCGGTCTACATGGAAGTGCCCTCGGACATCGCCTACCTCGACATCGAGGTCCCGGCGGCCCCGCTGGTGCTCGCCGAGCCGCCCAGTGACCCCGAACGGCTCAAGTCGTGCGCCGCTGCGATCGCGGACCACCTGTCGCACGCCAAGTCGCCGGCAATCCTGGTGGACCGGGACGTCGACCAGTACGGCGTGGCGACGGAAGTCATGGGACTGGCCGAGAAGCTGCAGATGCCGGTCGCGGTGACCGGGCCGGCCAAGGGCGTGATCGACGAGACGTTCGCTTACTACGCCGGCGTCTACAACGGCAAGGGCAGCGCTCCGCAGACCCGCGAGGCTATCGACGGCAGCGACTGCCTGCTGGCCATCGGCTACCGGCCGATCGACGGTACCTCGGGCGACTTCACCGCCTCGCTGCCCGCCGACACGATCCGGGCCCGCGGGCACTCGGTGGATATCGGCGAGGATAACTACCAGGCGGTGACGCTCAGGGAAGTCCTGCGCGCCGTTACCGACGTGGTCCCGCAGGTCACCAGCCGTTCCATCGCTCACTTCCCGGGCATGATGCCCGCCGCTCATGCCGACGGCTCGGCGAAGCTGACCCAGGCCGCCTACTGGGAGACCCTCCAGGGCTACCTCCGGCCGGGGGACGTCCTGCTCACCGACAACGGGACGTCGTACGCCATCTTCGGCTTCAAGCTGCCGCCTAAGTGCACCGTCGTCGCCTCGGTCATCTGGGGCTCGATCGGCTACAGCGTCGGGGCGCTGCTGGGCACGTCGACCGCCGCACCAGAGCGCCGCCACCTGCTGTTCGTCGGCGATGGCTCGTTCCAGGAGAGCGCGCAGGAGCTCTCGACCATGCTGCGGAACGACTGCAAGCCGGTGATCTTCCTGATCAACAACGGCGGCTACACCATCGAGCGCGGCTACATGGGCAAGACGTCGGACTACAACGACATCGCCGGCTGGGCATACAGCAAGCTCCCGAAGGTATTCCGGCCGGACACCGACGCGAAGTCCTTCGTGGTCAAGACCGTCGCGGATCTGGAGAAAGCGCTCAGCGCGCCCAACGACAGCCTGATCTTCGTGGAGTCCGTCATGGATCCGTACGACGCCCCGCCCTCAGTCATCCACAGCAGCAACAACGGCGCCGAGCTCGACTACGGATCGCGCGGCCCGCAGCACCGCGGCAACGCACAGCTCCTGCCAGAGATGTAAGACGCGAGCACCAACACGGCCCCTCACGTGCGGAGACGCCGTGAGGGGCCGTCGGAGCTCTGGCGGAGAGGAGCTAGACCCAGGTAAACCAGGTCAAAGCCGGAGCGATCAGGGCCGGCCTGTTCCGACACGACGTTTGCCTGAATAGTGTTGCGCCGCCAACGACACCAATCAGACAAACGTTCGAGGCCATGATCCCTCCGTGCCTGGCAAAACGGGCAAAGCACGCAATCTGCCAGTCGTAACCGAGGGCTGGCGCCGCAGACCGTGATCGGCTCCGACGCTTGCATGCCTGGTACGAACAGTTCGTACTAGACAGACAAACGTTGCCGGGACTGGCCAGCCGGCCATCCCGGTACCCGCCTCGCCCCCGGGCCTGGCAGCACCGGTCGTCGTGAAGCTGCGCAGGAACTCGTCCCCGGCCACTACCAGCCGACCTGAGGCCCTCAGTGGAGGCTGCTCCACCGCAGGTATTGCGAGAATTCTCTCGAGAGCTTATTCTCGAGAGATGGCTCTCGAAGACGACCCGGCCGAGCGGCCCGGCCACCCTCCGGCGCAGGGCATGCGCGAGATCTCCGACGCGCGGACGTTCAGAGCCCTCAGCCACCCGGTCCGGCTCGCCCTTCTCGAAACCCTCGCGATTGAGGGGCCCCTGACTGCTACCGAGGCCGGCGAGAAAATCGGCGAGTCCCCGACCACATGCTCGTTTCACCTTCGCCAGCTCGCCCGTTATGGCTTCGTTGAGGAGGCCGGCGGCGGCAAGGGCCGGGCGCGGCCCTGGCGGCTCGCCACCCTCGCGATGCAGAGCGCCAATGTGCACGATGATCCCGAGACCGAGATCGCGGCCACGGCTCTGGCGGGGCTGCTGCGCGAGCGCCAGCTGGAGCGCTACCGGACCTGGCTCGGCACCAAGGCCAGCTATCCCAGGGAATGGCGCGCGGCGGCCAACGAGGGCGACTACCTCTTCTGGGTCACCCCCGAGGAACTCACGGACCTGAACCGCCAGCTGACCGAGATGCTCATCCAGCGCGCGAGCGAACGGCTGGCCGACCCGGCCGCGCGTCCTGCCGGCGCCCTGCCCGTCGAACTCCTGCTCCTCACTTACCCGGTGGCTCCCCCGCCAGCAAGGAATTAGGTCATGGCCCGCATGCCCCGAGCTCTCGCCCCGCTGCACCACGGACAGTTCCGCCTGCTCGCCGGGGGACAGCTCACCTCGAACCTGGGTGATGCTTTCTACGCGGTCGCGCTGCCGTGGTACGTGCTGTCCGCTCACGGCGGACCAGTGCTGCTCGGCACCGTACTTGCCGCCTACGGGATATCCCGTACGGTCATGCTGGCCGTCGGCGGTCAGGCCAGCGACCGATGGCGGCCGTGGACGGTGATGATGGGCGCCGACGCCGTGCGGGCCCTGGCGGTGTGCGCGCTTGCCGTGGCGGCCGTCAGCGGGCCGCCGAGGGCGTACCTCCTCGTCCCGATCAGCGTGATCATCGGCGCCGGCGAAGGGCTCTTCCTGCCGGGCTCGTTCGCGATCGTCCCCGCGCTGCTGCCGGATCCCGAGCTTGAAGCCGGGAACGCCATCACCACCGGCGGGACGCAGCTCGCAACGCTGATCGGGCCCGGCATCGCCGGAGCCGTCGTGGCGCTGGCCGGTCCGACGCCTGCGTTCGCCGTCGACGCCGCGTCGTTCGTGGTCTCGGCGCTGACGCTCCTGGGCATCCGCGAGCGCGCCGCCGCCCATCAGGCCGGGGCGCAGCCGGCGACCAGCAACGAAGGCGCTGACTCTCAGCAGGACGCGGCCGCCGAAGAGCCGCCCGCTCCCGCTCCGAAGGTTCGCCACCTTATCGCCACCGAGCGGGTGCTCCAGGTCATGATCGTCGTGCTGGTGGCAGCCAATCTGGGCGCCGGCGGCATGGGCGAGGTAGCCCTGCCGGCTCTTGCCCGCGGGCCGTTCGGTGCCGGAGCGGGGGGGTACGGCGCGCTGCTGGCGGCTTACGGTGGCGGCGCGCTCCTCGGCACCGTCGTTGCCGCGCAGGCGCATCGGGGCCGCCGGCCTGCCGTTGTGGCCTCGTTCGGCTTCCTGATCGAGGCTGTCTGCCTCAGCCTCGTCCCGTACCTGGGCGGGACGATACCGGCCGCCGCGGCCCTGCTCGTGTTCGGCGCACTCAACGGCTTCGGCAACATCATTGTGATCACCGCCTTTCAGCGGTGGGCGCCGCCTGCGGTGCTCGGCCAGATCATGGGCGTGATGATGCTCGCCGCGATCGGCGTCTTCCCGATCTCAGTGTTCGTCGCGGGCATCGTCGTCCAGCATTTCGGGCCCGCCGTGTTCTTCCCGCTGGCAGGCGGGCTACTGACGGCCGCGATCCTCTTCGGCCTCAGCCAGTCCAGCTGGCGTGCCTTCGGCAGCCCGGCCGCCAGCACGCAACCCGAGGAGTCCGAGCCTGCTACCGCTCCCGCAGCGTGAGGTCGTCGGACCGCCCCGCGGCCAGGCGCGACCACTGCGGAATGGGACGCCCGTTGCTCCGCCACTGCTCGCCCTCGCTGGCGAAGTTCTTCGGCCAGCCCGCGGGCGAGTCCTCCCACCATTCCTGCCGGCCGTACACGGTCATGTCGAGCAGCGGGTACGTGGCTCCGAACGTCTCGCAGGACCTCCCGGAGCTCCAGTACGTCTCGTACACGCGGTCGCCGTCGCGCAGGTAAAACACCTGCATGCCGAACCACCGCCCGGCGAGGAGCGCCTCGGTCGACGGTCTGGCCGAGTACCACGGCACATCCCACTCCATGAAGTCACGGTAGGCCTCGCTCTCCGCGTACGGGCCCTGGCAGAAGATCGCGAACGTCACGTCCCGCGAGTGGAGGTAGGACAGCTCGCGGATCTGCCCGGTGACGAACGTGCAGCCCTCGCACTGGGCAGGCGTGGGCTGGCCGTCGTGCCACATGTGGTAGTAGGCGATGAGCTGGCGGCGGCCCTCGAAGACGTCAATCAGGGGAATGGGACCGTCCCGGCCGGTCAGCGGGATCGACGGGTCCACCTCCACCATCGGGAGCCGCCGGCGCGCCGCAGCGATCGCGTCGCCTTCCCGGGTGTGCGCCTTCTCCCGGACCAGGAGCTCGTCCACCTGCGCCTGCCACTTGGCGCGATCGACGACCGCGGGCAACGCCGGCGCGTCGTTCCTGGCTGCCCTCGGCGGGGCCGCGTTCCCTGCATGACCGTTCACGATCGCCTCCATGTGCCGGGTCTCTCCGAGTGTCCCAAGCGTCCAACCCCTCGACGTACGGCGCGGCACTAGATGGACCCGAATCGTTGAAGGAACGAGACATTCGTCGATCCGCGGTCGAAGCGAGGCCACAGGATCTTCGACCTAGTCGAGCCGGGCTGGCTCTACGCCGGCGCCGGCCGCAGGCCCTGGCTGGACACAGATCGGCGCCGGACCGGCCGTCTGGCCAGTCCGGCGCCGAGTCAAGCAACTACTGAGGCGAATCCGGTTAGAAGCTGGAGTCCCACAGGGCGTAGAACTGGCCGTGGTGACCAGGTCCTACAAGCGGACACTGGTTCGGGCTGACCGTCAGCAACGAGCCTATTGGCGCTCTCTGACCAACGCAGTCCAGGTAGTAGGACGTGGAGTCGTCCTGCATGTCGATGTTGTAGATCGGGCCGTCCTGGAAGCTGCCGATGCTTCCCGCGTGGCCGCCTGAAGTCTCGTGGGCCGACTGGAAGCCGGTGTCACGGTAATCAGCGAGCGGCAGGATCTGGAAGCCGAAGGGCAGGGAGAACGCCGGCCGTTCGAGAATCCATTCGGCGCTCTGGTCCAGGCAGGTGGTAGCCGCGCAGGTCTGCGAGGTCGAGAAGCTCTCCTGCGGCCGGGTGTGGTCGGTCAGGGCAAGGACGTAGTCGTTATTGCCTGAGGTGCCTGGGGTGACCGTCACCGAGGCGCTGATCTCATCGCCGGGCTGCGGGCAGTCGGTGTTGTTGTTGATGCAGGCGGCGGTGCCTTCCTCGACGGTGCCGGCCGGGAACATCTCGTACCACACGTAATAGAACTCGACGTCCTCGTAGCACTGGACGGCCGATCCTAGCTGCTCCACGGTGCCGTTGGTCGCACCGTCGAGCCCGACCCAATTGGCGAGGAAAGCGTCCTGGTTCTGGTAGGGATGCGGGAGGCACTGGACGTACGGCATGCGCCAGGTCCCGCTGACGGAGGAGAGGGTCGTGGTCGAGCTTTCGACATCGGCGAAGCCGGACCAGTTGATGCTCGGCAGCGACGTGACAGTTCCGTTAGCTGCCTTCGCGGCGGTGGCCTCGTCGGTTGGCGACACCCACTCGTTCTTAGGCACGATCGCGTTGGCGTGTGCAGACATGTACTTAGTGAAGGCGGCATGCGCTCGGGCGACGAAGGCGGCATTGTGCGCCAGACCGCCCGCGGTGGTGCTCTGTGGCGCGCCTTGCACCACGACGAGCGCCAGCGGGGCCGCGAGCAACACCGCTCCGGCCTTGGCAAGCAGACTCTTCATTGATTCTCCCCTCATCCAGGAACTCATGACGACAATAAGTCAGCTGTCATAAACATGCACGCAATGCTGCCAAACCGACGGTCCAGAACGGCATATCCGCAATGCGGAAAAACGACCGATGGCTCTGCGCTAAATCGCAAGCTTGCTAGCCGTGGCCGCAGTAAGAAGAAGGCGGCGCGCTGGCCGCAGCAGGACGCGACTCTCAGCGCCGCGTAGCCGGGCCATTGCTCATCGCCCCGGGGGCCCGCCGGCCTGGCTTGACCGATCGTATATACCGAGTATAGTTCTCGGCATGCTACCTAGTTGGCGAACGGCATGAGCGTCCGGCACGCCATGCTCGCGCTCCTCAGCGAGGGACCCAAGTACGGCCTGCAGCTCCGCGAGGAGTTCGAGGCCAGGACCGGCGAGGTCTGGCCGCTGAACGTCGGGCAGGTCTACACGACGCTGCAGCGGCTGGAGCGCGACGGGCTAGTAGAGTCCGACGACTCCGGTGCCGAGGGACCGCAGAAGGGCTTCCAGATCACCGCGGCCGGAGAGCGCGAGCTCGCCGAGTGGCTGCGGACGCCGCCGGACCTAAGTTCCCCGCCCAGGGACGAGCTGGTGATGAAGGTGCTGGTGGCGCTCCGGCTGCCCGGCACGGATGTCCGCGAGGTAGTCCAGGCGCACCGCCGCTACCTCGTGCAGCTGATGCAGCAGTGGACGAAGATCAAGGAAGCGGAGGCCGATGATCTCGGCCTGGTGCTGGCGGTCGACGCGGAGCTGTTCCGGCTGGACTCGGTCATCCGGTGGCTGGACATGGCCGACGCCCGCATCAGCCGCGCGGGCGCCGGCGTCACGCTCCCGGCGGCGACCGGGCCGCTGCCGAAGCAGCGCCGGAAGGCAGGAACGCGGCCATGAGCATGCTCGAACTGCGGCGGGTGTCGAAGGCCTACGGGGAGGGCGCCGCGCAGGTGCAGGCGCTCGCGGATGTCAGCCTTTCCGTCGACGCGGGCTCGATGGTCGCGGTCATGGGTCCGAGCGGCTCGGGCAAGTCGACGCTGCTGACGATTGCCGGCAGCCTGGAGGAGCCGACCGAGGGCGCGGTGCTCGTGGACGGGCGCGCGCTGGCGCAGATGTCGCGGCCGGCGAAGGCGCAGCTGCGCCGGCGCGTGGTGGGGTACGTCTTCCAGGACTTCAACCTGCTGCCGGGGCTGACCGCGATCGAGAACGTCAGCCTGCCCCTCGAGCTTGACGGCCGGCCGGCGCGGAAGGCCCGGTCCATCGGGCTTCAGGCGCTGGAGCAACTGGGCCTGGCCGAGCGGTCGTCCCAGTATCCCGATCAGCTATCGGGCGGAGAGCGCCAGCGCGTGGCGATCGCGCGCGCGATCGTCGGCGAGCGGCGGCTGCTGCTCGCCGACGAGCCATCGGGCGCGCTGGACTCGACCAACGCCGAGGCGGTCATGCGCCTGCTGCACGATGCGTGCAAGCAGAAGAGCATGGCCGCGGTGGTGGTAACCCATGACGCTCAGCTTGCCTCGTGGGCCGACCGGGTCGTGTTCCTCCGGGACGGGCGCGTCGTCGACCAGACCTCCCCGGTTCCTGGCCCTGAGTCGCTACTCGCGCCAGGCCAGGCATGACGGCTTCCTTCGTGCGGGATCGGCCGGCGCCCCATCCTGGTCGGCATGTGGCTGCAGCCGCTCGGCTGATCGTCAGCGGTTGGTAAAGCTGAGGTGAGGCGATACCCATGGGACTCGTGAGGATGAACTTTTAGCCCTGAATATGACGTAAGTCACGTTCAGCTTTTCGGCGTTTCAACCGTGTCGCAGCCGCTAGTGGTGCATGGTGGTTAGCCGTAAGCACCCAGCGTGCGCGGCGAGTCACCCCAGCGTGACGCCCGTCGCCCTGAAACCCGCGAGGCGCCAGCACGCCGCTGGTCACGAAGTCGATCTCCGGCCAGCGACGCGGTGAAAGTTGAGCGCGGAAGATCGCGCCCGACAAAGAAGGCACGCTGTGTCTAGCTCGTACGCCAGGCACCGGAAGCCGCAGCGGTTCTCGGGCTCGCCCACTAGCGGCTCTGCCAGGCACCGCAAGCGATCATTGTTCAACTCGCTGATGCGCCGGCCCGCGCAGGTCGCAGGCATCACCGCGGCAATCCTCGTTGTGGGCGGCACCGCGGCATCCGCGGTCATCTTCCGGCCCACCCCGGCGTCGCATGCCCCGTCGGCTCAGGCCGACTCCGTGGGGCGCGAAGCGGCGGCAGTGCCCACCGCCGCCGTCGCCCCCCAGCAAGAACAGCAGCCACTGGCCGCGACCGCGGCCCGTTCCCATCGCAAGGCTCATCCGCAGGCTGAGCATCTCGCCGCCCCGATCATCAAGACGGGACCGGCGGTGGCTCAGGTCGCAAAGAAGCCTGCCAAGCCGAAGCCCAAGCCCAGGCCGTCCGCGATCTACCTCAACCCATTGCGCAGCGTAAGCAATCTGCTGCTTGAGCGTGTTGACATGGGCTGCGACTTCGGCGGAAGCGGTCCGCTGTATGCCATCGGCGACGCGGTCATCACGAATGCGACCTCAAGCTCGGGCGGCTGGCCGGGCGGGGGCTGGATCACCTATCGCCTGACCGACGGCCCCGCAGCCGGGCTGCAGGTCTATGTGGCCGAGGACGTCACCCCGACCGTCCAGGTCGGACAGGACGTCACCCCGCGCACGGTAATCGCCAACATGTTCAACGGCGGCAGCGGCATCGAGACCGGCTGGGCCATGCCCGACGGGTCGTCGGCGGAGTCGCAGCTGCCGGTGGCTGGCGGCGTCAGCGGTGGCGGCCCGTTCCCCACGATGATCGGGCTCAACTTCGACCAGCTGCTCCAGGCTGTCGGCGTTGCTCCGGCTCCGAACTACAGCCAGTCAGGGTTCGGTGTGCTGCCGGCGCAGTACTCGGGCAACTGGGCGGCGGCGCTCCGGTAGGACTCAGCCGGCGGCCTGCTTCCGGGCGCGGTAAGCGGCGACATGCAGCCGGTTCCCGCAGGTGCGGCTGTCGCAGTAGCGACGCGACCGGTTCCTGGACAGGTCGACAAAGACGTCGTTGCAGGTCGGGGACGCGCAGCTGCGCATGCGCCCGGCCTCACCGGCCACGACCAGCCAGGCCAGGCCCATGGCGAAATGCGCCGCCATCCGGTCGGCAAGCGGCGAGTCCGGCCTGGAGACGTGAATGTGCGGACCGCGGCCATGATGTGAGGCGATCTGCGGGCTCGCACCGGCCTGGGCGAGCAGCGCGTTGAGCATGTCGACGGCCGGGTCGATGTCGCCCGCCTCGCAGGCGACGGCGATCTCGTCCAGGCGGGCGCGGTAAGCGCGCAGCCGGCGTACGTCCGCGGGGATGCCGGGCTCGCCCTGGAAGGCATAGCGGTCCGCGAAAGACTGCACTGCCGCCAGGCCGGTCAGCTGCTCGCCATCCCGCTGCCGGCCCGAGTTGATCAGCTCGGCGCAACCAGCCATCGCCTCGATCTGGTCAGCATCAAAGTGACTTTGACTCCTGTCAGAGCCGGCCCCTAGGCTGTTTACCATGTCAGTACCGTACGACGAGACAGTGCTGACAGACACAGTGCTGACAGACAATTCTCGCCCCGGACCCCGGCCCGGCCTGGGCGGAAGGCCCGTCCTGCAAGCCGTTCTCGGCGCGGGCTGCATCTCCTCCTCGGCCATCATGGTCACGCTAGCCAACGTCGGGCCGGCCACGACGGCCTTCTTCCGGTGCGCGCTCGCGTTGCCGGTCCTTGCGGTCCTCGCGGCGGTCGAGCGGCGGCGCCGCGGCGGCAGGCCGCTGGCGAATCGCCTCTACGCGGTGCTGGCCGGCCTGTTCCTGGCCGTCGATCTGGTGCTGTGGAACCACTCGATCGCCGATGTCGGTGCCGGGATCGCGACGGTGCTCGGCAACCTGCAGGTGCTTTTCGTCGCCGTCCTGGCCTGGCTCATCCTGAGAGACCGGCCGGATCGCCGGTACCTGATGGTGCTCCCGGTCGTTCTGGCGGGCGTCATCCTGGTCTCGGGCATGATCGGCCGGACGGCGGCTGGCCTGCACCCGGCCGCGGGAGTGGCCTACGGCGTCGCTACCTCGGCCGCCTACGCCGGGTTCCTGCTGATCATGCGGCAGACCGCCGGATCGCCGGGGCACGCCGCCGGGCAGCTGGCGGATGCCACGGCCGGCGCCGCGGTCGGCTCGCTGCTGCTCGGGCTGACGTTCGGCGGCTTTCAGCTGCGGATGCCGTGGTCGTCGTTCGGCTGGCTGCTGGTGCTGGCGATCGTCAGCGGGACCGTCGGCTGGCTGCTCATTACCTCGTCGCTGCCCGCGCTGCCCGCCGCGCTGTCGTCGCTGCTGCTGCTCTTGCAGCCGGCCGCCTCCATGGTGCTAGCCGACGTCGTGCTCGGCGAGAAGCCCACGCTGCTTCAGGTCGGCGGAGCGCTTCTTGTCTGCGCGGGCGTGCTCGCCGCGACGTGGACCCGCTCGCCGAGGTCGCGTCCCGTGGTGATCGAGGAAGCAGGCCGGGTCCGTCGGCGCGGGCCCGCGGCGCCAGAGCCAGCCGGGTCGGTTATCGCGGATTAGGCCCCAGCCGCCGCTAAGTCCCGATGGCTGCGTCGGCGCAGACCGGACGCGACGCCGCGTACGGACCGCAGGCGCGAGGAATCTATGTCCGGCTCGCCCTGGGCGGCAGCCTGGAGCCGGGCCGCGCGATTCCGAAGAGCGGTCGCCGGGGCCTCAGACACTGCCGGGCTCACGTTCGGATCAGGGCGCGTCTCGCGCTCGGGCCAGCCGGCCTGCCGGGCCGCGGCGGCCGGAGGACGTGGCGCGGCCGCGGTGCGATCGGCCCGGAGGGGCTGCGCGGCAGTCGGTGCCCGCTCCGCGCGGCGGGAGTGGAGCGCGGACAGACGGCGTCGCTTCCCGTGATCAGTCGGATCGGCCGGGGACGGTGGCGCCGCGAGAGCCTGCTGATCCCTGGTCCGCTCGGCCTCGACCGCGGCTTGCAGTCGCTCGAGAACGGCATCCGACAGCGCCGGCGTCGGCCGAGGCCGGACGTTCCGGTGGCTCGGACCCTCGGCATGCCGCCGCTGCGGCAGATCGGTGCGCTCGTCGTTCACCATGCGCGGGCTCCCCCCCAACGCGGACTGCAAACCCCCAGCGTACATGGGATTGCAGAGTCCGGTTTCCGGCGAAATGAGCCGGGCCGACGAGACCGGTCAGGCGGTCACCGCGAACAGCACGTAGCCGTAAGTCAGACCGGTCGCTGCCGGATGGCCGCCGAGCCAGGCGTCGGCGACCTCGGCGGGGAACTCGATGCGCAGGACGGCCTCCAGATCGGGGCGGCTCTGGAAGCGCAGCTCCGAGCGCACTTCGTGCCTGGTCGCACCGCGATCGGCCCACCACTTATCGGTGCTGGCGGCAGTCTCCAGCGGCGGGTTGACCGCCGACCCGGCGAGCAGGCCGGCGAACTCGCCCCAGCGGTAGTCGTTGTCCACGACGACCAGGCGGCCGCCTGGCCTGAGCACCCGGAGCACCTCGGTCAGGCCGGCGTCGGTGCCGGGCGGGAAGAAATACGCGAACCGCGCGTGCACCACATCCACCGAGTGGTCGTCCAGCGGGATGTGCTCGGCCGATCCCGCCAGCACCTCCACCCGGCTGGCCGCACACTGCGCGCCGACGCGCCGAGCGGCCATCGCGTGCAGGCTCGGGTCGGGCTCGACGCCGATGACGTGCCCCGCCTCCCCGGCATACGCCTCCAGCCAGAAGCCGGTGCCGCAGCCGAGGTCGACGATCGTGCGCCCCGCCCACGGCGCTAGGGTCCGCATCGCGGCCAGAACGTGCCCGGCCTGCAGGAACGCGCGGTTCTCGATCTCGTAGACGTCCGCGTGCCCGCCGATGTTCGGAGCGAACCGGAAGTCGGAGAAACCCGTCTGGACGGCGCCGACGGCGGGCAGGGTGTCGCTCACCCCGCAATATTGCCCGGCCGCCGTCCTGCTGGCGAATCGGTTATCCGCGCGCGATGTCCCGGTTGATGACCCTGGCCGCCGCGTCCACGGTGGCGATTCCGTAGGCCTCGCCCGGGTTCCCGCTCGTGAGGATCGCGATCTGATAAGCGATGTTGTGGCCGCTGAACACCCCGATGCTGTTGATGTGCCAGTCGCTGCCGGTCGGATAGGGCAGCCATCCGTTCTTCACCGAGACGGTCACCCCGGCCGGAGCGCCGTCCGGCACTCCCCACCGCTGGCTCGGCTCGACGTGAGCCATCAGATCGAGCGCGTAGCGGCGGGAGGCGGTACTGAGAACATGGCCCGGATAGGCCAGCACCCGCAGCAGGGTCAGCTCGTCCTGAGCCGTCAGCAGCGTCAGGCCCCAGGCATAGGCGAGCTCCGTGTGCTTCATCCCGGCCCGGTCCAGGAAGCGCTGCATTCCGGCCATTCCGACGTCGTTCCACAACGCCGTGGCAGCATCGTTGTCGGACTCGGTGATCATCAGCCACGCAAGGCTCTTCTCGCGGCTGGTCAGGTGGCTCGGACCGCCCTTCTTCAGCAGCAGGGCGCTGATGATCGTTGCCTTGATGGCGCTGGCCGCGTCGAAGTGCGAGGTCTCATCGAGCGCGCAGCTAAGGCCGAGGCGCGGATCGGAGACGGTCAGCCCGACGGTCGAGTGACGGCCGGCAAGCGCGCGGCTGATGCCGTGCGAGAGCCAGGCGGCGAACTTGTGCTTTCTGGCCAGCGTCGAGGTGCAGATGGCGGCCGTGGCGGAGCCGGCCGCCGGTTCCGCCGCGCTGGCCCGGGCAGCACTGGCGAGCCCGGCACCGACCACAGCGCAGGTGGTCACTAGTGCCCCGGCAGTCGCAGCAGTAACGAGAACGGTCGCAAGAGAGCGCGATCGGGTGATCATGGCTGTTCCCCCCACTCGGCGGACACGAGTGAGACGCGTGACCACCCCTCCGGGTTGAGGTTTCTGCCGAATCAGGCGGGAGCGCCGCCGCGGCCAGCGCCGCCGCGGAATCTGGCGACCCCCTCGAATACTCCGGGGTCGGTCAGCGTCGACATCCCGTGGGCGAACTCGTTGGCCATCGCCCCGTCGAACGGCAGCGAGGTACTCTCCAGGGCTGACAGCCGGTCACCCCGCACGCAGGCTTGCGGGAACGCGGCTATCGCGCGCGCAAGTTGCTCGGCCGCCTCCCGCGCATGGCCGACCGGGACCAGCTTCGTGGCCAGACCCATCTGGAGGGCCTCGGCCGCGAGGACGGCACGGCCGGTCAAGATCATGTCCAGCGCGCGGCCCATGCCCACGATCTGCGGCAGCCGCACCGTGCCGCCGTCAATGAGCGGCACTCCCCAGCGGCGGCAGAAGACGCCGAACACGGCGTCCTCCTCGACGACCCGCAGGTCGCACCAGAGCGCCAGCTCCAGGCCGCCCGCGACGGCATGCCCGGCGACGGCCGCGATCACTGGCTTGGACAGCCGCATCCGCGTCGGGCCCATCGGGCCGTTGCCGTCGGGAGTGGTCCGGTTCCCGCGCTCGCCGCCCATGGCCTTCAGGTCGGCGCCCGCGCAGAACGTGCCGCCAGCGCCGAACAGCACGGCGACCGCCGCGTCGTCGTCGGCGTCGAAGTCGGCGAAAGCCTCGGCCAGGGCAGCCGCAGTGGGGGCGTCGACCGCGTTGCGCACGTCGGGCCGGTCAAGGATGACCGTCGTCACTGGTCCGGCGCGGTCGACGCGGACCGCCGAGCGGAGCGCAGGCTCGGCGGCACCAGCCGCAGTGCTGCCCCTGGGGGACGACCCCGCGGAACTGGAACTGCCCGCGGAACTGCCCGCGGCGCTGCTCCGGGGTGCGGGCGTCCCGGCTTCAGTCGCGGTGCTTCCTCGGGGGGACGACCCCCCGGAACCCCCCGCGGTGCTGCCTCGGGGGGACGACCCCCCGGAACCCCCCGCGGTGCTGCCTCGGGGGGACGACCCCCCGGAACCCCCCGCGGTGCTGCCCCTGGGCGCAGGCCCGCCGGAGCCCGTGGCTGCACGCCGGGGCGTGGCCGCCCCGGCTCCAGCCGCCGCATCTTCCCGGGGGGACGACCCCCCGGTACCCCCGGAAGACATGTTCTGGCTAGCCGACCTGCCAGGTGTCGCCGCCCGCGAGCAGGTCGGCGAGGTCGCCGTCGCCCTGCTTCTGCCTGGCCGTGTCGATCTGCGCGCTCATGAGCTCGTCGTAGCTAGCCCGCTCGGCGTTGCGGAACACCCCGATCGGCGTGTGGGCGAAGTCCGAGCTGTCCAGCCTCGACAGAGCGAACGCGTACGCCGGGTCGGCCGTCACATCGTGAGTGACCAGTGCCTCTGGGTCGGTCGTGGCGACCGGCGCCGCCTCCAGCGCGCCGAAGCGGCCGAAGCGCAGGCCCAGCGTGCCGTCCGGGCCGAACCTGATCGGCTCGCCGTCCTCCAGCCGGATCAGGTGCTGCTCGCGCTGCGCTGGCTCCGTCACCGGCAGGAACGCGTCGTCGTTGAAGATCGGGCAGTTCTGGTAGATCTCCACGAACGC
>DAIOWC010000162.1:13667-14802 GCA_036758685.1 Streptosporangiaceae bacterium | reverse complement strand
TACTAGAAACATGTTCTACTTCTACTGACACATTTGATCCAGCCTGCCGGGAGCCTGTCAATGCGCCCGCGGCCCGCGCGTGGGAGGTCTCGATGTCGCTCGACCACAGTCTCGTCGGCGTCCAGGGGGAGCCGCACGAGCGGTCCTGGACCTCAAAGGACGCGCTGCTGTACGCGATCGGGGTCGGCGCCGGCCTCGGCGACCCGCTCGCCGAGCTGGAATTCACCACGGAGAACAGCGAGGGCATCGAGCAGCAGGTGCTCCCGACCTACGGTGTGCTCCTCGCGCAGGCGGGATCTGCCCGGAGCATCGGCGACTTTGACCGCGCCATGCTGGTGCACGCCGAGCAGTACGTCGAGCTGCACCGCCCACTGCCCGTCGCCGGGACGGTCAGGACCTCGTCGAGGATCACCGGCATGTACGACAAGGGCTCCGGCGCGCTCGTCGAGTCCGAGAGCGTCGCGGTCGACCCGGCCAGCGGCGAGCCAGTGATCACGACCCGGACCGGCACGTTCATCCGCGGGGAGGGCGGATTTGGGGGGGAACGAGGCTCCGCCGAGCCGTGGCAGTTGCCCGACCGCGCGCCTGATCACAAGGTCGTGGAGCAGACCAGGCCCGAGCAGGCCCTGCTGTACCGGCTGTCCGGGGACCGGAATCCGCTGCACGCCGACCCCAAATTCGCCGCGCGGGGCGGGTTCAGCCGGCCGATCCTGCATGGCCTGTGCACCTACGGCTTCACCGGGCGGGTCCTGCTCCACGAGCTCTGCGGTTCCGACCCGGCCCGGTTCATCTCGATGGCGGGGCGGTTCAGCGCGCCCGTGCTGCCCGGCGACTCGCTCGTGGTCTCGATCTGGACCGGCGATGACGGGACGGCCCAGTTCCGGACCGCGAAGGAAGACGGCACCGTGGTCATCGACCGCGGGCGGGCTCGCTACCGGACCGCCTGATCGGTCAGATGCCGGGCTAGGAAGGCCAGTGACGGCGGCTCCTGCGCGACGAAGAAGTCCGCGTTGTGGCAGCCGGTCGAGAAGTTCACGACCGCGCCCGCCGGAAGCTCGCGGGCCAGCGCCTGCACGCCAGGGTAGAAGGGGTCGTCGTACCCGACCGCGACCCGCACCGGGATCCCGGTGAGCGC
>DAIOWC010000162.1:0-13567 GCA_036758685.1 Streptosporangiaceae bacterium | reverse complement strand
ACGTTGTGCGAGATGAGCTCGATGCCAGTGAATCCTGCGGCGCAGGCAGCGGCCACTCCGCCTGCCCCTAGCGTCAGCAGCCGGCGCCGGCTTATCTTGCTCGTCACCCTGCCAGGCTAGTCCGGCTCCCGGTATATCGTCAACCGGTATACCGGCAGCCGATGGCGATATCAGGAGATCGCAGTCACGCTGTTCCAGTTGGTTCCGGTGCCGGTAACCGGAACCGGCGTGCCGAAACCGCCGCCCTTCAGTCCCGGTATGAAGACCAGCCCGCCGGCCGCGGTCGTCGCGTACAGGTCAGGGATGCCGTCGCCATTGGCGTCGCCGATGCACGTGATAAGCGGGTAGTCCTTGGTGAAGAAGCCCTTGCCGACCTGGACTCTGGCCGACGCCCCGCCGAACGTCCCGTCGCCGTGGCCCGGGTACAGCCAGAGCTTGCCCGCGTTATCCCTGGCTAGCAGGTCGACGAAGCCGTTGCCCTCGAAGTCGCCCGCGCCGACGAGTGACAGCTTGCTCCAGCCGGTCTCGATGACCGACGAGGATCCGACGCCGACGAACTGACCGGGCCAGAGCAGCAGGTCGCTGCCCTCCTTGGTGATGAGGTCCGGCAGCCCGTCGCCAGTCACATCGCCAGGAGCCAGCAGCTGCGATGCCGCAGACCAGTTAGTTCCGTCATCGGGACGGAACTCCAGCCTTGCGCTGCTGGCGTCAAAGTCGCCGAGCCCGTTGCCCGGGTAGACGAAGAGGTTGCCGTTCTGAATGGCGACCAGGTCCTGGTAGGGACCGTTGGTGAAGTTCCCGTTCTGGCTGATGAGCGCGCCGGCCCAGCCGCTGCCGGAATCCGGGAAGACCGTCGGCGCGGCAAGCTGGCCGCCTCCCGTGCCGAAGTAGATCTGCAGCTGGCCCGAATTGGTCACGGCCACGAGATCTGGAATGCCGTCGCCGTTCAGATCCCCGCGCACGTCCGGCGGCGGGAAGCCGAGGAAGAACTGATAGGTGGCGACCTCCGAGATGTTCCCGGCGTGGTCGACAGCCTCCACGGAGATGAAGTTCGGACCAGGAGGGGTTGGGATCAGGGTCGGGGTGGTCGCGGTGCCATCCGGCCCGAGCGGGACGAAGTTGTTGCCAAAGGCGGGGAAGGACGACTCGCTGCCCACACTGAGCTGGCCGTTGAGCTGGTAGTCGAATCCGACGATGGCTCCGGCGTCGGGCCCGGACTCAGTGAATGTGAACGTCCCCGGCGTCCGCGCGACTGGCGGACTGGCTGAGTTGAACACCGTTGACGATACGGCCGGCGCGGGCGGCTGGGCCTCATCGGCAATGAAGTGGCAGGCCGCGGTGTACGGAGAAGCGTCCCCGCTGATATCGGTCTCCCTGACTTGCCAGGTGTAGGTCGTGCCATCGGTGAAATCAGACTCGGGCACTTCCACGGATGCGGTCGAGCCGCTGGGCAGGGACGCGGTGACGAAGTCCAGGGAGGCCGAGCCGTCACTGGGCACGATGAGGAACTCGGCCTGCGGGTTTATGCCGGACGGCGCGGTGAGCATCGCGCTGAAGGTGATGTTGCCCGCGCCGATGTAGCCATAGGGCGCGGTGAAGCCGCATGGATCAGTCGCCGACCCGCTCAACGGCGCGGGTGAAGTGCCGAACGTCGTGGGCGTCGGAAGCGTTGTGGCCGCGGTCGCTATCTGCGGCGCCGCCATAGAGACGCCAATGGCGAGTACGCCGACGCCAAGCAGCCGCAACGGAAAAATGCGCGATCGAGTCATTGCCGGCCCCCGTTACCAAACGCAGATCTTGTCAGCTAATAGCTCAACAAAGCCTGATCCTGATCGGCTGCAAGTGAGCTGTCAAGACCGCGCGCCCAGCCGCCTAGGGACCGGCCCGGCTCGGCTGGACGCGGACCCGAACAAGGCGCTGTTCTGCCACGCTGTGACCGTGGAGGATGGCGCCCAGACAATCCCCGATCCCGCCCTGATCGTGCTGATCGGCCCGTCGGGTTCGGGCAAGTCGGCCTGGGCGGCAGCTCGTTACCTTCCTCGGGAGATCGTGTCGTCGGACCAGCTCCGCAGCGTGGTCGGAAGCGGGGAGCACGACCTGGATGCCTCGGCCGACGCCTTTAGCCTGCTCGATCAGATCGTGGCGGCCAGGGCCCGGCGCGGCCTCGCTGTGGTCGTCGACACGCTCGGCCTCGATCCGGACCGCCGTCGGCAGTACCTGGACGTGGCCCGGCGATCCGGCCTGCCCGCGGTCGCGGTTTTGCTGGAGACCGACGCGAAGCTGTGCCGCGAGCGCAACCGGGCGCGGGACGTCCCGGTACCCGCGCCCGCGCTGACCGCGCAGGTACGGAAGATGACTGACCTCGCGGACGAGATCGCGGCCGAGGACTGGGACCTGGTCGTCCGGGTGAGCGGGGCGGGGGAGGCCGCCGCCGTGGCTCAGTCGCGGCCGGGCCGGGCCGCGTCGGAGGCGGCCGAAGGCGACGGCGTGGCGCTGGAGTTCATCCTGCAGATCTCGAGCTTCGGCTGGGACTCCGACCCTGCCGGATGGCTGCGGTCGATGGCGCTGGCCGCGGCGGAGGCCGGGTTCTCCGGGATCGCGCTGATGGATCACCTGATCCAGATCCCGCAGGTCGGCCGCGCGTGGGATCCGATCCCTGAGCCGTGGGTGACGCTCGGGATGCTCGCCGGCCTCGATACCAGCCTGCGGCTCGGCACCCTGGTCACGCCGGTGACTTATCGCCCGGCCGGCGTGCTGGCCAAGACCGCGGCCACGCTGGACGCGCTGAGCGGCGGGCGGGCCTTCTGCGGCATCGGCGCCGGCTGGTGGGATCGCGAACACGCCGGCTTCGGCCTGCCGTTCCCGCCCGCGCGCGAGCGCCTGGACCAGCTGGAGACTGCGATCGAGACGATGCGGGCGCTGTGGCAGCCGGGCACCAAGGCCTACACCGGGACGCTCGTCCGCTTGCCGGAGACGACCTGCTATCCGCGGCCGGTCTCACCGGTTCCGATCATCGTCGGCGGCAGCGGGGAGAAGCGGACGCTGCAGATCGCGGCGCGGCTCGGTGATGGGTGCAACCTTCCCTCCGACCCGCAGGTGCTGGAGTCAAAACTGGCCGTCCTGCGAGCGCACTGCGAGGCCGCGGGCCGCGACCCGGCCGAGGTAGCGGTCACGGTGCTGGATGTCCCCGTGATCGGCCGGGACCGTGAGCACGCCGCGGCGATTGTCGAGCGGCTGCGCGGCCGGGTGAGCGCCGCGGCGTTCGCCCGCCGCCATAACGCCGGCGTGGCCGCCGATCACGTTGCCCGGTACCGCGACCTCCTCGCCCGCGGCGTCAGCACGGTTTTCGTGGCCCTGCCCGACCTGGCCGGACCCGACGACCTGAGCCGCATGGCGCCGGTCATCGCAGCGTTTGCCTAGGTCGACAGCTCGCCTAGGTCGACATCCGCTCGGGGGAGCCGGGCGCATTCTCGAGCCGCCGGGCCCAGTCGCGGCGGATCTTGGTCCGCAGATAGCTCAGCGACCTGGCGCTGAACTCCTCCCCGGTGCGGATGTAGTACGCCGACCAGACGCCATCCAGGCAGGTAATCGAGTAGACGCCATCCCACCGGCCCTTGAGCCGGGCCAGTGCCAACGCTTCGTCCTCCATGGACTCGCCTCCTCGGCTCACCAGGATACCTAGGTAAGCCCAGGAGGTCCAATCAGAGCCAGGGCAAGCCCGGTCCTCCCGGATAGGGCCTGGCAGCGCCTGTCTACCGTTGGGAATCATGGAAGAGATCGACCACAATGCTGGCGAGCCGGTCTGGTCACAGCTCACCGGGATCCTGCGCCGCCAGATCGGGCGCGGTGATATCGCGCCGGGCAAGCTGCTGCCGTCGATCTCGACCCTGATGCAGACCTACGGCGTGTCCGACGGCACGGTCAAGCGGGCCATCCGCACCCTGCGCGAGGAGGGCTTGGTGAGCACGGTGCCCGGCCGGGGCTCCTACGTCACCAAGTAGCGAACCGGCGGTTAAGGCAGCTTCCAGTCCAGCGGCTCGGCGTCCTGCTGCTGGAGCAGCTGGTCGGCCCGGCTGAACGGCCGCGACCCGAAGAAGCCACGGTCAGCCGACATCGGGCTCGGATGAGCCGACTGAATGATCGGCGTGCTGCCGAGCAGCGGCGCGAGGTTCCGCGCGTCGTTCCCCCACAAGATCGCGACCAGCGGCCCGCCCCTGGCCGCCAGGGCACGGATCGCCTGCTCGGTGACCTGTTCCCAGCCCTTGCCGCGGTGCGAGCCGGGGGAGCCCGGCTGCACCGTCAGGACTCGGTTGAGCAGCATGACGCCGCGCTCGCTCCATGCACTGAGATCGCCGGTCGACGGCCGCGGGTAGCCGAGGTCAGCCTCGTACTCCTTGAAGATGTTCACCAGGCTGCCGGGCAGCCGGCGCACGTCCGGCGCCACGGAGAAGCTGAGGCCGACGGGATTGCCAGGCGTCGGATACGGGTCCTGGCCGACGATCAGCACCCGCACGTCGGCGAGCGGCTGCCGGAAGGCCCGCAGGATGTTCTCGCCGGCGGGCAGGTAACTGCGGCCGGCGGCAATCTCGGCCCGCAGGAACTCGCCGAGCTCGGAAATGCGCGGCTCGACCGGCGCCAGAGCCTGTGCCCAGTCCGGCGCGATCAGGTCGCGCAAAGGGCGTGCCGCCATGGCTCGCAACTGTAACGGTCACCGAGTTTCCGCGATGCCGGGTTTGCGGCGCCGCTCCGTGCCAGGATGCCACCGTGACGAACCGAACGGGATATTTCGGAACGACGCGACTGCGTTACTCGGTCGTATTGGCCGCCAGTGTTGCCTTCGTCGCGGGATGCGCCACCGCGACGCCGACCGGTCAGGTCGCGGCCGTCATGGGTCCGGCCCGCCCGGTGACTGCGGTACCGGCCACCCGGGTCCCGGCCGGCACCACGGTGCCCGGGGCGGCGAACTGCCCGATGTTCCCGGCGGACAACGTCTGGAATACGAACATCTCCAAGCTGCCCGTCGACAAGCACAGCGCGGCCTGGCTCGCCAGCATGCACTCCTCGACCACGTACCTGCACCCGGACTTCGGGCCCAACCCCGGCGGCTATCCGTACGGCATCCCGTTCACGATCGTGACCAGCAAGACCCGGCGGGTGCGGATCAAGTTCCAGTACGCGAGCGAGAGTTACCGCGGCCTGTACCCGTTCGGCCCGTCGACGCCGATCGAGGGTGGCAAGAACGCCGGCGGCGACCGGCACGCGATCATGGTGAACAAGACCACCTGCACGCTCTACGAGCTCTGGGAAGCGCAGTATTCGCCGCGCGGGTCGACGGCCGGCTCGGGTGCGATGTGGCACCTCACCTCCAACGCACTGCGGCCCGCCGGCTGGACGTCGGCGGACGCCGCGGGGCTGCCGATCCTGCCGGGCCTGCTCGACTACGCGCAGGTCGAGGCCGCGGTGCGCACCGGCAAGCCGATCACGCACGCGATCCGCTTCACCGCCGAGGTCACCCGGTCCTCTTATCTGTGGCCGGCCCGGCACGAGGCCGGATCCGGCCTGAGCGGGAGCCTCCCGCCGATGGGCGCGCGGTTCCGGCTGAAGGCCAGCTTCAGCGTGGCGAAGTTCTGCCGGAACTCGGAGAAGTACTGCCGGGACGCGAAGGCGGTTCTCGTCGAGATGCAGAACTACGGGCTGATCCTCGCGGACAACGGCAGCAACTGGTTCTTCCAGGGGAGCGCGTACCCGCAGTGGCCGGACGCCCTGGTGTCGCTGCTGAAGCTGATCCCCGCCAGGGATTTCCAGGCCGTGGACGAGTCGTGCCTGATGGTGAGCCGCAACTCGGGCGAGGCCAGGGCCAAGCGGGGCTGCCCGATCGGCTGAGGTGCGTCAGCCGGCCAGCCGGCGGCGGTGATGACGTGCTCGGCGGCGCCCAGGGAGTGAGGTCGGCTTTCGTCATGTCCTGGGCCAGGCCATCCAGCGTCGTCGACAGATGGTGACAACGCTCAGTACGCCGGGCCGGACGAGCTGCGTGCTGACCGCCCACCGGCGGACGGATGATCGCGACGCGCCCGGTCTGCCGATCCTCCACTGTGAGCGTGTCCATCGGTGCGCACTCTAGCAATGTCTAACATGTCAAATATGAGCGCAACAGAGCCGCTCACGCACCGCAAGGTCGGTCTGCGGGAGCTGGGTCGGGAGACCGCCCGAGTCCTGGCGCTGGTCAAGCAGGGCGAGACGATCGACGTCACCGATCGGGGCGTGACCGTGGCGCGCATCGTGCCGGCGGCCGATGATCGTTACGAGCAGCTCGTCGCGGCCGGGATTATCAGGCCCGCAAGCCGGCCGTTCAGCGTGGACAACCTTCCCGCGGCTATACCGGCGGGCACTGGCCTGACATCCGACGAGGTTCTCAGCGAGCTTCGCGGTCATTAATGATGATGCCCGCGGCGTCCCTGCGGTTCAGCACGTACAACATGCTCGACCTGTTTGACGCGCGCGGGAGCGCCGGCCGGGCGCACTACACGCTCATCACCGAGGTCATCCGCGGCCTGGAGGCGGACGTGCTGGCCGTGCAGGAGGTACGCGCCGGCCAGCCGGAGACCGCCAGGGCGCGGCTGCGGCGGCTGGCCGCCGACGTCGGCATGCAGTGCGTCGTCCCGGACCCGGGTGGCAGCGGACCGGGCCAGACCGCGCTGGCCGTCGGCAGCCGCGGGTATCACTGCGGCCTGATGTGGCGGCCTGGCCTCGAGGTGGTCCCCGGCTCCTTCGGCGAGTCCGGCCCCGGACGGCTCTGGCACAGCGCCGGCTGGGCGACCTTCCGGGTCGGCGGCCGGCCGGTGCGGCACGCGGTGTTCCACGCGACGCCGTTCGACCGGCGGCTGCGGACCGAGCAGAACCGGCTGCTTGTGTCGATGCTGACGGACGGGAGCGATGGAACCCTGCCCCTGCTGATCGGCGCCGACTGGAACGGCGAGTCGGCCGACCGCGTTGCCGATCAGGACCGGCTCTACGAGCCGCGCGATCCGTACGGCAGCGTGCCCTGGTTCGAGGATCTCGAGCACCAGTGCTCGTCCGGCCATGACGAGTCCGGCAACCGCTGGCACCGTGTCGACCGCTCGGCGGGGGAAGTGCTTGTGACCGCCGGGCTGGTAGATGCGGCCGCCGCACTGCGGGCCCCGTGGCAGCCAACGGTCGGCCACCACCAGCTCGACGGCTACGGCAGCTGGGGGATCACGCGCCGGATCGACGCGATCCGGGTGACCCGGTCCGTCGTGCCCGCGCTGCGCGCGTATGCGGTGACCGATACCGCTGCCGCCCGGCGGGCCTCTGACCACCTTCCGGTCAGCACGGACTATGCGCCGGCTGACATCAGGTCGGCGTAGTCGACCGCTACCTGCCCGGCCAGCGCGGCGTTGTCGGCGATAAGGCGCCGGTTGACGTCCACGCTCCGGCCGTCGCTCAGCTCCTCGACCATCGTCAGCACCGCGGGCGTAATCGCCTGGCCGGTGACGCCCTGGCTGCGGATCCGCTCCACCGCCTCCGTGACCAGCGCCTCGATGTCAAGCCCGTCGGTCGGCGGGCGGGCCAGCAGCAGCCCGGATCCCGGGTTGAGCTGCCAGTGCGCCTGCGCGATGCGGGCGGCCTCCTGCGCTTCCGTCACCGTCACGGACAGCGGCGGGCCGCCGTCCGCGCTGTAGAACATCGGCAGCGTGCCGGTCTGCCAGCCCAGCACCGGGACGCCGAGCGTCTCCAGCAGCTCGGACGTGGCGCTGACGTCCAGGATCGACTTGGCGCCGGAGCAGACGACCAGCGCCTCCGTGCGGGCCAGCTGCGGGAGGTCGGCCGACACGTCGAGGGTCTCGGCGAAGCCGCGGTGCACGCCGCCGATGCCGCCGGTACCGACGAACCGGATCCCGGCGACACGGCAGACCGCGAGCGTCCCGCCGACCGTGGTCGAGCCCAGCGCGCCCTGGACGACGCACGCGGCGATGTCCCTGGCGCCCGCCTTGCGCGCTCCGGTCCCGGCGGCGGCGAACCGCTCCAGCTCCGATCGCGTGAGTCCCACCCGGATCGCGCCGTCGAGCACGCCGATCGTGGCCGGAACGGCGCCCGCCGCGCGCACTCGTTCCTCCGATTGCAGCGCCGCCTCCAGCCCGCGGCCGCCGGAGAAACCGTGCGACACCAGGGTGGTCTCCAGGCCGACAACCGGGCGTGCGCGCGCCAGCGCATCGGCGACCTCCTCGGCTACCCGGAGCGCGAAGGTCATGGCATTGCCCCCATCTTCGCCACTGCCCTGGCCGCGGCCTGCAGGCCGAGCTCCACCCCGCCGACAAGGTAGCCGGCCGCGAAGGCGTCCCCGGCACCGGTGGAATCAACCGCCGCTACCGGAACGGCGGGGTAGTGGCGGCCGGCCACGCGAACGCCGTGCGGTCCGAGCTTGGCGACCAGACGGTCCTGGAGGGCACCGCCCAGCAGATCAGCCTCCGCCTCGGTGCCGAACACCACGTCGGGGCGGAGCGACACGATCAGCTCGCGGAACTCCTCCGGGCCGAAAGCCTCGATCATCGCGGTCGAGGACAGGTCGACGCTCAGCCTGGCCGAATGGCGAGCCGCGGCCGCCGCGGCGGCGAGCGCAGCGCCCCGGACCGGCTCGCGCGCGAAGCTGTAGGCCGGGATGTGCAGCCATTCGCAGCCGACCAGCCACTCGTCCCTGAGCGCGTCGCGGCTGAGCTCAGTGCCGACACCACGGTCGGTCAGCATGGACCGCCGCTGGCCGCCATCGGAGAGCGAGACCACGGTGCCCGTCCGGCCGGCCACGACCGGGCCGACTATCTCGACGCCGACGGCTGCGAGCTCGGCCGCAACCAGCCCGGCACCGGAGTCGGTGCCGCGAGCGGCGATGAGCCGGGCCCGTCCGCCCAGGGCGGCGACCCAGGCGGCCACGTTGGCGGCCTGACCGCCGACGGTCAGCGCCGTGCTGGCGGGCGTGTCGGTCTCCTCGGCCAGCGGCCAGGAGACCCGGACGACAACGTCCAGGTGAGCGTCGCCCAGTACGCAGATCACCTGGCCAGTATCTACTCGGCGGGTCCCTGGCCCGGCTCTGCGCGTGCGCCGGCGGGGGCCTGGCCAGCGTCGCGGGCGGACATCCAGGTGCTGGTGCGCGCGGAGATGTAGTGCGCGAGGTCGGCCGGGGTGTGCTGGTTGGGCAGCACCGGCTGCCCGATCAGCTGCTCGTCCGGTACGGGCAGGTCAGAGATCATCTGCGCGTGCAGCTGCTGCAGGTGCGATACCTCCCCGGCGGCCGGGTTGGCCCCGGACGACGTCGGCGCGACGACTCCGGCGAGCGGGTCGTCGGTCCGCGGGGTCGAGAGCGTCAGCACGTTACCGAGGTCGGGGGCGGCCGCGTCCCTGGCGGTCAGGGCGGTCAGGCCCCAGCGCACCTCGATCGTCTTCAGCACCGAGGTGTGGTCGATCGGCATGGTGCCCGCGGGCACGTTGAAGATCGTGCCCGGGGCGATCAGCGGCGAGACCAGGACCGCGGGCACCCGGACCCCGAACCGCTTGAAGTCGAACCCGAACTCGCCCACGCTGTCGTCCGGCGGTACGGCGCCTGACGGCGGCGGCACATGGTCAAAGCAGCCGCCGTGCTCGTCGTAGCTGATGATGAGCAGCGTCTGATTCCAGGCCGGCCCGGCCTGAAGCGCGCGGTAGACCTGCAGGATCAGGGCCTCGCCCAGCGCGACGTCGTAGTTCGGATGCTGGCTGTTGCCCGATGAGCCCCAGCTCGGCTCCAGGAAGCTGTACTGCGCCAGCGTGCCGGCGGCGGCGTCGGCCTGGAAGGCGGGGAACTTGCCAAAGTTAGTGTCCGGGGCGCCGCTGGTGTCGGGGAAGTTGCCTCTGGTCAGGGGCTCGGCGTCATAGCCATAGATCTTCCAGGTGTTCTTGTTCGTCGTCATCAGGCCGAAGATGCTCCGCACCGTGTACGACGAGTTGCTGTCGTTCATGTGCCCCTGGCTGGTCCCGGCGCACGCGAACGCGCGGTTCGGGAACGTCTCGGTTGGCACCGAGCTGTACCAGTGGTCGCAGACCGCGAAGCCCTTGGCCAGACCGGAAAGCACCGGCAGCGCCTCCGGCGGGAAGATGCCCATGATGTCGGAGGGGACCGTGCCCGCCTGCACAGTCTGGTTGATCTGCTGGTCGAACTTGATCGCGGCGGCATAGTTCGTTACGAACCCCTGCATGGTCGCGACGGGCGGAACCGGCTGCTTGCCGGTACCGAAGAGCTGTGAGTTCGTGTTGGCGTACCCCTCGCCCGGATCGGCGCCCGGCATGAAGTACCCGCCCGGCTGGGTGGCGTCGATCTGGTAGACGGCGACCGAGTTGCCATTGCCGTCGGGGTTCGACTCGGTGCCCATCAGCCCCTCGAATGGCACCCCGCCCGGGCCGGTCTTGTCCGGGTAAAGAAACCCGAGCATATGGTCGAAAGACCGGTTCTCCAGCATTAGGTGGACTATGTGCTGTATCGAGGAAAGCTGATTGTTCGGCATGATGCACAGTTATCAGGCCGAGGACCGGTACTGCTAGTCAACGTGTGGGAAACGCGGATTAAAGGTATTTCCAGCCAGTGCCGTCCGGCCCGCCCGTCCTCATCGTGCGCCCGGGTTGAGGGTAAAGAGTGGATACCTAGACTGGCCGGGTAGGCTCACTTCGGGCAAAAGTGGCGGACTGGAGGGTAGGCGATGACAGTTCGGGAGCGGGCGCTGGGCGGTCATGCAGTGGAGCTGCCTGAGCCCTGGCGATCGTCTGCCGTGACCGTCGTCCTGCCCACCTACAACGAGGCTGCGAACCTGCCGGTGATCATCGAGCAGCTGTTCGGGCTCCCGCTGACCGGCCTCAAGGTCCTGGTAGCCGACGACAACTCGCCGGACGGCACCGGCAAGATCGCGGACGAACTGGTCCAGCGCTACGGCGCGGACCGGATGTCGGTCATGCACCGGCCCGGCAAGCAGGGCCTGGGCCGCGCCTACGTCGACGGCATGTGCAAGGCGGTGGCCGATGGCGCCGAGTTCGTCGTCCAGATGGACAGCGACCTGTCGCACTCGCCCGATTACCTGCCCCAGATGCTCGGCACCCTGCTGGCCAGCAACGCCGATGTCGTCATCGGGTCGCGGTACGTCTCCGGGGCCAGCCTGGCCAGGGAGTGGTCCTGGCGGCGCAAGGCGCTGTCGAGCTTCGCGAACACCTACGTCCGAGTGCTGCTGCACCTCGGCATCCGCGATGTGACCGCCGGATTCAAGCTCTGGCGCAGTTCGGCGCTGGAGACCATCGACGTGGCGAGCGTGCGGAGTAACGGCTACAGCTTCCAGGTCGAGATGAACTACCGAACGATCAACCACGGCCTGAAGGTGGTCGAGCTGCCGATCCACTTCGTCGACCGGGCCGAGGGCGAGAGCAAGATGACCTGGAAGGTGCAGCTGGAGTCGGCTCTCATGCCAATCTCGCTGCGCAAAAGGGCTCGCTGAGCCGTAGCGCAGCTGTCGTTCCCGCAAAAAGAAACCGGCCTGCCCCGATATCCGGGACAGGCCGATCTCGGTTTGCCGTCAGGCCGCGACGGTGGCCGGGGTGGTGGCCCGCTCCAGCGCCAGGTCCAGGACCTCGCGCACGTCGCTGACCGGGTGGACTTCCAGTGCCGCGCGCACGTTCTCGGGCACGTCCTCCAGGTCGGGCTCGTTCCGCTTGGGGATCAGCACGGTGGTGATCCCGGCGCGGTGAGCGGCCAGCAGCTTCTGCTTCAGCCCGCCGATCGGCAGCACCCTGCCGGTCAGCGAGACCTCACCAGTCATCGCCACGTCGGAGCGCACCAGGCGGCCGGATAGCAGCGACGCCAGCGCGGTCGTCATCGTGA
The DNA here is from genome assembly GCA_036758685.1 of Streptosporangiaceae bacterium. Classification (GTDB taxonomy): domain Bacteria; phylum Actinomycetota; class Actinomycetes; order Streptosporangiales; family Streptosporangiaceae; genus JAJYUU01. The sequence continues at coordinate 1,659 of DAIOWC010000162.1, read as the reverse complement.
CGCCGGCGCTCGGGCCGTCCTTGGGCACCGCTCCGGCCGGGACGTGCACGTGCACGCCGCGGTCCTTCAGGTCGCCGACCGGCAGCTCGAGCTCGGCCCCGTGCGATCGCAGGTAGGACAGCGCGATCTGGGCCGACTCCTTCATCACGTCACCGAGCTGGCCGGTGAGCGTGACGCCGGTCGTGCCGGTCTCCGGGTCGGCCAGGGACGCCTCGATGAACAGGACGTCTCCGCCGGTGCCGGTCACCGCGAGGCCGGTAGCCACGCCGGGCACCGCGAGCCGGTCCGCCGACTCGGGCGTGTGCTTCGGGTGGCCCAGGTAGGTCGGCAGGTCGTCCGCCCCGATCGTGACCGGGACCGTGCCCTCGGCACTCTCGGCCTGAGCCGCGACCTTGCGGAACACCCTGGCGATGACCCGCTCGAGGTTACGGACGCCGGCCTCGCGGGTGTACTCGGCCGCGAGCCTGCGCAGCGCATCGTCGGTCAGGTCGACGTCCGCCGCCGTCAGCCCGGCCCGGTCAAGCTGGCGGGGCAGCAGGTGGCCGCGGGCGATCGTGACCTTCTCGTCCTCGGTGTAGCCGTCGAGCGTGATCAGCTCCATCCGGTCAAGCAGCGGTGCCGGGATGGCGTCCGCCACGTTCGCGGTGGCGATGAACAGCACGTCGGACAGGTCCAGCTCGACCTCGAGGTAGTGGTCGCGGAACGTGTGGTTCTGCGCCGGGTCGAGCACCTCGAGCAGCGCCGAGGCCGGGTCGCCCCGGTAGTCCGAGCCGATCTTGTCCACCTCGTCGAGCAGCACGACCGGGTTCATCGAGCCAGCCTCGCGGATGGCACGGACGATCCGGCCGGGCAGCGCGCCGACGTAGGTGCGCCGGTGACCGCGGATCTCGGCCTCGTCCCGGACGCCACCGAGGGCGACGCGGGCGAACTTACGGCCCATCGCGCGGGCAACGGACTCGCCGAGGCTCGTCTTGCCGACGCCGGGAGGCCCGGCCAGGGCGAGCACGGCACCGCTGCGCCGCCCGCCGACCAGCTGCAGGCCGCGGTCGGACCGCCGCTTGCGGACGGCCAGGTACTCGATGATCCGGTCCTTGACGTCGTCCAGCCCGGCATGGTCAGCGTCCAGGATGGCCCTGGCGCCGGTGATGTCGTACGCGTCCTCGGTCGTGGTGTTCCACGGCAGATCGAGAACCGTGTCCAGCCAGGTCCGGATCCAGCCCGCCTCCGGCGACTGGTCCGATCCGCGCTCGAGCTTGGCGGCCTCCTTGAGCGCCGCCTCACGGACCTTCTCCGGCAGGTCGGCCGCCTCGATGCGGGCCCGGTAGTCCTCCTCCTCGGAGGCGGGCTTGCCGTCGAGCTCGGCTAGTTCCTTGCGGATGGCCGCGAGCTGCTGGCGCAGCAGGAACTCGCGCTGCTGCTTTTCCATGCCCTCCTTGACGTCGTTGGAGATGGTCTCCGCGACATCAAGCTCGGCGAGGTGATCGCGGGCCCAGCCGACGAGCAGCTCGAGCCGCTCCTGCGGGTCCATGATCTGCAGCAGCTGGACGCGCTGCTGCGTGCTGAGGTAGCTGGCGTAGCCAGCGCTGTCAGAAAGCTGGGACGGATCGGTGATGCGCTGCAGCACGTCGACGTACTGCCAGGCGCCGCGCTTCTGCAGGA
>DAIOWC010000161.1:0-14919 GCA_036758685.1 Streptosporangiaceae bacterium | reverse complement strand
TGGTGGAGCTAAGGGGACTCGAACCCCTGACCCCCTGCTTGCAAAGCAGGTGCTCTTCCAGCTGAGCTATAGCCCCAAGAAACGGCAGGTCAGGAGACCTTCGACACAAGTCCGGGCCTAGGTCCCGGCCGCAATCCGCGGGGGCAGCGCGACCCGGTCAGCTGCGTCGGTGAAAGACCTCCTGCTTGACAGATGCTATCGCCCCCAGCGAGCCTCAGCGTCCCTGCCTAAGCCGGGCAGTGTGCCGGGTGATCCTTGCGCGTGCTGGCTGTGCTTCTGGCACCGGTCGAGCTGTCCGACGCCACCCGGGGCGGAAGGAACAGGACAGGAGCGCCGGGGTGGCAGTCTGAAGGATGTGCTCGGCTTTGCGGGAGTTGCTAGGGGATTTCGACTTTGATCTGTGGGTGTTCAGCGGGCCGGTTACCGGCCCGCGCCGAGGGGGGGCCTGACCATGCCCGATGAGATCGAGCTGCCGCGCAGCGCTCGCCATTGTCCCTCGAAGGGCATACGCAGGGGGTGCCAACTCGCCGTGGCTCTTCGCTGAGGGCTGGCGAGTTCGGTCACGGCCGTGACCGTGGCCGGACTCTGGTACCAGCAGCACCACCGTTCGTGGTACCGATGTCCCGCGCGGCGAACTACCGGCTCCCTAGGATCGAGACATGGACCGCTACCCGCTTGGTGCATTCACCGTGTCCCGCGTCGGCTTCGGCGCGATGCAATTGCCTGGTCGCGGCGTCTTCGGACCTCCGCGCGATCGCGGCGAGGCGCTGGCGGTCCTGCGCCGCGCCGTCGAACTCGGCGTGGACCACATCGACACGGCTCAGTACTACGGGCCGGACGTCGCCAACGAGCTGATCCGCGCCGCGCTCCATCCGTACCCCGAAGGCCTCGCCCTGGTCAGCAAGGTCGGCGCCCGCCGGGATGAGTCGGGCGGCTGGCTGCCCTGGGACGAGCCGGCGCAGCTCAGGCAGGGTATCGAGGACAACCTGCGCGCTCTCGGCGTCGACCAGCTCGCGGCCGTGAATCTGCGCATGATCGAGAACGCCCCCGCCGACCAGCGATTCGACGACCAGCTCGACGCGATGATCCAGGCGCGCGACGACGGGCTGATCACGGGCATCGGGCTCAGCAGCATCACCCGCGAGCACCTGGTGCGCGCCGCGGATCGGACGGAGATCGCCTGCGTCCAGAACCCGCTGAACGTGGCCGACCGCTCCTCCATGCCGGTGCTGGAGGAGTGCGACGCGCGCGGCATCGCGTTCGTTCCGTTCTTCCCGCTCGGATCGGCCTTCGCCCGCAGCAACCCCGTGCTGACCAATCCGCAGGTAGTGCACACCGCCGAGCGCCTGGGCCGTACGCCAGCCCAGATCGCGCTGGCGTGGGCGCTGAGCCTGCGGCCGAATGTGCTCCTGATCCCCGGCACATCGTCCGTCGGCCACCTGGAGGACAACATGGCCGTCGCCGACATCGAACTGGATGAGGAAGCGCGTAGCGATCTCGCGGCCGCCCGCTGACGGCGTAGCCCTAAAGGCCGAGCGGCCGCCGCTCGGCGGGCCGTTGCTGGGGCAGGCTGATCCCGGCCGGGTCCGCAGCCGCAGGCTCTCCTGGCGCCACGGGCCGGGCGCCGCCTTCGGCGAGCACCGCCGGCAGCTCCGCGACACTGTCGAGCACGTACGTCGCTCCGGCCGCGCGCAGCCGCGCCGCCGGATGCGGGCCGGTCAGCACCCCGGCGACAATCCCGGCACCTGCCCGCCGGCCGCATTCCACTCCCGCCGCGGTGCCCTGCACAACGGCAACCTCGCGTACGTCCCCGACACCAGCTCTCAGCATCGCGGCAAGTACCAGATCTGGGAACGGGCATCCGCGGGGCACATCGTCGTCTGTCAGCGCGAGGGTAATCAGGTCGCGCCATCCGGCGGTGCGGAGCATGGCGGTGAGGTCGCGTCGCGGAAGAATGGTCAGGACGCAGGTCCGGCAGCCACTGGCCGCGAGCTGCTCCAAGACTTCCTGCGCACCGGGTATCGGCGAAGCGACCGTCCGGGCGACCGTGCCGGCCAGGGACCGGTCAAAAGCGAGCCTGGCCGCCTGAGCGCGGGCCGGATTGTCGGGGAACAACGCGGCAAGGACGTCGCCCGGCCCCTGGCCGCGCGCGCGATGCACCTGGGCCATGCAGCGCGCATAAGCACTGGTTCCGCTTACAACGCCCTGGGTGGCGATGGCTTCGGAGTAGGCAAGCTCAACTACGCCATCGTCGGCAATCAGGGTGCCGACGAGGCCAAAGCACGCCAGGGTGGTCCCTGGAAAGTCCGCCATGCCGCCGCCCGGGCTCGCGGGCGGCTACTCGTCGGCCGACGTGGCCTCGGTCCACAAATTAAGCTCGGCGCGATCGGCCTGTACCTTCTTCCACACAGCGAAGGCGCTCAAGCCGAGCACAGCAAGCAGTAGCAGCTTCTTCACGGTCCTAATCCTCCAGCTCCGCCTTTCCCCGGGATCCCGGCCAGCGCCCGCACGCGCGGAGCCAGGCCTCCCTAGGGATTCATGCAGCCTAGCAAGTGACCGCTCAACGTGGCCGCTCCACGCGAGTCTCATCCCAGACCGGAGCAGGCGTCTCGCGCACAGAACCGTCAGCGCCGAAAACCAGGAACCGGTCGAATGACTTCGCGAACCAGCGGTCATGAGTCACGGCGAGCACCGTTCCCTGGTAGGACTCCAGCCCCTGCTGCAGGGCCTCGGCACTAGCCAGGTCGAGGTTGTCGGTTGGCTCGTCGAGCAGCAGCAGCGTGGAGCCGGCCAGCTCAAGCAGCAGGATCTGCAGCCGGGCCTGCTGACCGCCGGACAGGGTGCCGAAGGCCTGCCGGGCACACGACTGCAGCTCGTACCTCGCAAGCGCCGACATCGCCTCGTTTATGAGCATGGCGTGCTCGGTCATGAGGATCTCCAGCGGCGTCCGGCCAGCGAGGTCCGGCCGCGTGTGCGTCTGGGCGAACATGCCCGGCACCACGCGCGCACCGAGCCGCGCAATGCCCTGATGGGCCACCTGACCGCCCGCGAGCAGCCGCAGGAAATGTGACTTGCCCGACCCGTTCGAGCCAAGCACCGCGACGCGCTCGTCGTACCAGACCTCGACGTCGAAGGGCCGCATCAGCCCGGACAGCTCGAGTCCTTCGCAGATCACGGCCCGCTTGCCGGTGCGCCCGCCGCGCAGGCGCATCCGGACATTCTGCTCCTTCGGCGCAAGCTCGGGCGGCCCCGCCTCCTCGAACTTGCGCAGCCGGGTCAGCGCTGACTGATAGCGCGAGGCCATATCCGAGTTGTACGAGGCCTTCTGCTTGTACATCAGCATGAGCTGCCTGAGCTTCTCGTGCTCCTCATCCCACCGGCGGCGCAGCTCGTCCAGGCGCTCGATGCGGTCCCGGCGGGCCTGCGCGTACGTAGCGAAGCCGCCTCCGTGCACCCAGACATGACCGTCCTCGACGGTGATGATCCGCTCCGCGCAGGCCGCCAGCAGCTCGCGGTCGTGGCTCACCAGGAGGATCGTCTTGGACGTCGCCGCGAGCTGCTGCTCAAGCCAGATCTTGCCGGGTACGTCGAGGTAGTTGTCCGGCTCGTCCAGCAGCAGGACCTCGTCCTTGCCGCGCAGGAGGGACTCCAGCACCAGGCGCTTCTGCTCGCCCCCGGACAGAGTGCGGACCTCTCGCCACTGGCAGCGGTCATAGCTGATGCCAAGCGCGGCTACGCAGCAGGCATCAAAGTGCACCTCGGCCTCGTAGCCGCCGGCGTCGCCCCACTCGGCGAGGGCCGTGGCGTAGCGCATCTGGGCCCGCTCGTCGTCGCGCTCCATCATGACCAGCTCGGCCGCATCCAGCCGGGCGGCGGCATCGCGGACCCGCGGCGAGGCCACCGAGAGGAGCAGGTCACGGACCGTGCTCTCGTCCTGGATGCCGCCGATGAACTGCCGCATGACCCCGAGCCCGCCGCTGGAGCTCACGGTGCCCGTCTGGGGGGCGAGATCGCCCGTGACCAGCCGCAGCAGCGTGGTCTTACCGGCGCCGTTGGGCCCGACCAGCGCCGCCACGGTGCCGTCGCCCACCCGGAAGGACACGTCGTCGAGAAGCGCCCGGCCATCGGGAAGGGCATGGCTCAGATGAGCCGCCTCGACGTGGCCCATCACGATCTCCTGTTCCAATGCCCTGTACGTATGGCCGAGAATAGCTGCATGCACCCCCAGCCTTTCAACGAGAATTCCAGGCTCAGGGCCTCGGACGCGGATCGCGACACGGCGGCTTCAGTCATCAATAACGCCCTGGCCGAGGGCCGGCTGACGGCTGAGGAGCACTCGGACCGGCTGGACGGCATTTACTCCGCGAAAACCCAGGCTGAGCTGGTTCCGCTGCTGGAAGACCTGCCCGCGGCCGGGACCGTGCCGACACCGGTGCCGAGCCAGGCCGGGCCGCCGGCCAAGGGCACGCGCGGAAGCCGTATCGTCGCGATCTTCAGCGGAGCGACCAGGAAAGGCTCCTGGCACGCCGAGCCGGTCATGACGGTGGTGGCCGTCTTCGGGGGGATCGAGCTGGACTTCCGCGAGGCTGTGCTTCCCGGCCAGGAGATTGTGCTGCACGCGACGGCCGTGCTGGGCGGCGTCGAGATTACGGTCCCGCCGGAAATGCGAGTGGTCGACAACGGCTTCGCCGTACTTGGCGGCCGGGAGATCGCCGGCGACAGCGACGAGTCAGCCGACCCGAACGCACCCCTCCTCCGGATCGATGGCGCCTGCGTACTCGGCGGCGTGGAGGTCAAGCGGCGCCGGCGCAAGGGCGACAAGGGCGGCAAAGGCGACCGCGACATCAGCATCCGCGTGCCCGGTGGTCTGCGCATGGACATCCTGAACGAGGTCAGGGACCGCCGGCACGAGGTTCACCGCGAGATCCGCGAGCGCCGACATGAGATCCACGAGCAACTCCGGGACCAGCGGCGCGCGACCCGGCGCGGCTGGGTCGACGACGACGACGATTAGCTGAATCTCGCTGCACTCGGCAAGCAGCAAACAAGCCGTCGGCGCGTATTCAGGGTATGAGCACCGATTCGGCGAGCCTGGACCAGCCGGAAGCGTTCGCGGCACTGAGCAGATCCGTGTTCGGCAAGCCGGCCAGGGACAGCGTCGCCGACCTCTACGCGGCGCACGCACTGTCGCTGACCAGGCTGGCACACGTCATGCTCGGCGACCGCGAGGGCGCCGAGGACGTCGTCCAGGATGCCTTCTGCGGCCTTTACCGGAACTGGGCCCGGCTGTCCGAGCCGGAGCAGGCTCTGCCGTACCTGAGGACGTCCGTTCTCAACGGCTGCAGATCGGTGATCCGGTGGCGCCGGGTCCGGATCAAACGCCCGCTGCATGAACCCCCGGTGGCGTCGGCCGAATCGGCCGTGCTGGCCGGCGAGGAACAGCAGTCGGTGCTCATGGCGATCCGGCGCCTGCCGACCCGGCAGCGCGAGGTCCTGATTCTCCGCTTCTACCTTCACGAACCGGAAGCAGAGGTCGCGCGCCTCATGGGGATCGGCCCGAGCACTGTCAGGTCCACAACCCACCGGGCCTTGTCTGCGCTCGGCCGAATGCTAGGAGAGAGCTGAATGATGGACCTTGAGGAGCGGATCTTCCGCGATGCCTCCGCAGCGGCGGCCGAGATCACTCCCGCCGACATCCCGCAGCTGCAGCTGCAGCTGGGCGGGCGCGCACCCCGCGCCTCCGCGCGGCGCATCCTGACCCCGGTCGCGGCGGCCGCCAGCGTCGTTGCGCTGATCGCCATCGTCGTCGTGGTCGGCCAGGGCTCATCCGGTCCTGCGCATCCGCGCTCGTCGCCGCCATCGAGTCCGGCCGCCGGCCCCTACGCGTCCCCGGCCAGCATGCAGCTGGCCACCGAGGCGCTTGACTGGTACTTCCCGGCCAGCGGAGCCACCTACACCGAGGGCCTGGCATTCGCCTGGACTCAGGACAAGATCAAGGCCAAGGACATCGATCCCTGCCTGGCCGCCGGCGGCTTTCCCCAGCCGGCCTTCCGCGGGTCCATGCAGCTGTACCAGCTGTCATTCCGGAGCAGCCAGTTCCCCGACCTGGCGCAGCTCGTCAGGCATCCGGGCCAGTACTACTTCACCTCGCAGTATCTGGTCGCCAGGGATCCCACCACCAGTCGGTTGAACGCCATGGGCCGGCTCCAGGCGAGCTGCACCGCGCGGTACGCCGGGGCCGTCACCCGAGTCGACAGGGCCGCCTCGAGCCTGGCTGCCGCCTGGATGAACATCGTCAGCGCAATCCAGAGCTCGCACCGGATCTCCGCGACCCAGCCGGCGTTCGCTCGCTGCCTTGAAGCCCACGGCGTCCCGGCCAGCGACGCCACGCAGACCTTGCATGCCGCCAACCCGCTCTTTGCCGGATACTTCGCCTGGGCGGACACGCTGAATCAGTCGGCTACCAGCAGCGCCGGGCTCAAGGCAGATCAAGTTCATGAGAACCGCGTCTTTGCGACCTGTGCCCGGCCCGTGGTCGCGGTCCTCGAGCCGATCCAGCTTGCGCACCGGGCCCAGTTCTTCCGCGCGCACGCGGCCCAGATCGCGCATATCGCAAAGCTCGCCCGGGAGATGGCCAGCTGACCTGCGGCGCAATCAGGCGGCGGGCCGGATCTCGGCCCGCCGCCTCACTGGGTCGGCCAGAGCCGCCGAAAGCTGGGCGAGCGCCTTGACCGTGTGGCCGCTGACGACCGCGTCGCAGTGCGGCCAGGCGGCTGCCATCCCGCCCGCGAGCGGCTCGTAGGCAGCGCTCTTCGTCCGCGGGTTCACCCACACGATCCGGTAGGCGACCAGGGAGAGCCGTTCCATCTCCCTCTCGACGAGCGCCGGATCGCCGGTGTCCCAGCCGTCGGAAATGATGAGCACCACCGCGCCCCTCGCCAGTCCGCGCCGCCCATACGAATCGTTGAACTCCTTAAGCGCCACTCCGAGCCGGGTCCCGCCGAGCCAGTCCGGCGCGGCCTGACCGGCCTCGCGCAGCGCGGCCGTCGGCGAGGATCGCGCCAGGGCGGGCGTCAGGCGGGTCAGCCTGGTCGCGAAGCTGAAGACCTCGGCGCGGGCCCCGCCGGCCGCGCAGTACAGGAGCTGGATCATGGCCCGCGCGTAGGGCTCCATCGATCCGGAGATATCGCACAGGACCACCAGCCTCCGCGGCCGCGTGAGCGGCACCCGCCCGATGAGGCGGAACACATCCCCGCCGGTCCGCCGCGCTTCGCGGAGGCTGGCCCGCATGTCCGTGTGCCTTCCTCCCGGCCCGGGCCGGTGCCGCCTGGACCGGCGCGGGGGGACGGCGAGGGTCAGCCGGCTCATGAGGACGGCAAGCTCCGCGAGTTCCTCGTCGGACAGGTCGGCGAAGTCAGTGCCGGACAGCCGCTCGAGCGGGCTGCCGAGGTACGGCCGGCTGATCTCCGGGTCGTCAGCGTCGCCGGAGTCGTCCGCAGCGGCCGATCCGGCTTCGCGGATCGCGGTGACGACGCTGGCGTGCATCCGCGCCGCAGTCGCCGCGTCGGTCAGGTCCTGGGACTGCGGACGTTCGGCCGGATCCGGCCCGTTGGTCGCGCGAGAAGGTCCGTCGGGCGACTGACCGAAGACATCGGCGAACACCGCGCGCAGCACATCGGCCTGGTCCTTACTGGACACAAGTGTCGCGAGCGCGCAATTCAGCAGCTCAGGCGCGGTGACCGGGCGCACCAGCGTCACCGCTGCGGCGAACCGCTCGCTGCGACCGGGCCCCACCGGCAGTCCGGCCCGGCGCAGCACCGCGCCAAACCCTGCGGCTACCGCCGCCAGGTCGTCAGCCATCGATTCCATCGTGGCTGACCAGCGCGGCGAAGTCGGCCCGCTTGGCCGTCCGCAGGTCGTCGGCGTACTTCAGCACCGCTCCCGCGGTCTGCTGGGCCGCCCGGGCGTCGAGCTCGAGGACTCCGAGCACGTTCAGCGCGGTCGCCCAGCTGATGGCCTCGGCCACCCCCGGTGGCTTGGTCAGATCCAGGCCGCGCAGCGTGGCGACACCCCGCGCGACCTGGCCGGCGAGCCGTACCGAGGCCGCCGGGACCCGGCGCCGGATGATCGCCGCGACCCGCTCGGTGTCCGGATAGTCGATCCAGTGGTACAGGCAGCGCCGCTTGAGCGCGTCGTGCAGGTCCCTGGTCCGGTTCGAGGTCAGCACGACGACGGGCGGGTAGGTGGCCCGCCGCGTGCCAAGCTCGGGAATCGTCACCGCCGACTCAGCTAGCAGCTCGAAGAGGAACGCCTCGAACTCGTCGTCGCCACGGTCCACCTCATCGATGAGCAGGACGGCCGGGCGCGGCCCAGGGTGATCAAGCGCCGCGAGGAGCGGTCGTTCCAGCAGATAGTCGTCGCTGAACAGGTCGGCCTCGCGCGGGGACTCGCCCCGCGCCTCGGCCAGCCGGATCGCGAGCAGCTGGCGCGGATAGTTCCACTCGTAGAGGGCCTCGGCCGAGGTCAGGCCCTCGTAGCACTGCAGGCGGATCAGCGGCGTGTCGAGTACCTCGGCCAGCGCCTTGGCGGCCTCGGTCTTGCCGACGCCCGGCTCGCCCTCCAGGAGGATCGGCTGGCCCATCCGGGCAGCGAGGAACAGCGCCGTGCCGAGCGGCTCGTCGGCCAGATAGCTGGCCTGGTCCAGCTGGGCAAGCAAGGTCGGGACGTCAGGCAGCTGTTCCGCGAGCTCACTCATATTTCCATCATCCGCTAACCCCGGGCGTGCCCCCGACGCTAGTCCTCACTCGACCGCCAGATCCGGGCGCACTGGCCGGCCCTGGATCGCCCGCCAGACATTGGCCGGGGTGAGCGGCATGTCTGCATGTTTCACGTCAAACGGCGCCAGCGCGTCAATGACCGAGTTCACCACCGCCGGGGGCGAGCCTACGGTCGCGGATTCCCCGATGCCCTTGGCGCCGACGGGGTGGTGCGGCGACGGCGTCACGGTCGCGCCGAGCTCCCAGGACGGGCACTCCATCGCGGTGGGCAGCAGGTAGTCCATGAACGAGCCGCCCAGGCAGTTCCCGATGGAGTCGAACACGATGGACTGCATCAGGGCGACCCCAATGCCGTCGGCCAGCCCGCGATGGACCTGGCCCTCCACGATCATCGGGTTGATCCGCACGCCGCAGTCGTCCACCGCGATGAACCGCCGCACCTTGACCTCGCCGGTCCCCGGGTCGACGTCCGTCACGCAGATGTACGCGCCGAACGGGAAGGTCAGGTTGGGCGGGTTGTAGACCACCGACGCGTCCAGGTGTCCCTCGACTCCGTCAGGCAGTGCGAGCGAGGAGTGCGCCGCCATCGCGATCTCCGGGATCGTGCGCGCCTGCTCGGGATCGCCGCGGACGCGCCAGGCGCCGTCGGCCCACTCGAGGTCGTCCGCTGCGACCTCCAGCATCGCGGCCGCCACGAGCCTCGCCTTGTCCCGCACCCGCCGCGCGGCGACCACCGCGGCGGCCCCGGATACCGGCGTTGACCTGGAGCCGTATGTCCCGAGGCCGAACGGGGTCCGGTCGGTATCGCCGTGCACCACGTCGACATCGTCGGGCGACAGGCCGAGCTCGTGGGCGACCAGCTGGGCGAACGTCGTCTCGTGCCCCTGACCCTGAGTCTGCACCGAGATCGCCAGCACGGCCTTGCCCGTCGGGTGGACCCGCAGGTCAGCTCCGTCGGCCATGCCCAGGCCGAGGATGTCCATGTGCTCGCGCGGCCCGGCGCCGACGCCCTCGGTGAAGAAGCTCAGCCCGATCCCCATGTACTCGCCGCGCTCGCGGCGCTCAGCCTGCTCGGCGCGCAGGCCGTCGTAGCCCGCCATCTCAAGCGCCAGCCGCAGCGCGCGCGGGTAGTCGCCCGAGTCGTACTGCCAGCCGGTCGGCGCGGTGTAGGGAAACTGCTCGGGCTGCAGCAGGTTGCGCATCCGAAGCTCGGCGGGATCGGCGCCGAGCTCGCGGGCCAGCATGTCGACCAGCCGTTCTACCAGGTAGACCGCTTCGGTCACGCGGAACGAACAGGAGTAGGCCACGCCGCCGGGCGCCTTGGACGTGTAGACGCCGGTCACCTGGCAGTGGGCGGCGCGCAGGTCGTAAGAGCCCGTGAAGATGTGGAAGAACCCGGCCGGGAACTTGGTCGGCTGCGCGGTCGCGTTGAACGCGCCGTGATCGGCCAGCACGCGCGCCCGCAGCGCGAGAATCTTCCCGTCGCGGGTCGCGGCGATCTCGCCGTGCATGTGATAGTCGCGCGCGAACGACCCGGACATGAGGTTCTCCGACCGGTCCTCCATCCACTTCACCGGCCTGCCGGTCTGCATGGCGGCCACGACCGCGCACAGGTAGCCGGGATAGATCGGCACCTTGTTGCCGAAACCACCGCCGAGATCCGGCGACACGATCCTGATCTTGTGCTCGGGCAGTCCGGTGACCGTCGCGTACATCGTGCGGTGCGCGTGCGGCGCCTGGCTGGTCGACCAGAGGGTCAGCTTCCCGCTCACCGCATCCACGTCCGCGACCATGCCGCAGGTCTCCAGCGGCGCAGGATGGGAACGCGGGTAGACCATGTCGCAGCTCACCGTCACGTCGGCGTCGTCAAAGGCAGCGGCGGTCGCCCGCTCGTCCCCGGCGGCCCAGTCGAAGATGTGGTTGTCCTGCTTGCCCGGCAGGTCATCGCGGATCACCGGGGCGCCCGGCGCGAGGGCCGTGCGGGCGTCGATCACCGGCGGCAGCGGCTCGTAGTCGACGTCGATCAGGGCCAGCGCGTCGCGGGCCGAGTACCGGTCCCTGGCGACGACGAACGCGACTTCCTGGCCCTGGAACCGCACCTTGTCGGTGGCCAGCACCGCCTGCACGTCACCGGACAGGGTGGGCATCCAGGCAAGACCCTGGGCGGCGAGATCCTCGCCGGTCAGCACCGCCTCGACCATCGGATGCGCCAGTGCCGCCGCGACATCGACCGAGCGGATGACCGCGTGCGCGTAGGGACTGCGCAGGATCGCCCCGTGCAGCATGCCAGGCAGGCTGATGTCGTCCACGTAGGTGCCCAGGCCCCGGATGAAACGCGCGTCTTCCTTGCGCGGGATCGCCGAATAGCCGGTGGTCACTGTGCCCCCTCGGACTGTGCCCCCTCGGACTGTGCCCGCTCGGCCTCGCTGGCCCAGAGGACTGACCTGACGATGTTCTCGTAGCCCGTGCAGCGGCAGACCTGGCCCGAGATCGCCTCGCGGATCTCGGCGGCGGTCGGATGCGGGTTCCGGTTCAGCAGCCAGCGCGCGGTCAGCATCATGCCGGGCGTGCAGAAGCCGCACTGCAAGCCATGGCAGGCGGCAAAACCCTGCTGTACCGGGTCGAGTCGCTGGCCGCGGGACAGGCCCTCCACGGTCATTACCCGGTGCCCGTCAGCCATCGCGGCTAGCACCGTGCACGACTTGACCGGCGTCTCGTCCAGCCACACCACGCACACGCCGCAGTTGGAGGTGTCGCAGCCCCAGTGCGAGCCGGTCAGCCTCAGCTCATCGCGCAGGAAGTGGATCAGCAGCAGCCGCGGCTCGACCTCCCGGACGTACTCGGTCCCGTTCACGGTCATCGCGACCCTCATGCCGCCGGACTTCCGGCCCGGTCGGCTAGCCCGCCCGCGCGGCGGACCGCGAGCGTCAGTGCCCGCGCCGTCAGCTCGCCGGCGAGGTGCCGCTTGTAGTCAGCCGGCCCGCGCTGGTCGCCGACCGGACGGCAGTGCTCGGCCGCGATCTGCCCGGCTCGCGCCAGGCGCTCGGCGGTCGCCGCCTCGCCGATGAGGTATTCCTCGGCTTCCGCGGCCGCGAAGTGAGCGGCGCCGACCGCGGTCAGGCCGATGCCGACGTCGATGATCATCTCGCCGTCCAGCCAGACCGCGGCGCCGGCCGCGCCCACCGGCCAGTCGCCGGCGCGGCGCGCGACCTTGAGGTAGGCGCTGCCGCCGCCCGGCCGGACCGGCAGCCTGATCTCGGTCAGCAGCTCGGCCGGGCCGACCTGGGTCTCGTACGGACCCGTGTGGAACTCCCTGGCCGACACGGTCCGGATCCCGTCCGGGCCCGCGATCACCATGGTTCCCTTCACCGCCGCGAAGGCCGCTGACAGGTCCTCGGACGGATCGGCCTGGCAGAGCGACCCGCCGATGGTGCCCCAGTTGCGCACGATCGGGTCGGCTATCACCCGCTCTGCGTCATGCAGGATCGCGAAGTACTGGCCCGCGACCTGCGAGTCCAGCAGGTGCGCGTGCCGGGCCAGGGCGCCGATGCGCAGCTCCCGATCGGCTACCGTGATATAGCAGAGGTCGGTGAGCCCGTTGATGTCGATCAGCACTTCAGGCTGCGCGAGGCGCAGCTTCATCATCGGAATCAGGCTGTGCCCGCCGGCCAGGATCCGGGCCTCCGGGCCGTACCGGGTGAGCAGTCTGATCGCGTGCTCGACGCTGGCTGCTCGCTCGTACTCGCAGTGGGCCGGAACCTGCATGTTCCCTCCCTCAGGCAAGCACCTTCGTCACGAGTGTACGAGCGCGCGCGGCTGCCGCCAGGCGGGGCGGACAGCCCGATGACCCTCACCCAGCTCAACGCGTTTGTTCTGGTCGCCCGGCTTGGCTCGGTCACGGCCGCCGCCAGCGCGCTCGGCGTCAGCGAGCCCGCCGTCTCCCAGGCTCTGACCGCGCTGCGCCAGCACCTGGGAGATCAGCTGATCACGCGCGGCCCCGGCGGGATGACGCTGACTCCCGGCGGCTCGCGGCTGCTGTCGACGGCGTCGCAGATCGTGGTGCTGGGCGCCGAAGCGCAGGCTGCGGTGCGCGCCGCGCAGGGCGCACCGGAGCAGTTGCGGGTCGTGGCCACGTCGTCGTTCGCGGAGTTCCTCTCCGGGCCGCTGATGGAGGCGTTCACCCGCCGGTTCTCCGGCTCGGTCGAGGTATCCAGCGGGGTTGCCGCCTCCGGCGAGGTCGCGGTCCTGGTCGCCAACCGGCTGGCCGACGTCGCCATCGGTCCCGGACTTGCCGGTGACCTGCCCGTCGTCAGTGAGCCGGTCTTTAAGTACCGGCTGGTAGTCGTTACCGGCGGCCATTCCCGCCCGCGCGGGTCGGCCCGGCAGTGGCGCTGGCTCGTCGATCCGGCCGGCGCCGACCCGGCCAGCGAGACCGGGCGGCTGCTGGCTCAGCTCGGCGTGCCGGAGAGCAACATCGGCGTGTTCCCCAGCCAGACCGCCGCCTGGGCGGCGGCGGCCGACGGCAGCGGCGTCGCCCCGGCGGTCGAGCACCTGGTATCGCAGCAGGTGCGGCGCGGCGAACTGGCGCTCGTCGATCTGCCCGGGCTCCCGATCGAGGCGTGCTGGTACGTGACCACGCTGGAGCGGGAGCACCGCAGCACGTCGGCCAGCGCGCTGCGGAGGTTTCTCAGCACACCCGAGGCGATGCAGCTCATGCGCTCGCCGGCGGCCGGGATCCCGCCCTCCAGGTTCCGGCCTCCGGTATACGTGACGATCTGGAGCTAGCGCGGGCATTCTCTGTCAAATGCTGAACATCAGAATAGAAGCCGATATAGACCTCCAAGCTGCTGTCTTAAGCATCTCCTTATTGGCTGGTTGCGGCCGAGCGGAGAACGGCGGATCGTGCTATGCACGTCAGCATGGACGGCGCCCTGCCGGGCTGCCGTCGGGACCCTGATGCCGGGAGCGTGCCGCATGCGGATCGAGTCCGATGGCCACAGCCGGGGCAATCCACGGCTGTACGAGCTCATCGAGCACGCGCCGAAAACTGGGAAGAGCCCGACCGTCTGGGCCTGGCCCGAGCTCATCGATTACCTCAAGATCGCCGGACAGCCAGTCGCCGGACCCTGGCCGCCTCACCAGGAACCACGGCCGGATCCGGATTACGAGTCGCTGCCGGTGGCGGTTCCTGACCCGAACTCGGTACCCCAAACCCACGATGACCCGGAGTGAGGCGTGAACCACGCCCGGCGTCGTCATCGCAGACCGGAGGAAACGCATGTACCCGTCCCGGTTCAGTTACGAGGCGCCGCGCTCACTGAGTGAGGCGATCGGGCTGCTGCACGACGGGGGTGACGGCGCCAAGGTGCTGGCCGGGGGCCAGAGCCTGGTGCCCCTGATGAAGCTGCGATTCGCGTCGCCAGAGCTGGTCGTCGACATCAACAATGTCCCCGGGCTGGACTACCACCAGGCCGATGCGGACGGCACGCTGCGGATTGGCGCGCTGTGCCGGCACGTGGACCTCGAGCGCTCGGAGCTACTGCGCGCCACCCAGCCGACCATGGCGGCCGCCGCCCCGCTGATCGCCGACCCGATCGTGCGCAACCGCGGCACGCTGGTGGGGTCGCTCTGCCACGCCGACCCGCAGGGTGACTGGGCGTCGGTCGTGCTCGCGCTCGGTGGCTCAGTCGTGGCGCAGGGCCCGCGCGGCCGCCGTTCCATCCCGATGGCGGCCTTCGTGACCGGGCCGTTCGAGAACGTGCTTGATCTGGACGAGATCGTGGTCGAGGCGGTGATCCCGCCCGCGCAGGGCATGCGCGCCGGCGGGTACCTGAAGCTTGAGCGCCGGGTCGGCGACTTCGCGACCGTGGGCGTCGCCGTCTCGCTCGAGATCGCCGGCGGCTCGGTCACGAGGGCCGGCATCGCGCTGACCGGGGTGGGCGGATCCACGATCAGCGCGGCGGAGGCGGCCAGCGCGCTGGTCGGCACGCCGCTCACCGAGGAGAGCATCGGCGCGGCCGCCGACCTCGCCGCGCAGGCGGCGCGCCCGCGTACCGACCACCGGGGGAGCGCGGAGTACAAGCGGCACATGGTCGCCACGTTCGTCCGGCGAATCCTCGCCGGCGCGGGAGGCGCGGCAAAC
>DAIOWC010000160.1:0-14994 GCA_036758685.1 Streptosporangiaceae bacterium | reverse complement strand
AGGCGCGCAGGCGCAGGCCCTTCGGAGTCGGGCGGAACCCGGCCGCCTCGAGCGCCCGCGCAAGCGGCGAGTCGTAGACGCCGGCGCCGTCGGCGCGCTCGACGGTGAGGCGGCCGAGCGCTCCCGCCTTGACCGCACTCGCCAGCGCGGCGGACGCCGGCTCGAGCAGCCCGGGCTCGCTCGTCCAGGACAGCAACGTCTTGCCCCCGCGCTCGACATAGAGCACGAGCTCGCCCTCGGAGAGCACGACCAGCGCGCCGGCCTTGCGGCCCGGCCGGTGGCCGCCCGGGATCTCACCGGGTCGCTCCGGCCAGGGGAGGGCGGCGCCGTACGCGTTGGCCGGGTCGGCGGCCGACAGCACGATGACCTTCGGCCGCGCGCTGGCGGGCGGACCCGTTGCCCACGGATCGATGATCGTCTGTCCGCGGGGGTTCCGGGGGTCGCCCCCCGGGCTAGCACTCCGCGCGGCCTCGGCCATCGCCCGCATCCGGTCGACCGCGCCCGCGAGCGCGAACTGAGCCGCGCCGAGGCCCTCGACGAAGTATCCGCGACGGCACTGGCCCGCCTCCTCCAGCGCCCGGAGGACCGGGTAGAGCGTGCCGAACCCGATGTGCTCGGCCGCCACCGCGCCGCGGATCAGGATGCCGTGCCGCTCCAGCAGCGCCAGCGCCTGCGCGTACCGGCGCCGGGTCGGATCGTCCTCGGGCAGGGGCAGTGCCGACCACCGGCCGCTGACCGTCGGCGGCCCCGACCGCGACGGCAGCACCGCCCGCCCGTAACCGGGCCGCCGGGCGAGCCCTGAGCGCGAGCGCGGGTACGGGCGCGCAGCGGCGGCCGCGTCGGATGCCGAAGGCTCGGCCACCGGCCGGCCGCTGCCGAGCACGGTGCGCAGCGGCGCGAGCGTGTCGTTGGTCAGCCGCCCGGCCCAGACCAGGTCCCAGATCGCGCTGGCCACGTCGCGGTCGGTCGTGGCCGTCCCGAGATCGGCCGCGGCCCGGTCCGCGATCGCCCGGAAGAACAGCGCGCCGCCGCCGCCGAGCGCGGCCATGACCGCCTCGTGCACCGGGGTCAGCGTGATCTCCGGCGGATCCGGGAGCAGCAGGTGGGCAGAGCCGGCCGGCGCGAGCACGATCCAGCCGTCGCCGCCGGGCAGCGCGCCCGCCCCCGACCAGGCGACCTCGCCGGCGGCCGTGAGCTCGTCAAGCAGTGCGGGGGAGTAGCCGGGAACGCGGCCGGGCAGCACGAGCGTCTCCAGCGCCGAGGCCGGGATCGCGGCGCCCGCGAGCTGGTCGATCACCTCGTAGACGGCGTCCGACCGGGCCGGACGGGACCGGCTGCCCGGCACCGCCGCGGCCGCCTTGTCCGCGTGCTGCCAGGCGGGCAGGAACGCCGCGTACGCGGACGGCGGCGCGGGCTCGACTTCCTTGCGCAGCTTGGCCAGGCAGCGGCGCCGCAGCATGCGGAGGACACCGGCCTCGCACCATTGCGTCCCCCCTGAGGGGTGGAAATCGCCCTCGGAAAGGATGCCCTCGGCGGCAACCCGGTGCAGGGCCCCGGTGACGACCGCGACGCCGAGCCCGTAGCGCGCGGCGACGGCCGCCGCGCTGAAGGGGCCGTGCGTCCGCGCGTAACGCAGCACGAGATCGCGCAGCGGGTCGGGGACCGGCTCGGTGAACGCGTCGGGAACGCCCGGCGGCAGGGCCACGCCGAGCGCGTCACGGAGCCGGCCGGAGTCCTCGATCGCGCACCAGCGCGGCTCGCCGGCCACACGCAGCTCGATGATCCGCCGCTGGCGGGCGAGGCCCGCGAGCCAGGCCGGGGCCTGCGCCGGGTCGGCGGACCGCTGCGCCACCTCGTCGGCGGTCAGCGGCCCGAGCGCGCGCAGCATGTCGGCGACGGCCTCGGTGTCCTTGCAGGCCCGGCCCGGAGCCAGCCGCTGCAGCTCGCGCTCGGCCTCCTCCACGACCAGCGGGTCGAGCAGCTCTCGCAGCTCCGGCTGGCCGAGCAGCTCGGCGAGCAGCGCCGAGTCGAGGGCCAGCGCCTGGGCCCGGCGCTCGGCCAGGGGGGCGTCGCCCTCGTACATGAACGCGCCGATGTAGCGGAACAGCACCGACTTGCTGAACGGCGACGCCGTCGGCGTCTCCACCTCGACCAGCCGGATGTTGCGCGCGGTGAGGTCGCGCATGAGCGCCACCAGGCCGGGCACGTCGAAGACGTCCTGCAGGCACTCCCTGACCGTCTCCAGGATCACCGGGAACGTTCCGTACTGGCTGGCCACGGCCAGCAGCTGGGCGGCGCGCTGGCGCTGCTGCCAGAGCGGAGTGCGCCGGCCCGGCTGGCGCCGCGGCAGCAGCAGCGCGCGGGCCGCGCACTCCCGGAACCGCGAGGCGAACAGCGCGGAGGAGCCGAGCTCGGCGGTGACGAGCTGCTCGACCTCGTCGGGATCGAGCATCGCGATACCGGCCGGCGGCGGATCGTCCGCGTCGGGCACGCGGATGACGATCCCGTCGTCGGTATGCAGCGCCTGCACGTCCATCGCGCCGTAGCGCTCGCGCAGCCGCGCGGCGATGGCCAGCGCCCACGGCGCGTGCACCTTGGCCCCGTACGGACTGTGGAGCACCAGCCGCCAGTCGCCGAGCTCGTCCCGGAACCGCTCAAGTACCAGCGTCTTGTCGTCCGGCAGGTAACCGGTGGCCTTCCGCTGGTCGGTCAGGTAGGAGACCAGGTTCGCCGCGGCGAGCCCGTCCAGGCCCTCGGCCCGCAGCAGCGACGTGGCCCTGGCCTCCGGCATCGCGCCGAGCTCGCGCCGGAACGCCCCGATCGCGGCGCCCAGCTCGGCCGGGCGGCCGGGCGCGTCTCCGTGCCAGAACGGCAGCCGCCCCGGCTGTCCGGCGGCCGGGGTGACGAGCACCTGGTCAGCGGTGATGTCCTCGATCCGCCAGGATGTGGCGCCGAGCACGAACACGTCGCCGACCCTGGACTCGTAGACCATCTCCTCGTCCAGCTCGCCGACCCGCCGGGAGGGACCCTTCGCCTGGCCGCTGGCCAGGAACACCCCGAACAGCCCGCGGTCCGGGATCGTGCCCCCGTTGCTGATGGCCAGCCGCTGGCTGCCCGGCCGGCCGCTGATCGTGCCGACGGTGCGGTCCCAGATCACCCGCGGCCGCAGCCCGGCGAAGTCCTCGCTCGGGTACCGGCCGGCGAGCATGTCGAGCACCGCGTCGAGCACCGGCCGGGTCAGCCCGCTGAACGGTGCGGCCCGGCGGATCGTCCGTTCCAGGTCCGCGACCGTCCAGTCGTCCATCGACGCCATCGCGACGATCTGCTGGGCCAGCACGTCCAGGGGGTTGCGCGGCATCCGCAGCTGCTCGATCTCGCCGGCCCGCATCTGCCTGGTCACGACCGCCGCCTGGACGAGGTCGCCCTGGTACTTGGGGAAGAAGATGCCGCGGGAGACGTCGCCGACGTTGTGCCCGGCGCGGCCGGTCCGCTGCAGGCCGCTGGCCACCGACGGCGGCGACTCGACCTGGATGACCAGGTCGACCGCGCCCATGTCGATGCCGAGCTCGAGGCTGGACGTGGCGACCACCGCCGGCAGCCGGCCGGCCTTGAGCGCTTCCTCGATCTGGTTGCGCTCGGTCCGCGAGACCGAGCCGTGGTGGGCTCGGGCCACGACCGCGGGCGCGCCGCCCCCGGCCGCTGACTGGGCCATGATCTGCGCCGGGATCCGCGGCCGCGCGTCCCCGCTCCCTGACCCCGGCCCCTGCTCGTCGAACTCGTCGTGGTCGGCGTCGGCCGCCGCCTCCGCCGCGCGCTCGGCCGCCAGGTCGTTGAGGCGGCCGCAGAGCCGCTCGGCCAGGCCGCGCGAGTTCGCGAAGACGATCGTGGAGCGATGGGCCTGGATCAGGTCGAGCACTCGCTCCTCGACGTGCGGCCAGATGGAATGCTGCCGGGCCGGGTCGCCCGCTGGCGGCGCCCCGCCGTCGCCGTTCGCCCCCGGCGGGACCGGCGCCGGCATGGAGGTCTGCAGGTCCGCCATGTCCTCGACCGGAACGATGATCTGCAGGTCGAGTCGCTTCTCGCTTGGCGGCGCGACGATCGTCACCGGCAGCGCGCCGCCGAGGAACGTCGCGACCTCCTCGGCCGGCCGCACGGTCGCCGACAGGCCGATGCGCTGCGCCGGGGTCCTGGCCGGCGGCTCGGGCTCCGGCTCCGGCTGCCCGCGCCGCGCGGCCCGCGGCGCCGGGGCGGCCGACATGCGCAGGGCATCCAGCCGTTCGAGCGACAGGGCCAGGTGCGCGCCGCGCTTGCCGCCCGCCAGCGCGTGGACCTCGTCGATGATGACCGTCTCGACGCCGCGCAGCCCCTCCCTGGCCTGGGACGTGAGCAGCAGGAACAGCGACTCGGGCGTCGTGATGAGGATGTCGGGCGGCTTGCTGGCCATCTTCCGGCGCTCGTCGGCCGCGGTGTCCCCGGTCCGAACCGCCACGGTGATGTCGGGCTCGGGCAGGCCAAGCCGGCGGGCGGCGTGCCGGACGCCGGTCAGCGGGGAGCGCAGGTTGCGCTCGACGTCCACGGCCAGCGCCTTGAGCGGGGAGACGTAGAGGACCCGGCAGCGGCGCTTCGGATCGGCGGGTACGGGCTCGGCGGCCAGCTTGTCGATCGCCCACAGGAACGCCGCCAGCGTCTTGCCCGAGCCGGTCGGCGCGATGACCAGCGTGTGCTCGCCGTTGCCGATCGCCTGCCACGCCGCCGCCTGCGCCAGCGTCGGCTCGGCGAAGGCAGCACTGAACCAGGCCCTGGTCGCCTCGCTGAAGCCGGGCCTGGTGGTGCTGCCAGCCGCCGCCATGTTTCTATCTTGCCTGCTCCCGCCGACAGTCCCGGCGGCGTGCCTGCGTCAGGCGGGGAACGCGGCGGTGCTTGGTCAGAAGCGGTCTCGCGAGGCTTGCGTGACAGAGAGGCCAACAAGGCGTAAACAGTTAAGTGGTGGATGAATCAGACGCGACGACGCGGGCCTGAGTCCGCGTCCAGGGATTGGGCGGTGACGCAGGATGGCGACAAGCAGGGTCTGGTCAGGTAGGCGCCGTACGGTGGCCGCACTTGGCGCCGGAATCGCGCTGTTAGCTGCCGCCTGCGGCAGCTCGGGCTCTGGCCCCGCGGTGAGCGCCGGCGCAAAGCAGACGATCGTGTTCGCCGAGTCGGGCTTAGGCACCGAGGGCGCGCAGACGCAGACGGCCATCAACGGCTTCGAGAAGGCTAATCCGAACATCAAGGTAAAGGTCGACGTTCTGTCGTCGGACTCTACGACGTACCTGGCTCAGCTTGAGCATTCTTTCATTGCCGGGTCCACGACGCCGGACGTCTTTGAGTCTGACGTCACCTACCCGGCCAAGTTCGCCCAGGCGGGCTGGGTGCTGAACCTGGCCAGCCTGCACCCCGACATGAGCCAGTTCTTCCCCACGGAAGTCGCCGCCGGGACGTACCAGGGCCAGACTTATGCCGTTCCGTGGTTCGACAACCCGGAAGGGCTCTTCTACCGGACCGATCTCATCAAGACCCCGCCTACGAGCCCGGCCCAGGTTGTCTCCGACGCCGAGGCGGCCATGAAGGCCGACCATAGCCTCAAGGAAGGGCTCGCGTTCGAGGGCGCGAAGTACGAAGGCGCCATCACTGCGTTCCTGACCGTCGACTCGGCATTCGGCGGGAAGCTCGACCCGCAGAACCTCAATACTCCGGGCAACGCAGCTGCGCTCGCCTGGCTCTACGACGCCGTCTACAAGAACCACATCGCCCCGACGGCGGTCACGGGCTGGCAGGAGGGCCAGGTGCAGGCGGAGTTCTCGTCGGGTCACGCGGCGTTTGCCATCAACTACCCGTTCGTGGAGGCGATCCCGGCTTCCCAGGAGGCACCGGCGGTGGTGGGCCACATTGGCTACATCCCGTTCCCAGCCGGTCCAGGCGGAACGCCCGGCTCTGCGCTCGGCGGCGAGATGCTCGCCATCAACGCCAAGACGGCGCACTCCGCAGCCGCCTGGAAGTTCATCGAGTATCTGACCAGCGCGCCAGTCGAGGTTGCGCGCGCCGAGGCTACCGGCGACCCGCCGTCGCTGCCCAGCGCCTACACCCCGGCGCTGTACGCGAAGGCGCCGTACTTCCAGAACGTGAAGGTGCTGAACGGGTACTCCCAGCCGCGGCCGGTGAGCCCGAACTACCTCCAGGTATCGACTGACCTGCAGGTGATGCTGTCATCGGTGTTCGCGAACACCGAGTCTCCGGCCGCCGCGATCGCCGGGGCGGCGCCGACGGTTAAGAGCGATGCCAATGCCACGCCGAGCAGCTGACCTGGCCGTGGTCGAGCGGGATACGGAGTGATCTGCTGATGGCCGCCGAGGCTCCGCTGCGCGCCCGGCGGCCGGCGCTGCGATGGAAGTCGCGTCCGCCGGGGTCCGCCACCACAGCCAGGCGGACCGCGGCGGACCGTCGGCTCGGCTATCTCCTGGTCGCGCCGGTGCTCATCCTCCTGCTGCTGGTCACCGCCTATCCGCTCATCTACAACTTGTGGAACTCGTTCCACTTCGTGAATCTGAGCTTCGGCGCTCTGCCGCACAAGTTCGTCGGCGGCCAGAACTACACCAAGATGTTCACCTCGTCGGCGTGGCTAGCCGCGCTGGAGCGGACGCTGGCCTTCACGGTCGTCTCGGTGGTACTCGACACGATCGCGGCAATCGGCCTGGCCCTCATGCTGCACCGGAAGTTCCGGGGCCGGGGCGTACTGCGCGCTGCGGTCCTCATCCCGTGGGCAGTGCCCACCGTCGTCTCGGCGATGCTGTGGAAGACGATGTTCGACCCGAGATCGGGCTTCGTCGACTACTTCCTCGGCGCCCTGCACCCTAGCTGGGCCAGCATCACCTGGCTGAACGCAAGCGTGTGGCGATCCTGGACGGTCATCTTCATCGCCGATGCGTGGAAGAACGTCCCGTTCATCGCGATCATCCTGCTAGCGGGCCTGCAGGTCATCCCGACCGACATTTACGAGGCGGCGCGGATCGACGGGGCCGGCACGGTCGAGACGTTCTGGCGGCTGACGTTGCCGCTGCTCAAGCCGGCCCTCATGGTGGCGGTTATCTTCCGCACCCTGCAGGCGCTGCTGGTGTTCGACGTCATCTACATCATGACGGGCGGCGGCCCGGGTAACTCGACCCAGACGCTGTCTTTCCTCAACTATCAGACGTTCATCACCAGCCTCGACTTCGGCTACGGCGGGGCGATCTCGGTGATGCTGGTCGTGATGGCGCTCGTCATTTCGTACGTCATCGTCCGTGCTTTCAGGCCGCGGACGTGAGCCAGGCGCGGGCCGCAAGACCGCGGCAGACGGGAGGCGGGAGATGACCGCGACGGCCGACACGACCGCCATGTCCGTGCCGAGCGCCACGCCCCGGCGGGCACGGCGCAGGCGCGGCACCCTCGGGCAGGTGCTGTTCTACCTCGGCGTGATCATCGCCATCGTGATCTCGCTCTTCCCGTTCTACTGGATCCTGCGCACATCGCTGGAGTCCAACGCGCAGATATCCGCGGGCGTCGGAGGCAGCAACGGGATCGTGCCGTCGCACCTGAGCTTCAGCGCCTACATCGACGTCTTCAGCAAGCAGGACTTCCTGACGCCGCTCCTCAACAGCATCATCGTCGCGCTCGTCAACACGGTCGTGACGGTCATCGTCGCCTCGCTGGCGGGATACGCGCTTGCCCGGCTCGACATCCGCGGCGCCGGGGCGATCCTCGCCTTCATCCTGCTGGCCGGATTCTTCCCGGTGCTCGCCATGGTGGGGCCGCTGTTCCTGCTGCTCAAGAACCTCGGGCTGCTCGACAACGTGTACCCGCTGATCGTCGTGTACCTGGTGTACACGCTCCCGATCACCACCTGGCTGCTCAAGAACTTCTTCGAGCAGATCCCCAGGGAGCTCGAGGAAGCCGCGATGGTGGACGGGGCGACGCGGCTGCAGACGCTGCGCAAGGTGGTGATCCCGGTAGCGGTGCCAGCGGTGTTCACCGCGGGGATACTGGCATTCATCCTGGCCTGGAACGACTTCGCCTTCGCCGTCTCCTTCCTGGTGACGCCGGCCCACTTCACCGCTCCGCTGGCGATCGTTACCTTCGGCGAGAGCCAGTTCCAGGTCTTCTACAACCTGATCGACGCGGCAGTTGTGATCATCTCCATTCCCATCGCGCTGCTGGTGCTCCTCGCCCAGCGGCGGATCGTCTCGGGGCTGACCGCGGGATCCTTCCGATGACGCGAGCGAGCCCCTGACCCCCGCGATACCCCAGGAGCCAGGCCCGGGGTATCGCGGGAGCCAGGGGCCCGCCGCCGTGCAGTTACTTAGTGAAGAACCAGAACTCTGGGTTCAGGTCGAACTGCGTCAGACTCTCGAACGATGTCGGCGGGCCGGACAGCGACTTGGACCACACCATGACGCTGCTGCCGTTACCACCAGCGTCCGGGTTGGGCTGGAACAGGCCCGGCTGCTGCTCGGTGAGGTAGGACGCCTCAGCCTTCACCGCCTGCGGGTTGCTGCTGGAGATCGACGCCTGGATCAGCGCGTCGGCCTTCGGGTCGTCGTAGCTGCCGAGGTTGCTCGACCCGGTGCTGTTGAACACGCCGAACGTCGTCGGGTAGGTCGAATCGGTGAACCCGCCGAAGTCCGACATGGCCCAGGCGTTCTCCTCCTTCGGCGCGGCCGGGTTGTTGTAGTTCTGCACCAGGAAGTCGAAGCTGCTCGACTTCAGCGTGATCTGGATTCCGGCCTTGGCCGCCTCGGACGCCAGCGCGGTGTCCTCCTGGCCGATGCTGGCCGGGCTGGTGCCGTAGGCCAGGGTCCAGGCGAGCTTGGTGCCGGACGGGATGCCGGCGCCGCACTCGTTCGCCGCGGTGCCGGGCTTGGCGCACGTGTCGGCGCCACCCGGGTTGACGGTCCAGCCGTGGTCCTTGAGCAGCGTGGTCGCGTCGGCCAGCGAGAACGGGTAGGGGTCGGTCAGCGCGTCGGCAGGCGTGTACGCACTGGTCGGGGTGAGCGGTACCGGGCCGTAGGCCTGGCCGCCGCCGCCGTTGAGGAACGCCTTGATGTAACCGGCCTCGTCCTCCAGGTGCGCGAGCGCCTGGCGGATGTAGAGCTGGCCGATGATCTTGTCGAAGTCGCCGCTGGTGTCCTTGAAGTTGTAGGCGACGTAGTTCCAGCCGAAGCTGTCATAGCCGAAGGCGTTGTAACCACTGGCGCTGTTCTTGACCGTGTTGATGGTCGGCAGGTCGGTCAGCGGCAGGTAGCCCACCGTGATGGAGCCCGCCTTCACCGCGTTGACCTCGGCGGCGTCGGAGGTGAAGGGCTCGACCTTGAGCGTCGGCGGGGCCTTGGACTCCGGACCGCCGTAGTTGGGGTTCGGCGCCATCGTGAACGCGCTGTTGCTGCTGTCGAACGCGGTCAGGTGGTACGGACCGTCGACGGTCTGCCACAGCGGGTTGGTGGCGTAGGTCGACAGCTTCTGGGACTGCGCCGACAGGAAGTTGTAGATCGTCTTCGCGTCAGCGGGGTTGGCCGGGTTCAGCGTCTTGCCGCCGTTGGCAGCCTCGGCCGCCGCGGTCCACTTCGCCGACGGCATCGGCTGGATCGCGCCGATCTGGTCCAGCTCAGCCCAGCTCGGGTTGACCGCGGCCTTGAAGTTCAGCACGAACGTCGAGGCGCTCGGGGCCGTGATGCTGGAGACCTGGTCGGGGATGCCGAGGCCGGGGGTGTAGTCCGCCCAGTTCGCCGGGCTGATCTTGATCGCGGCCTTCATGATGTCCCACCAGAACAGGATGTCCTGGCTCGTCAGCGTGGTGCCGTCGCTCCACTTGTAGTTGCTCTTGAGCGTGATCGTCGCGGTCTTGTCACCGTTGCTCCAGACCGGGGCGTTGGCCAGGCTCATCGACGGCACAACCTCGGGCTTGACGCCGTTGGTCGACCAGTACAGCGGCCGGTAGAGCTGGTAGTCAAAGTCCAGCACGGTGAACACCGAGTTGTCTGCCCCGGTGATCAGCGGCAGGACCCAGTTGGCGGCCGTGCCAGGCGGAGCGCCGACGGTGACCGCACCCGAGTGCTCGGTGCCGGTCGCCATCGCCGGGACGCTGCCGTAGGCACCGGAGATGCCCAGGGAGGTAGAGCCGGCCGTGCTCTTGCCGCAGGCTGCGATGGCCGTAGCCCCGGCGAGGGTCAGCGCGGTCACAGTCACGGCCGACCTCACTGTCAGCCAGGCGGGTCTCATTCAGTGGGCTCCTTGAAATCGTTTGCAGAGTCGTGTCATTCGCGAATAGGGAGAACACATGAACTATAAACGCGCAATGATGGGCAATTTACGAAGCGGCGCGTGACGATTCTCATAGCCGAATAGTGCGTGACTATTCTCATAGCGCAATGGGTGCGTGACTATTCTCATAGCGACGGATACCGGCGCCACCGCGACCGCCGCGTGCCTCGCCACCTGCGCGGATGATGCCTCTGCGAGCGCAGGTCGAGGGCGGATAACTGGCTGCGGGACGCAGAACATACCACGATGATTTGCCTTGCCGGACCGTTGGCTCGCGCGCTAGAAACTGACGTTATACTGCGAGCGAGTTAATGCGCCGGGAGGCTAGTGGGTCTTGGCCGCCGTGCGGTACCGGTCTATGACCAGCCCGGCCACGGCCGGATGGCCGCCGAGCGGGGCGGTGACCCAGTCGGCACCGCAGCCTGCCAGCTGATCCTGGAAATGGCCGGGCGCGAGCAGGTACGAGGCCACGGCCACAGGCCCGCGGGTCTCATCGCGCAGGCGCGCGACGGCCTCAGGCACAGTCGGCCGGGCCGCGGAGGCGTAGGCGGCGAGCACGGGCGCGTCCAGGTGCGCCGCGAGCAGATCCGCCTGCTTTTCCACGTCGGTGATCGCGGCCGGGTCCGCCGAACCGGCCGCGGCCAGTACCACGGCCGTGCGCTCGGGCACCCCTGCCTCAGCCAGCCGGGCCGTCAGCGCCGTCAGCAGGAGCTGATCCGGGCCGAGCGGAGCCGCGACGCGCGCGGCGGCCGAGTTCGCCGCGTCGGCGATGTCGCTGTTCAGGTGGTATCCCGAGGACAGCAGCAGGGGAACGATCACCGGGCCCCTTCCCGCGGCGTCGAGCTGGGTCGGCAGCGACGGCTCGGCGTGGTCGAGGAAGGCCACCCGGACGTCGAGGACCGGCGCGAGCCTGCGGATCTGGGCGGCCAGGTTGCGCACGACGTCGGCGGCCGCCGGGTTCCGGCTGCCGTGGGCGACCGCGACCAGGGCGGGGTTGCTCATGCTGCCCTCCGCTCTGCCGTCAGCAGGTCCCGGAGCCGGACCACGTCGCCGATGACGACGACCGCGGGCGGCCTGATCCCCGCCCGGTCGGCTTCGGCCGCTACCTCAGCCAGCGTCGAGGTAAGTACGCGCTGGCCGGGCATCGTTCCCTCGCAGATCACCGCCACCGGGGTCGTGCCGTCCCGGCCGCGCTTGATCAGCTCGGCTGCGACCGACTCCAGGTGGGCGACGGCCATCAGCAGCACGAGCGTGCCCGTGCCGCGGGCCATGGACTCCCAGTCGACGGTCGCGCCCGGGTGGGACGGGTCGAGATGCGCGGACACCACCGCGAAGTCCTGCGTGATCCCGCGGTGCGTGACCGGGATGCCGGCATAGGCGGGAACGGCTATCGCGCTCGTGACCCCCGGCACGACCTGGAACGGCACGCCTGCCCGCACGCACGCGAGCGCTTCTTCGCCGCCGCGGCCGAACACGAACGGGTCACCGCCCTTGAGCCGGGCCACCCGCTGCCCCGCGAGCGCTCGGGCGACGATCAGCTCGTTGATCTCATCCTGGGTCAGGTTGTGCGCGTGCGGAGCCTTCCCGGCGTCGATGATCTCGACGTCCGGATCGAGCTCGGCCAGCAGTTCGCGCGGCGCGAGCTTGTCCGCCACCACGACGTCGGCCTCGGCGAGCAGCCGCCGGCCGAGGACCGTGATCAGCGCCGGGTCCCCGGGGCCACCGCCAATCAGCGCGACGTGACCGGTGCCGCCCGCGCGGGCCCGGCGCACCGGGAGGGTGCCCTCCGCCAGCGCGACCTCCACCGCGGCCCGCAGCCGCTGGGCGCGGCGCGGGTCGCCGCCGGCCGTGATCGCGACCGCGATGTCGCCGTGCCGGGCGACGGCAGGCGTCCAGGCGGGCGAGGCCGCGGCGTCGTCCGCGCGCACGCACCAGATCCGGCAGCGCTCGGCCTCGGCGGCGACCCGCGCGTTGACGGCGGGGTCACTGGTGGCGGCGTGCGCCAGCCAGGCCGTGGCCAGATCGCCGTCCTGGTACTCGCGGCGCAGGACCGCGATCGGCAGCACGGCGAGCTCCGGGTCGACCTCGGGTGCGATCACGACGACGTGAGCGCCAGCCTCCAGAAGCCGCAGGACGCGCCGCCGCGCGACGCGACCGCCGCCGACGACGACCGCGCGCTTGCCCGCCATCGACAGCGCGAGGGGGTAGTCAGGCAGGCCGCTCATGCTGACTTCCGGGTGAACGGGTCGGCCGGCTGGGGGCGGATCACTGCGGTGAACCGCAGCTGGAATCCGCGCGAGCACGCCCGGCACTCCCAGTCGCCGGCGTCCGCGCCGGACGGCCGCAGGTCCTCCTCACCGCAGTACGGGCAGAAGAACGGGACCTGCCGTTCGCCGGTCATGACCCCACCCCTTCCAGCAGGCTCGGATCGGCGCGCCTGACCCAGGTCGCGAATGCCTCGCCCGCGGCCCGATCCGCCTGATAGTTGCGCAGCAGGTGCTCGACGTAGTCGGGCAGCCCGTCGGCCGTCACCTTGAGCCCGCGCAGCTTGCGTCCGAAGCCGGGGTCCATGCCAAGCGATCCGCCCAGGTGCACCTGGAAGCCCTCCTGGCCGTCCACGATCGAGCCCTTGAGGCCGATGTCGGCGAGCTGGAACCGCGCGCAGGAGTTGGGGCAGCCGTTCACGTTGATGGTGATCGGGGTGTCGAAGTCCGGCAGCCGCCGGCCCAGCTCGGTGTACAGGTCGCGAGCCCGGCCCTTGGTCTCGACGATTGCGAGCTTGCAGAACTCGATGCCGGTGCAGGCCATGGTCCCGCGCCGGAACACGCTCGGGCTGGCCTCAAGGTCAATCGCGGACAGCTCGGCCGTCAGCTCGGCGACCGCTCGTTCCGGTATATCGAGGAGAAGCAGCTTCTGCTCGATCGTCGTGCGGACGCGGCCGGAGCCGTAGGCCTCGGCGAGGTCGGCCACCTGCCACAGCTGCGTGCCTGAGGTGCGGCCGGTGTGGGGGGCGACGCCCACGTAGTACAGGCCATTGCGCTGCCGGTGCACGCCCAGGTGGTCGCGGGAGCCGGGAGGGGGCGCCGGCGGCGCGGGGCCATCGGCGAGCGCGCCGGCGCCGCCGAGGTACTCTCGCTCGAGCACGTCGCGGAACCGCTCGGCCCCCCAGTCGGCCACCAGGAACTTCAGCCGCGCCCGGCTGCGCAGGCGCCGGTAGCCGTAGTCACGGAACAGGGCCGCGACCCCGGCCCAGACTTCCGGCACCCGCTCGGGCGGCACGAAGGCCCCGAGCCGCTGCCCGAGCATCGGGTTCGTGGACAGGCCGCCGCCCACCCACAGGTCGTAGCCAGGCCGGCCGTCCGGGCCGGCCACCCCGACGAACGCCACGTCGTTGATCTCGTGCGCCGTGCACTGAAGGGCGCAGCCCGAGATCGACGTCTTGAACTTGCGCGGCAGGTTGGTCAGGTCGGGGCGGCTGGTCGCGAGCTCCTCGGTCGCGCGGAGCGTGGCGCTGGCGTCGAGCACCTCATCCGCGTCCAGGCCGGCGACCGGGCAGCCGAGGATGTTGCGGGGGACATCGCCACAGGCCTGCACGCTGGACAGGCCGACCTCGGCGAGGCGCTCCCAGATGGCCGGGACGTCCTCGATCGTGATCCAGTGGAACTGGACGTTCTGGCGGTCGGTGATGTCGGCCAGGTCGCGGCCGTACTCCTTGGAGACCTCCGCGATCGCGCGCACCTGGTCGGCGCTCAGCTGGCCGCCGGGGATCCTGACCCGCATCATGAAGTACGGGTCCTCGATCTCGGCGTCCTCCAGCGCTCCGGTCTTGCCGCCCTCGATCCCCGGCTTGCGCTGGGTGTACAGGCCCCACCAGCGGAACCGGCCGCGCAGATCGCTCGGGTCGATCGAGTCGAACCCGAGGTGGGCGTAGCGGCCGATGATCCGCTGGCGGACGTTCAGTCCCGGATCATCCTTCTTGAATCTCTCCGCCGGGTTGAGCGGCTCGTGATGTCCAAGGGCCCACTGGCCCTGGCCGCCGCGGCTCTTGTGATGCTGTTCTGGCATTTCACGGTCCTTCTGCTGGCGTACTGCGGACACGGCGGTTCGCGCGGGTGGAACCCGGCGAGCTGTGTGGCGCTGCGGAACTGAGTCAGCAGAAGGCGCGACAGATGGCGCTGGAGACGCGGAGAAGGTCGATGTGACGCCGGCAGACCAGCCGCGTGCCGCAGCTGGCGGTCGGGCAGGTCACTAGGGCCTCCGGGGGAGTGAAGCCAGTTCGGGGAGGCACGCTCGCACACCCCGAACTGAAACGCTAACATCCCGGCCCTGCCTGCGCGCAACCAAGTAACTCTATCTGGAATATCTGTATTCTCGCCGGAAAACGGCCAGTTCCGGAAAAAAAGTGGTCCCTGGCTCCCGGTGGACGCCCCGGGAGCCAGGAGCCCGGTTTGTCGCGGAGCCAGGGACCCTGCAGCTGCGGCGCTACGGCCAGCACGCCCGCAGCGCGCAGCTGCCGTCTGTTACTTGGTGAAGAACCAGAACTCTGGAGTCAGGTAGAACTGCGTGAGGTTCTCGAACGATGCCTGAGTACCAGACAGGTCCTTGGCCCACACGATGATGCAGCTGCCGTTGCCGCCTGCGTCCGGGTTCGGCTGGAACAGG
>DAIOWC010000159.1:6387-15005 GCA_036758685.1 Streptosporangiaceae bacterium | reverse complement strand
GTTACAAACTCCGCGTGATCATGAGCTGGGCCTCCGGCGGGTCTTCACCCGTGCTGGGTGGTGCCGCGGGCGGCCGGCCGGGGTTCGATGGTGAGCGGATCAGCCGCGTTCTCGCCGGGGGGCCTCGATGACAGCGGTTCAGCAGGACACGGACAAGGTCAATGCACTGGTGATCTTCGGAGCGACCGGTGACCTGGCCAAGCTGGAGACGTTCCCGGCCCTGGTCGGGCTCGTTGAGCGCGGCGTGCTGGACGTGCCGATCGTCGGCGTCGCCAAGAGCGGCTGGGGTCTCGACCAGTTCCGCGACTACGCGCGCAAGTCGCTCGAGCTGAACCAGATGGACCCGAACACGCCCGCCGCGACCAAGATGCTCGGCCTGCTGCGCTACGTCGACGGCGATCTGGACGATCCGGCGACCTACCAGGCCATGTCTGACGCGGTCGGGACGGGCCAGCGGATCCTGTACTACCTGGAGGTCCCGCCGCCGCTTTTCGGCCGCATCGCCGAGGGCATCTCCAAGGCCGGCCGCGCGGCGAACAGCCGGGTCATGGTCGAGAAGCCGTTCGGGACCGACCTGGCGAGCGCGGAGCAGCTCAACCAGACAATGCACCAGTACTTTGACGAGGAGGACATCTACCGGGTCGACCACTGGCTGGGCCTGGACCCGGTGGAGAACCTGCTCTTCGTCCGGTTCGCGAACTCGATCATCGAGCCGCTGCTCAACCGCCAGTATGTGGCCAGCGTGCAGATCACGATGGCCGAGGCGTTCGACGTCGCCGACCGCGGCGCGTTCTACGACGAGACCGGGGCCATCCGCGACGTCGTGCAGAACCACATGCTGCAGGTGCTGGCGTCCACGCTCGCCGAGCCGCCCGACGGCAAGGGCATGCAGTCCTGGCGGACCTCCAAGTCCGACGTCGTTGGCGCCGTCCGCCCGCTGACGCCCGAGCATGTGGTCCGCGGCCAGTACGACGGCTATCTCGACGTGAACGGCGTCGATCCGCACTCCACGACCGAGACCTTCGTGGCGTTGCGGCTCGAAGCCGACACCTGGCGCTGGGCGGGCGTGCCGATCCTGATCCGCGCGGGCAAGTGCATGCCGGTGACCGCCACCGAGGTCGCGGTCCGGTTCCGGCCGTCCCCGAGGGACGTCTTCGACATCGCGCCGCAGCCGGTGCCGAACACCCTGCGGTTCCGGATCAATCCCGACTCCCAGGTGGGCTTCACGCTCGTCGGCAAGCAGCCCGGGGCCGGCTGGCGGCCGCAGATCGAGGAACTGCTGTTCTCCGCCCAGCCCGGCGGGGACATGCGGCCCTACGACCGCCTCATCGGGGCGGCGCTCTCGGGTGAACGGTGGCTCTTCGCCCGGCAGGACACCGTCGAGGACGCGTGGCGCGTGGTCGACCCGGTGCTCGGCGACGTGGTGCCGCTGCACACCTACCCGAAGGCCAGCTGGGGGCCCAAGGAGGCCGACGCGCTGCTGCCGGAGTGGGACACGTGGCACGATCCAGCCGGCTGAGCGACGAGCGGAACGGGGACTTCATGGCTAATCAGGCAGAGCAGCACCGGGTCGTCATCATCGGCGGCGGCTTCGCCGGGCTGTTCGCGGCGCGTGCGCTGCGCCGGGCGCCGGTCTCGGTGACGGTGATCGACCGGGGACCGAACCACCTGTTCCAGCCGCTGCTGTACCAGTGCGCGACGGGCATCCTGTCCGAGGGCAAGATCGCGTTCCCGCTGCGGAGCCTGCTCCGGGGCCACCGGAACGTCGAATTCGTGCTCGCCGAGGTCACCGGCTTCGACGTACCGGGACACAAGGTGAAGGCCACGCTGCCGACCGCCGAGGAGGTGGAGTTCGGCTACGACGAGCTCATTCTCGCGGCGGGCGTGCAGCTGTCCTATTTCGGCCACGACGAGTTCGCCGAGTTCGCGCCCGGCATGAAGACCATGTCGGACGCGCTGGCGATCAGGCGCCGGCTATTCGGCGCGTTCGAGCTGGCCGAGAGCGCGACCGACCCGGCCGAGCGGAGCAAGTGGCTCAGCTTCGCCCTGGTCGGCGCCGGGCCGACCGGCGTGGAACTCGCCGGCCAGATCCGTGAGGTCGCCACCAAGACGCTCAGCCGCGAGTACCGGCACATCGATCCCGATGACGCCAGGGTGCTGCTGTTTGACGGCGGCGACGCGCCGCTGGCCTCGTTCGGGCCGCAGCTGTCCCGCAGGGCGTCCGAGGCGCTGACCAGCCTCGGCGTCGAGCAGCACATGGACTCGCTGGTCACGCACGTGGACCGCGATTGCGTGGAGGTGCGCACGAAGGACGGCACGCAGACCCGGTACGACGTCGGCACCGTGCTGTGGACCGCTGGCGTCGCGGCGCCGCCGGTGGCCGGGGCGCTGGCCGAGGCCGCCGGGGCCGAGCGTGACCAGGCCGGGCGCATCAAGGTCGGCCGTGACCTGACCATTCCCGGTCACCCGGAGATCTCGGTGGTCGGGGACGTGATGAGCCTCGGCGCGCTGCCCGGCGTGGCCGAGGTCGCGATGCAGGCCGGCCATTACACCGGCAAGCGCATCCGCAACCGGCTGGCCGGCCAGGACCGCGGCAAGCCGTTCCACTACTACGACCTGGGCTCGGCCGCCTACATCTCCCGCGGCAACGCGGTCGTCTCCGCCGGCCCGATCCACATGAGCGGCATGGCCGGGTGGATCAGCTGGCTCGTCATCCACATAGGCTTCCTGACCGGCCTGCGCAACCGGCTCGGGGCCGTGCTCTCGTGGTGGCCGGCCTTCGTCAGCGACCTGCGCCGCGAGCGCGCCTACTCCGGGCACGCGATCGACACCGGGCACACCGTCTACGAGCGCAGCAGGCTCGCCGCGGCGGCCAGCGCACCGCAGCCGCGCGAGGCCCCGCAGCAGGAGGACTCGCAGGCCGGGGGCAAGCACGCGCACCCGGCCGGGAAGCGCTCGGGCCCCGGCAAGCCGCGCTAAGGCGGACATGCGCCGGTGGCCCCAGAGCGCGCGCTGCAGGCGCAGGCCGCCCGTACCGACGAGGATCAGCACCACGACGTTCAGGAGCAGCTGCGCCGCCGAGCCGCCGGCCTCGTGCCAGCTTCCGTAGGCGATGGACAGGCCGATGTCGGCGGCGGCAGGGATCGTGGTCACCGAGATGAACACGCCGATCAGCGCGCCGGAGCGCGGCCCGGTCAGCGAGATAACCCCGACGATGCCAGCCACCACGGCGACGATGACCGAGAACAGGTTGGGCGAGTTGATGAGGTCGGAGACCGGGCGCACGCCGGTCGCGTAGAAGTGCGGGGTCTTGCCGAGCGCCTTGATGCACAGGCCGAAGAGCAGGGAGGCCACGATCGCGGCCGAGAAGCCGGCCAGGAGCGCGCGGAGACCCTGGCCTACGGGCGGTCGTTGGCGCCGGTCGAGGCCAAGCGCTACGCCCATGATCGCGCTGTACTCGGGTCCGACGACCATGGCGCCGACGACGAGGATCTGGGAATTGGTCAGGATCCCGGTCGCGGCGATCAGGCAGGCCAGGAGCAGCAGCCCGTAGAAGCTCGGCGGGTAGGCCGCGTCGGCGCGGATCCGGGCCTCGACCACGTCCCAGATCGGCGGCTGGTCGCGCTGGATCAGGCGCGCGTGCCGCGGCGGCGGCTCGGCGCGGATATCGGCTTCGACCGCCTGGACGGCGATCGGCGAGTGCCGGTCCAGCCGGAGGTCGCGCAGGCGGCGAAGGACCGCGTTGGCGGCCGACGGCTCGACGTCGAACTGGACCGCGTCACCGGATGGCTGCCGCGCTCCGGGGAGCACGACGATCTTTGAGACGCCCGGCATCGAGGCCAGTTCGGTGACCAGATCCTCAGTGGAGCGCGCAGGGCTGACCGCGCGGATGTGCAAGGTCAAACTGTTTGCCCAGTTGATCCGAGTTTCGAATGAAGCAACACCGACCCTCGCCAGATGCGTTCCCATCCAAAGGCGGGTCGCAACTCCCGCAGCGAATAAAAGGGCCCTGAACCAGCCGGTTGGACTGGTTCAGGGCCCGGATCAGCTAGCTGGCGTCGTGGTCGCTGCGGTAGGTGCGGCTGAAACCGGCCATGCCCGATCCGGTCGGGTAGCCGGACTGAGACAGGCGAACGGCCTCGCGGGTCCACTCGCCGATGTGCGCCGGCTGCGGCGACACCGACTGGACGCTGGACGCGCTGCAGATCGCCGCCGCGTCGTTCGCCGGTCCCGGCACGTCGGCGCTGGTCGGGATGACGCCGGAGGGCACCGGCCGCCGGCGCTCGCGGTGCAGGACCTCGCCGAGGTTACGGGCGTTGGCGTCCCTGGCCGTCATCGAGTGCAGCCCGAAGGTGGACTCGATCAGCGCCAGCGTCGAGGAGTGCTCGTAAGGCCCGTGATGGACCACGCCGCCGTGGGCGAGGTTGGACACCACGATGGCCGGCACGCGGAAGCCCAGCTGCGTGTAATCGGGGATGAGCTGGCCGTCGGTCGGCGTGGTGCCGTCCCCGCTGTGATTGACGTCGGCCGGGTTCGTGTCGTCGATGACGTGCGGCGGCCGCACGTGATCGTAGAAGCCGCCCCACTCGTCGAACGTGACCATGAGGACGGTGTTGTCCAGATAGCCGGCGTCGGCGAGGGCGTGATAGGTGTCGGCGATGAACCGCTCCCCCAGCCGGATGTCAGCGAGCGGGTGGTCGTCGGCCGAGGTGCCGTTGCCCTCGGTGTCGAACGCCGGGTCGATGTAGCTGACGTTCGGCAGGTTGCCCGCCGCCACCGTCTCCAGGAACGACGGCGTCGTGACCGGGATCCCGAGCGCGTCGGTGTCGCCCGGCGCGAACTGGTGCCAGAACGGGAAGTACTTCAGCCCCCACAGCGCCAGGAACGGGGCGTCCCGGAAGAAGTAGGCGCCAGTCGGAACCCCCTGGGTGTTCGGGATCGGCGAGAGCTGGTCCCAGATCGACGGCAGGGTCGAGATCGTGTCGCTGTTGTGGTCCCGGTCCGTCTGGGCCGCGTGCTGATAGAAGCGGTTGGGGAAGGTCTCGCCCGCGAAGGAGCAGAAGTAACGGTCGAGGACCGTGTAGTTCTCGGCGAGGGCGCCGATGACCGGCAGGTCGGGCTGGTGCTTGCGCCTGCCGTCGTGGTGGAAGTTCGTGTAGTACCCGATCGGGAACGTGTTCGCGGCGGCCAGCGTGACACCGGGGTTGGCGGCCGGCGCGGTCGGGCGCTGGAGGAAGCCGTCCATCTTGCCGAAGTTGTGCTGGACGAGGAAGCCCTCCCAGCTGTGATCGGGGTCGCTGTACCCGCAGCCCTGGAAGTCGGGGGCCAGCGGGTAGTTGCGGTAGACGTTCCCGTCGGTCGACAAGTACGTCAGGTCGTGGCGTCCGTCCGCACCCGGCAGCCAGCTGAGGAAGTGATCGAAGGAGCGATTCTCCATCATGAGCACGACGACGTGCTCGATGCCGTTCGAGCCGGCTGGATTCGCTGTAGCAGCGCTAGCTGCTGCCCGCGACAGGAGCTCGGCCCCTGTCACGGCCATTCCGGTTGAGGCCCCCATGAGCTGCAGGAAAGTTCGCCGTGTGAGCATGTTTGCCATTATGGACGGCGTTCTAATGGGCAGATAGACCAATTTGGCAACTGCCTGCTGACGCGCAGGTGGCCGGCAGCCGAATGACTGAGTGACTGCGGCGACGGGCCGGGCGGCGGTGCCGCCCGGCCCTTGGTGCGTCGTGAGTTAACTGCCGGTGCACTGCGGGCTGGTGTGCACCAGGTCGAGATTCAGCTGGAAGTTGTCGGCCCCGCCGGGCGTTCCGGCGGTCCAGATCTGGACACCGACCCCTGCAGGCAGCTTCGAAGGGTTGATGACGACGGCGTAGGGAGCAGTGAACGCTGCCCGCGGGTCGTGAGTCGAGGTGCCCACCGGGCCTCCGGTCAGGCCAAAGGGCCAGAAAGGCTTGCCCGATGAGTAGGGCCGGCAGGCGGGGTTCTGGTGACCGGTGAAGGTGACGCTGGCCGGGACGCCCTCGGCGCGGAGCGTACGCTGCAGCCCGGCCGGGTCGGTCGCCTGGCGGAAGGTGACCTTGATGGTGCCGCCGGCCAGCCGGGTGACCGTCCACGCGGCTAGCCTGACGCTCGGCTGGCTGGTGACGGGCAGCGGGAAGACCCCCGCTGGGTGGGCGCCGGGCGGCTGGCTCCCGGCCGTTGTGCCGGCGGGCAGCACCGCGCCGACCGCGAAGGCCGCCGCTGCCGCCGAGCCCAGCGCCCCGGCCGCCATCCGGGCGCGGCGCCGGGCGCGGACCGTCTTGCCGCGCCTGATGATCTGCTCCACCGGCGTGGTCATCGCGACCCCGCCGCGCTGCTGCCGCAGCGTCGTGATCAGCTCGTCGTCGTTCATGACTGGCTCTCTTTCTGCCAGGTAGGGACAATGTCGTCGCGAAGCGACGCCATCGCGCGGCCCAGGTGAGCCTGGACCGTGCCGGGTGCTATTCCGAGCACCCGCGCGGTGCGCTCGGTGTCCAGATCCATGAACAGCCGCAGCGCCACTACCTGGCGCTGACGTGCCGGAAGCCGAAGCAGTGCCGTCATGATCCTGGGATCGACGCTGGCCCCGGCGGCTCCGTCGATCCCTGGCCGGTCCGCGATCACGGCAAGGTCGGGTACTGCTATCTCCCGGCGGCGCCGGCGCCACCGCGAGACCCCGGCGTTCAGCGCCGTGCGGACTACCCAGGCCGCCGGGGCCGGGTGCCTGCTGACCTTGGCCCAGCTCGCCCAGGCTTTGCCAAAGGCCTCGGCCACCAGGTCCTGCGCGGTGTCCAGGTCACCGACGCTCACCAGGACGGCGAAGAGGCACTCATCCTTGGTCTCGCGATAGAACTCCGCGAAGTCCGGTTGCTCGCTTGCCACACTCTTCCAACGCACGACGGCCGCGTGCCGGTTACCTAACGCGTCACGTGCCTGCGCGCACGAGGGCGCGGCCGATGATCAGCTTCTGGATCTCGCTGGTGCCTTCGTAGATCCGGAACAGCCGCGCGTCCCGGTACATGCGCTCCACCGGAACCCCGCGCATGTAGCCGAGCCCGCCGTGGATCTGAACCGCCAGGTCGGCGGCGCGGCCGACCATCTCGGCGCAGTACAGCTTGGCCGCCGACGGCCCGATCCGGCGGTCGGCGCCGGAGTCGTAGTCGAGGGCGGTCTGCAGGACGAGCGCGCGCCCGGCGAGCACCCCGGTCTGGATCTCGGCCAGCATCGCCTGCACAAGCTGGAACTCGCCGATCGGCTGGCCGCCCTGCCTGCTGGACCGCGCGTGCGCGACCGATTCATCCAGCAGCCGCTCGGCCATCCCGACGCAGACCGCGGCGATGTGCACCCGCCCGCGGACCAGCGACTTCATGGCCTCGGCGAAGCCCGCGCCCTCCTGACCGCCGATCAGCGCCGCCGCGGGCACGGCAACATCCTCGAAGAACACCTCGGCCGTCCACGCGCCGGCCTGGCCCATCTTGCGGTCCTTGGGCCCGACCCGGACGCCGTCTCGGTCGGCCTCGACCAGGAACACCGAGATGCCGCGCGTCCCGCGTGCGCCGGGGTCCGTCCGGGCAAAGACCACGAACAGGTCGGCGAGGGGCGCGTTCGTGATGAACCGCTTCGCGCCCGAGATCAGGTAGCCGTCGCCGTCGCGTACCGCGCGGGTCGTCAGCCCCGACGGGTCCGAGCCGGCCTCGGCCTCGGTCAGCGCGAACGACGACACCTCTCCCCCGGCGAGCCGCGGCAGCCACTCGCGCTGCTGCCCGGCGGTCCCGGCGCTGACCAGTACCTGCCCGGCGATGCCGTTGTTGGTGCCGAACATGGACCGGAACGCCGGCGTCGTGTACCCGAACTCGAACGCGAGCCGGACGTCCTCGTGGAGGCTGAGGGCCAGGCCGCCGTACTCGGCGGGCAGCGTGTAGCCGAACAAGCCCATCGAGATCGCCGCCCGCCTGATCTCGTCCGGGATCGCGTCCGACTCCTCGATCTCCTCCTCGCGCGGGACGACCTCGTTCCGGACGAAGTCGCGGACGGCGCTGAGCACATCGCCAAACTCGGCTGCTTCCATCACGCCACGATAAGGGAACGAGGCGGTCGCCCGGCCGGTCAGGAGCGCTCGCCCGCCAGTGCGTCCTCGCGCAGGTCGAGCTCGTAGAACTGCCCGACCATATCGGCGCCGAAGCTGTGGTGCGGCTCCTCCTGCACCAGCCTGAACCCGCGCGATAGGTAGATGCTGCGCGCGGCGACGAGAGGGTCGTTGGTCCACAGCTTCATCCGGGTGTAGCCCGCCTCGCGGGCGAAGCTCAGACACTGGTCGACGAGCCTGGTGCCAAGATGGTGCCCGCGCGCCCACGGCTCGACCAGGAGCGTGTGCAGCTCGGCTGTTTGCGGCACGGCTGTTTGCGGCCCGGCTGTTTGCGGCCCGGCTGTTTGCGGCACGGCGGTGGTGTCGTCGCCGGCGCTGCACATCACGCAGCCGGCGCGGCGGCCGTCGACCTCGGCGATCCACGCCCTGGCCCGCGCCGGGTCCTGCTCGGCGTAGTCGGCCAGGATGCGTGCCACCAGAGCCTCGAAGCTGCGGTCCCAGCCGTAGTCGC
>DAIOWC010000159.1:3058-6287 GCA_036758685.1 Streptosporangiaceae bacterium | reverse complement strand
TCGGCCAGGATGCGTGCCACCAGAGCCTCGAAGCTGCGGTCCCAGCCGTAGTCGCCGGCATAGACCTCGCCGTGCGCCATGATCATCCAGCCCAGATCGCCGGGCTGGTCGGCTTCGCGGATTGTCACACTCGGCTCGCTCACGGCTCCTCCTACTGACACAGTCGTTTCAGTCCAGCCTAACTCCCCGTCGTGAGTGGCTCAATGAACCCGACGTTTGTGTCGCTGGTACGAACTATTCGTACTAGCCACGCAAACGATCGTGCCGACGATCACGGCTCGAGGCACCGAATTTCGCGAACGTGATAAATCGGTCGGTTAGAGCGTCGCGAGATGGAGTTCGACGGCGCGGGTCACGCGGTCGATGTCGCCGGTGGCGAGCACGTCGAGCATCGCCCCGCGCAGAACCGCGAGCAGCAGCGTGCGCTCGGCCTCGCGGGCCTCGGTCTCCAGGCCGCCGGGCTGGCTCTGTGCGAGCAGGCCGAGCCAGTCGTTCACCGTGTCCCGCGCGAAACGCTCCCATGGCCCCGGCTCACCGAGAAGTGAGCGGGCGTATCCCTCGAGCCACAGGACGAGCAGCGAGCGATGCTCCGGCGCGGCGAGCCAGGCCCAGACCTCCCTGGCGGTCGCGGCCAGATCCGCGTCGAGCTGCCGGGCCCGCAGCGCGGCCAGCACGGCTAGCTGGTCCTCGCGGGCCCGGGCCAGCAGTGCCCTGGTCAGCCCGTCCTTGGAGCCGAACAGGAACAGCAGGACCCGCGGACTCGATCCGATCGCCTGGGCTAGCGGTCGCAGCGAGAAATCCGCGAGCCCGTTGGTCAGGGCGTAGCCGTAGGCCGCCGCAAGCAGCTCGCGCTTGCGGGGCGAATCTGCGGCTGCGTCGGCGCTCACGCTCATATTGTCGGCCGCCCTATCTCCACGCGAACGGCGGCGCGTCGAAATGCGCCACGCGGACCTCGTGGCCGTGCAGCCCGACCTGGCAGAACTGGTAGATGATCGCGGCCGTCGGCGCGTGCACGAACCGGTCGAACAGCGGCAGCCGGATCACCGGCCGGTCAGACTCCGCGATCGTCACAAACTGGGGCTCGACGTCGAGGTCGGCCAGCGGTACGTCGTAGACCCGCGTGACCTCGCTCTGCGGCCCGGCGAGCTGATCTCCGGCCGCGCCGCCCCAGACAACCACCGGCGTGATTACGTAGTCCGACCGGGTCGCGTAGTCGTCGAGAATGCCGAGCACGTCGCCGGCGCTGGCCTGCACGCCGGTCTCCTCCTGCAGTTCGCGCAGCGCCGCCTCCTCGGCGGACTCGCCGGGATCACGCCGGCCGCCGGGCAGCGCCCACTGGCCGGCGTGAGTGCGCAGGCCGGGCGCGCGCCTGGTGATCAGCAACCGGGGCCCATCCGGCGATGCCAGGATGCAGACGGCCACCGACGCTGGTGTCAGCTCCGGGCGCGCCGCGGCGATCCGCGGGAACGCCGCCAGGTTCGCCGCCAGTGCTGCCCGCAGGTCCGCGGCCGATTCATCGTTCACCGGGTCGAACCTACCCCGGCGCAGGCGCCGCTAGGATCGCGCCGTGCTTCCGCTCACTGGCATCACCGTTGTCGCCCTCGAGCAGGCGGTCGCGGCGCCGTTCGCGACCCGGCAGCTCGCCGACCTCGGCGCGCGGGTGATCAAGGTGGAACGGCCGGATGGCGGCGACTTCGCGCGGGGGTACGACACCGCCGTGCTCGGCCAGGCCAGCTACTTCGTCTGGCTCAACCGCGGCAAAGAGTCGATCGAGCTTGATCTCAAGACCGAGCGCGGACGGCAGGTGCTCTCGGCGCTGGTCGCACGGGCCGACGTGTTCGTGCAGAACCTCGCGCCGGGCGCCGCCGACCGGCTTGGCTTCGCCGCTGCGGACCTGACCGCCCGGCACCCGCGCCTGATCTGCTGCTCCATCTCGGGCTACGGGCCGGACGGCCCGTACCGCTCGAAGAAGGCGTACGACCTGCTCGTGCAGTGCGAGGCCGGGCTGCTGACGGTCACCGGGACACCCGGGCAGCCGTCGAAGGCCGGGATCTCGGTGGCCGACATCGCCGCCGGGATGTATGCCCACAGCGGCGTGCTCACCGCGCTCTACGAGCGGGAGCGGACGGGGGCAGGAACGAGATTCGACGTGTCCCTGCTTGATGCCCTCGGCGAGTGGATGAGCCAGCCCTTCTACTACCACGTCTACGGCCAGCACCCGGTCCGGCGGACTGGGGCCCGGCACGCCTCGATCTCCCCCTATGGCCCGTACGCCGCGGCCGACGGACAGGTGTTCATCGGCCTGCAGAACGACCGGGAATGGGCGGTGCTCTGCGACCGGGTGCTCCACCAGCCCGAGCTGACCGACGACGAGCGCTTCCGGACCAATCCCGACCGGCTCGCGCATGACGACGAGGTCACGCAGATCGTCGAGCACGCCCTGGCGGCGCTGCCCGCCGACGACGTCACCGCGCTGCTTGATGACGCCGGGATCGCGAGCGCGCGGATGCGGACGCCCGCCGAGTTCGGCGCGCATCCGCAGCTCGAGGCCAGGAAGCGATGGCGCGAAGTTGACTCTCCCGGCGGACTGCTGCGGGCGCTCCTGCCGCCGGTGACCGTGCCCGGCCGGCAGGCCGCGATGGGCGCCGTCCCGGCGGCCGGCCAGCACACCGAGACCATCCTGGCCGAATTCGGCCTGACCTGAACGATGTGCCGAATATCTCCCCCTCAGCGCGCATGACTCGGCGATAAGTGGCGACGATCTACCTAACGCCCGAGCATGCGGAGGTTTGCTGTGGATATCGGCCCAGCGCTGGCGGAAGCGCGCGGCAAGGCCGGACTGACCGTCGAGGACGTGAGCGAGCGCACGCGGATTCGGCGGACGATCATCACCGACATCGAGCGAGATAACTTCGATAGCTGCGGTGGCGACTTCTACGCGCGGGGCCATATCCGCGCGATCGCCAAGGCCGTCGGCACCGACCCGGTACCGCTGATCGAGGAGTACGACCATGGCGGCGAGGCGCAGAACAGCCAGCCCTTAACGCTGCCGGGTGACACGACGGCCGAGCTCCACGTCGTGGAGCCAGACAGGGCGCAGGGCGCCAGGCCGCCCTGGGTCAGCCGGGCAGCGCTGGCCGCCCAGTCGGCCTGGGTCGACAGAGTGTCGGCCGGCCAGGAGCCCGCGGGCAACGGCGGGCCGGCCGAGCAGGCCGCCGTGGCCGAGGGG
>DAIOWC010000159.1:0-2958 GCA_036758685.1 Streptosporangiaceae bacterium | reverse complement strand
GAGGCGCGGCGGGCGGGTGCCGAACTGTTTGACCGGCTGGCGCATCTCCGCACCGCGAACCGGCGGGCGAGCGTGATCGTCGGTGCGATCGCGGTGGCGCTGGCGCTGCTGATCGTGCTGCTGTCCCTGCTGCTATCCGGCTCGGGGCCGGGTCCTGCCCACCGTGCTTCGGCGCAGCGACACTCGCGTTCCGCGCCAGCCCGTTCCAGCGCCGTATCCAGCCGGCCATCGGTCGCGGCCGCTCCGCCGGCGATAGCGATCAGGCCGGTCAGCGTGGTGGCGTTCGGCCCCGGTGGCCCGAGCCAGGGCGACAACCCGCAGCAGGCGGCACAGACGATCGCCGGCGGCGGGAGCACTGGCTGGACGACGAACTGGTACGCCAGTGCCCGGTTCGGCAATCTGCAGTCGGGGACCGGGCTGCTGCTCGACCTCGGCCGCGCCGCGACCGTGACAGACGTGCGGATCGTGCTCGGACCGGCGGCGGGCGGCTCGCTGGAACTGCGCGCGGGCAACGCCCCGGTGCTGGCCGACCTGCGGCCGGTCGCGCGGTCGGCCGATCCCGGCGGGCCCCTGACGCTGCGGCCGGACGTGCCGCTGCGCGCCCGCTAC
Source organism: Streptosporangiaceae bacterium (assembly GCA_036758685.1). Taxonomy (GTDB): domain Bacteria; phylum Actinomycetota; class Actinomycetes; order Streptosporangiales; family Streptosporangiaceae; genus JAJYUU01. Next base: position 2,349 of record DAIOWC010000159.1, on the reverse strand, counting down.
GTGCTGATCTGGTTCACGCGGCTGCCGCGCGACCGCCAGGGCACCTACCAGGCGGCGATCTACCACGTCAGCCTGACTGGTACCGGCTGACGACCGCCGCCACCTGCTCGGCCAGGGGCGCCGCGGCCGTGAGGCGATTGTCGATCACGACGTGCGGCGCTGCTGGCCCGGCGCCCAGCTGCATCGAGGCGGTGAACGCGTCGAAGGCCGCGAGCTTCTGCTCGTCGCGGTCGGAGTGACGGGCGGTCAGGCGCTGGCGCAGGGTGTCGGCGTCCGAGCGCACCCAGATCAGGCGCACCGGCTCGCCGCCCAGCTCGTCCCGCCATGACTGCCAGCGAGTGTCGTCGTGGATCTGCTGGGTGAACGGCGCCGACAGCAGCACGGGGCACCCGTACGACCGGATCTGCCTGGCCGTGGCGGTCATGCCTCCGTACTCGTGCACCTTGATGTGCTCGTCGTACCAGGGACCCTCGCGCTCGCCGAACGGCCGCCCGGCGGCCGCCAGCGCCGCGGCAACGAACGACCCGTAGATCGTGTCCTTGTCGAGCAGCGCGGGCACCGGTGTGAGCGCTGCCAGCAGCAGACCGGCGACCGTGCTCTTCCCCGCCCCCGGCGGGCCGGCTACCACCCAGACGGCGGCGGGACGCGTCATGGGCGCACCGTATCGCGCGGCACCCGGCCGGTTACCATGCGGCGTATGCGCTTCGCGATCTCGATCCCCCAGTTCTATGCCGACGGTGAGTTCGATCCCGATGCGTTCCGCGCGTACTTCGCCCGCGTGGAAGAGCTGGGATACGACAGCGCGTGGGCGCAGGAGAGCACGCTCGGTGCCGGGCCGCAGCTCGGCCCCATCGAGACGATGACCTTCGCCGCCGCGTGCACCAGATCGATCCGGCTCGGCTGCGTGGTGTTCGTGTCGACGCTGCACAGTCCGGTGCATCTGGCCAAGAGCCTGAGCACGCTGGATCAGCTCAGCCGGGGCCGGCTCGACGTGGGCATCGGCACCGGCGGGAAGGCGCGGCCGTTCGCGGCGTTCGGGATGAGCAGCGATCGCTACGTCGCGCGGTTCACCGAGGGCCTGGCCCTGATGAAGGCGCTGTGGACGGAGCCGCGGGTGACGTTCGACGGCGAGTTCTGGCAGCTCACGGACGCGCCGATGGAGCCCAAGCCGGTCCAGAAGCCGCACCCGCCCATCTGGTTCGGGGCCAACACGCCGCCTGCGCTGAGGCGAGCGGTCCGGCTGGGCGACGGGTTCTTCGGTGCCGGGTCGGCGCCGACGGCGAGGTTCGCCGAGCAGGTGAAGACGGTGCGGGCGGCCCTGGCCGACGCCGGGCGCGACCCGGCCAGCTTCCCGGTCGCCAAGCGGGTGTACATCGTGGTCGACGACGACGCCGCCCGTGCGCGGGAGCGCGTCAATGCCGTGATGGAGCGCCTGTACGGGCGCCGGGTCCCCGACATCGAGGCGGCCGCGGTGGCCGGCACGCCTGCCGACTGCGTCCGGGCCGTCCGCGAGGTCGCGGCGGCGGGCGCCGAGCTGATCTTGTTCACCACCGTGGTGGAACCGGCCGAGCAGGCCGAGCGCCTGGCGGCCGAGGTCATCCCGCACGTGGCCGCGGGGGCCTGACGGAGCCCGCGCTAGCAGGTCAGCAGCGGGTCCTGACGACGCCGGGTCGGCGGGCGAACGTCGCCTGGCGGCCCGCGCTCGATGGCAGGCGGCCGCGGCACCGGGCCTGCGGCGGCAGCCCGGGGGCCAGGGGCGATCCGTCCTGGCGGCTGGCCGCCAGCCCGGCGGGAACGCCGGGCGGTGCGCATCTGGGCTGCCGCCAGGAACAACGACGCCAGCGCGCTGCCGAACGCGCCCAGTGCCACCCAACCGTCGGCCGAGAGGATCGCGGCGGCAAATGCAATGGCCGCGAGAACGGCGAGGCCAACGACGGCACGGTCGGCCGGCCTGAGGGTTGCCCTGGCCGGTGCTCGCTCCGCCGGCGGCTGGGCGGCAGCCAGCCAGGCAGGAAGGTCGGAGGTGACCCCGGCCAGGTCAGCGTGGGTGCGGGCCGCCAGCGTCTGGCTGACCCTCGCGTCGAACTCAGGCTTAGTCACGAAGCCGAGCACGTACGCCGACTTGAGCGTGCTGATCACGCCGTCGCGGTCGGCATGGGACGCCCGCAGACGACTATGACCGCCATCGCCCGGCAACGCTCTTTCCGGACCGGCCATCGACCGCCTCCCGCTATCAGGACACCCACCAGGGTACGCCGGACTCTCGCCCGCATCGCTCGGCGTTCAGGCCTCGTCGGCCGGGCCCAGCGATCGGGCCGACGTCCGGGGCACTGACCAGGTCCGACAGAA
>DAIOWC010000158.1:0-15167 GCA_036758685.1 Streptosporangiaceae bacterium | reverse complement strand
CGGAGTGAGTTCAGCCCATCCCGGCCTCGTCGAGGACGACGCCGACCAGACATCTAACAACGCAAGGAGCCAACGAGATGACCTCCCAAACCTACGCGACCCGGCGCGGCGACCGCATGCAGCAAGACCGGCCGGAGCTTGAGCGGCTGCTAACCCCGGCAGAGGTAGCCGCAATGTTCCGGGTTGACCCTAAGACAGTGACCCGCTGGGCCAGAGCCGGCAAGCTCTCGTACATCAGGACACTGGGCGGCCACCGCCGGTACCGCGAAACCGAAGTTCACGCGTTCCTCGCCGTAGACCGCATGCCTCCGCCAGACCTCGCCCAGTAACTAAGGCATACAGCGCTGATGCGGCCGTGGCCTACTGCGACCGTGACGCGGAGCGCAGATCAGCCAGTTGGGGAGGCCCGGTGGGGAGCGGGGGAGATGATCGCCTGGCCGCGTTAGCTGCAGTCTTACCCCTTCTGTTTGCTCGCGATGCTAGGCGCTTGGGTCACCAAGACGGCTGCTGCCAGTTCCCTGGGATCCCTGTGGGGGACGGGGATCAGGCCGTCGGGTGGCGCGGATTCCCGGTCTGGCGGGCGATGCTGGCCGGGGTGCCTCGGTGCCTGGCGGTAGCCGAGTGCGAGGCCGACGCCGGCCAGGATGAGAGCGAAGCCGAGGAGCTGGCCGAGGGGCGGCCATTGGTGGCGGGCGAGGTAGACGTAGACGTAGCCGGATACGGTCTCGACGTTGATCAGCAGCCCGGCGGTGGTGGTCGGCACCCGGGCGGAGGCGGTGTTCCACAGCCAGGTCCCGCCCCAGGAGACAGCGACGCCGAGCAGGGCAGTGCCTGCTAAAAACATTGCGGCGTCGCGTCGGCTGACGGCTGGCCAGCTCGTGTGGCCCAGGAGGGCAACCGGGAGGAGGGCGGCGAGGGTGATGACGAGTGTGGCGAGGCCCACGACGCTGGACCACGAGCCCGCCGGGATTCCAGGGCGGGCCGCGAGGAACCTGGCGTTGGCCAGCGCGTACCAGGCCCACAGCGCCACGGCACCAACGCCGGCGGCCAGGCCGATGAGCCTGCCGCCGAGCGGAGTAGCCGCTGCCGGGTGCACTCCGGTGAACTCCACGATGTTGATGAGCGCCAGCCCGGCCAGGCTCAGTGCCACTGGCAGGACCAGCCGCCGCCACGGCAGCGCCGGGGCACGCCGGTTGCCGGCGACGGCCACGACGACCGGGATGGATCCGATGATCGTGTCCGTGACCGGGGCGCCGATCTTCTGGATGCCGATGACGAGCAGCAGGTAATAGCCGACGTTGCCGGTGACCGCGAAGGCCAGCGCGGCCCCCCAGTGATCCCGGGCGAGGCGCCGCGCTGCCTGGCCCTCATACGCAAGCAGCGCCAGCGACAGCATCCCGTAGGCGAGGTAGCGTCCGGCGGTGACCGCGACCGCGCTCCAGCCGGGAAGCAGCACCGGAATCAGGAAGGCTAGCCCCCACACCAGGCCGGCTCCGGTACCTGCCAGCAGGCCGACCGTGAGCCGCGGTGGACGGGACATGATCACCTCCTGAGGGGTGGACTGCGTCGCCACCCTGACTGTAACATTATGTGCGTGAGCTACGCACTTAATCGGCGGATGAACCTTCTGGGGGCGGCGGTCCTCGCGCTCAGCGACGACATGAACGCCGCGGCAGCTCGTGCCGCCGGGCAGGCAGGCCAGGCACCCGCCGCGCTCGTGGAGCTCGCCGGGCACCCGGGACTCACCGTGGACGGCCTGCGCCGCCGGCTGAAGCTGACTCATCCCGCCGTCGTCCGGCTACTCGACCGGCTCGACGAGCGCGGCCTCATTCGCCGCCGCCGCGGCGGCGCGGACGCCCGCGTCACCTCGATCACGCTGACCGGACAGGGGCAGGCAATAGCGACCGAGATCACCGCGGCCCGGGGCGCCGTGCTCGAGAAGGCATTGCTCGGCATGACCGACGACCAGCAGCAACACCTCGAGCAGCTGCTCGAGACACTGCTCGCCGACTGGCCCAGAACCCTCGACCACAGCTGCCAGATATGCCGCCTGTGCGACCTCTCTGCCTGCCCCGCCGACCGATGCCCCGTCGAACAGCGCTACCAGCAGTTCGCCGGGCAGGACAGCCACACGCCGTAGAGAATCACCGCAGCTACGCAGGCTCCTGCCAAAGGCCAGCGTTGTGCCCGGCGCGTGCTGAGTTAGCAGCCGACTATCTGGCGTCCGCGCGAGATGCCGAGACCAAGTTTCTCGGGCACCGTTCGATACACAACAGAACGATTGTTCGGGTGCGCCTTGACAGCCAGGCCGCCAAGCCGAAATAGCGCACCTAACGGCGGATATCGCACGTCGGTGTTATCCCGTCCGTCACGACGCGCGACCGTGATAGCCGTCACCGGGCTGTCCGTGACGCCGCGACTGTGCAAGTTGCGATGACCGCCGGCCAGTCAGGGCGGCGAGCGTTACAGCAGTGCTCATGATCAAGCGCTGACGAACCGTCCTCACGGAGCGCTGGCGCGAGCGTCCGGCGCGCTCAGCCGTAGTGGCGCAGGCGCGGCCACATCTGGCCCCATTCATGGCGTGGCCCGGTGCACAGGTAGACGTGGCCGCCCCACTCGATGTTGTGGATGCCGTAGGGGTTGGACAGCGTGGCCACGGTCCGCACGCTGGTGAAGAACCGGCTGAGGTAGGCGGCGTAGTCGCCGGCGTGATCAGGTCCTGGAGCGACCGCGAGCACCGTGGTGGCTCGCGGGTTGCCAGGGCCCCACCACCAGTAGGTGTTGTGCCCGCTCACTGCGGCCGGGAGCCCGGTTCCCCGGCCGAGCTCGTTGATTGCCGCGGCTTCGCTGTAGTCGGCGGTGAAGATCACCGCGCTGGCCCGCTGCCGGGCCGGGATCGATTGCCAGGCCGCGCGGACGGTGCTGACGAGCTGCGGCCAGCCGACGGACTCGCCGGACACGGCGCTGAGGTGGTAGGTCCACCCGATATCTGCGGGCGGAAGCACGGGCAGCGCGACGAGCACCGGCACGACGGTGGTGAGCGCGGTCGCCACCGCCAGCCGTCGCAGCCGGACCGGGTGCTCGTGCAGCCACCGGTCCGCGGACACCAGCCCGGCCGCGAGCAGGGGCACGTACAGGCCGGCCAGATAGTAGATCTGCTTGCCGGTAGTGAGCATGAAGATCACGAACAGCAGCCCGAATGCCCATGCCACCGCGCGCCACGCCGGCCGCCCGGACCGCCACAGGAACCGCAGGCCGACCGGCCAGACCCAGACCATGGCCAGCGCGGTGATGCCGAGCTGGCCGAAGATCCAGGTGCCGATGCCGGCGATGCCCCCGTTCTCACTGTTGAGGGCATGGGTCATGGCGATCGTCGCCCACCCGTGCTGGGCCTGCCACCACAGGTCGGGAATCATCAGGGCGACGGCGACCGCCGCGCCGGCGGCGAACCAGCGGTTCAGTACCAGGCGGTGCCCGCCGCTGAGCAGCACGCCGATGACCAGCGCGAGGGCGACGATGCCCACCAGGTGGTTGTCTTCCGCGCCGACGCCAGCGACCGCGCCGGCGGCCAGCCACCAGCGGGCGTTGCCGGTCCGCCCGATCCTGGCCACGACAAGGCCGAGGCCAGCGCATCCCAGGATCATGCAGGGCGTCGTGTTCGCCACATGCCCGCTGCCCAGCACGGCGGGCATGGTCGCGACCGCCACGGCGGCCAGCACCTGCGCGCGGGCGCCTCCGCCGAACTCGCGCGCGGTCAGCCCGCCCACGACCACCGTGGTGCCGGACGCGAGCGCCGCCCACAGCCGCAGCCCTGGCAGCGACAGGCCGAACAACGCCACCGAGGCCCGCGCGAGCAGCGGCGCCAGCACCGGCTGGTCGACGTAACTAGCCTGCAGGTGCCGCCCGCATTCCACCATGTACAGTTCGTCGCGCTGGAACCCGTACCGGTCCGACAGGGCCATCAGGACCGCGAAGACGATCCCGCCGACGACTACCACATACCTGCTGAACGGCCGAGAGTCCGCTGTGCCGCCGAACGTCGAGGCATCGCGCCCCTCGGCAGAAGCGTTACGGGCGACAGAAGCGTCATTGGTCATGGCGAGCCTCCTGGGCCGCAGAGTTTTGGCTGTCGCGCGCGAACGCGGCCACGACCAGGTACCGCACCGTCGCGCGCGCCTGGTCGCCGCTGATCATCGCCGAAGCTGGGTCGCCCTTGCGGTGCCAGGCAAACCTCGCGATGGATTCCACGATGAAGCGGGCGGCGTGGCCACGTCGGGTACTGGCCGCAGCACGCCGGACTCGATTCGCCGCTGGAGACAGGTTGGTGAACGGGTCGGCATGCTCGTCCCACACTTGCTCGAGGAGGTCCTCGGCGCTGTGGAAGTCGGGAGTGGCCCGCAGGAGAGCTTCGAGCACGTCGAACTAGCGGGCTGGCTTGCGCGGTTCGCGTCGGCTGGTACGGGCGATGCGCAGGGCGACGATGATTACCGCCACAAGGAGTATGGCGATTGCCGCTGGCGTTATCGTGCCGGCCCAGTCGAAGCCGGGGGCTGGGGGGACCGGCGGAATCGGGACTTTCAGGCCCATGCGCGCCAGGATTTCCCGGGCGAGCTGACGATTGTAGTGGTCGGGGGCGGCATGGCTGAAGGCGTTCGTGACGGCGAGCGCGGCGAGGGCGGCGGCGGCTGCTGCGGATGTGCCAATGACCATGCGGGTGGCGAGCTCGCGGTGGGCCGGCCAGTGCGCGGTAGTGTCAGCGCAGGCGCAATCGCGCGGCAGGTCGGCGAGTAGGCCCGTCAGTTCTTTCCCGGTGCGGGCGCCCAGGGCCTGCTCGGATCGCGCGTCGAACTCGTCGGCTGTGATCCGGCCGGCCTGAAAGGCTTCGCTCAGCTCGCGGAGTGCCCGGTCGCGATCAGCGTCGGAGACCCGCAGGTCACCGGCCGGATAGTTCCTTATGGCCGTGTTCATGACACCAGCGTGTCGCGACGCGCCCGCGCGGAGTAGTGCCACCGGTCACCGGCTCACGATGACAAATGTCAACAGCCCTGGCACCGGTGTTATCCCGTCGGTCACAACGCGCGACCGTGATAGCCGTCACCGGGCGGGACCGAGGTGGTCAGGCGGCTAGCTGATCACAATCGGGGGCGGGCCGCTCGGCGAGCTTGCCGCAGCTTGAACGCCATCGCCAGCCTGGCGGCCTTCGACCCGTGGCCCTTGGTGACCTTCGTCCGCAGCCTGACCGTCGAGAACGTAGACGACGGGTTGGTCGTGCGCAGGTGCACCCAGTGCTCGGCCGGGAAGGTTTGCTCGGCCGTTCGCGGTTCAAATCCCAGCGACCCAGATAGGGGACCGCTATGGCGCTTGCCGCCCACTCGTCGATGACTCCTCGCACCGGGTCCGGACGCGTATGGGAATGGGTCCGATGCACGGTGCCGCACGAGATGTCACCAGCTCTTATGCGACATGCATTCCGCTACCGTCTCCAGCGGATAGCCCGGCCGCATCGCACTTGTCGCATACTCGATGGCCAAATTCGAAATATCATAGGTCGTCCTGGCTGTCCGCAGTACCGGATCGCCGCGCCGTAGCCTCAGCAGCGTCGCGTCTGGCACACCGGCCGCAGCAATGGTGATCTTCAGCCTGGCCCGGACTATGCGGACCCCATAGCGGTCTTCAAGCATTGCGTACAGCGACCCGTTCAGCAGAGGGTCTGTATCCAGCCCGGCGAAGCGCGCAAACGGCAGCCACGAGGTCTGCACAAGGATCGGGCTGCTGCCTAGCGCGCATACACGCCGGACCAGCACCGCTGCCGCGGATTCCCCCAGCCGGAGCGCCTCGCGGGCAGCCGGGGCTGGCCGGCCGACTGACGCTTTAAGGAGCTCGGTATGAACATCGCGGCCCTGCCCACGCTGGGCCGCGGCAAAGTTCATTAGATCGTCCGTGCACCGGGTGGGGAGCTGCTCGGCGGCGAAGGTCCCCAGCCCCTGCCGGCGGACCACGGCTCCCGCCGATGCCAGGGCCTCGACGGCCTGCCGGACGGTCATGCGGGAGACGCCATATCGAGCAGCGAGATCAGTCTCGGACGGCAGCCTCTCTCCGGCGCGCCATTCACCGGTGGACAGCTTCAACCAAAGATCTTCGCGAATACTCATATGAACGGGTCTGCTCATCGGAGCCCCGTCATTTGCCCATATTGTCGGTACGGCATACCCGCTGTCCGATCGAGCATCACGTGCTCAACTGTTCTGATAAAAGCACTAGGCGCAGATAGTGTTACCCACTCGGCAATTTTGACGTCGCCTCCAGGCACCCGACAGGCTACTCAGCCTGAATGACGGTTGCCTCGGGATTCCCTAACTACTCAAGTGGCAAGGACCCGACTTCCTGGATTTGATCTCGAATGATCGCGGTGTGCTAAGGCCGACAGGCAAAGCGGTACGGTGGCCGCCTGCAGCTATGAGTGCAGCGGCCACCTCTAAGATGACGAGGATTCGCAGTCCCAGAACTGTCCGCACCGAGCCCTCGTCCTTGCGTATCTGCGCAGCCTCGTCAATAGTGCCGACCGCGATACACCGGACATTCGCGGGCCCGTGAGAAGTACCAGGAAGACGTTGTTCGTCCGGCGGTTATGCCAGCGCGGCGGTCCTGCGGCGCCGGACCAGGAACCAGCCGAGCCCCAACAGCCCCGAGATTCCGGCCGTGACAGCGATTCCGGGCAGCGATGCCAGTGGGGTCCCTACCGTCGTCTGGCAGGTCGGGGCGGTGACCGTGTCGTCGTCGAGTGTCACCGCGCCATTGCGGGCCAGCACGCTGCCGTTGACGGTGTCACCGGTCGTCACGGTGATCGAGGTGAGGGCCAGGATGCTGCCCGCGAAGCTGGAACCGGTACCGATGGTCGCAGAACTGCCTACCTGCCAGAATACGTTGCAGGCCTGGGCGCCGTTGATCAGCGCTATGGCACTAGCTGATGCGGTGGTCAGGGCCGAGCCGACCTGGAAGATGAAGACCGCATTCGGGTCGCCCTGGGCGTCGAGGGTGACGGTGCCGTTGACGAGCATCGAAGACGCCGAGTTGTAGACGCCCGGCGTGAGTGTCTGATTAGCGATGCTGCTGACGCCGGTGGTCGTGGGCGGCTGCCCGGCAGCGTTGTTGTACGCGGTGGTCAGGTCTGTCTCGGCGGCTGCGGCAGCGGGATCGTTGATGTCCTCGGCGCCGTTCACTGTGCCCGGCCCGAACCCGGTGACCGAAGTGCCCGGCGACAGCCCGAGGTTGCCGTTGACTACGGTCAGGCCGGTGTTGGTGACCGTGGTGGCAGCCAGGACCGCGAAGCTGCCTGCGGTGCCTAGCGGTGGCGCCGTTGCGGCCATTGCGGGGCCTTGCATGGCGATGAGCATCGCACCGGAAGTGAGCAGGATGAGGCCGGCGGTCAGCCGGGCGCTTCCGGTGCGCCCGTGCCAGCCACGGCCGCTGATAACGGTCATTGATCGATCCTTTCTCTGCTGACGCGAAATCAATGCCAGTCACCTGGGCCGCGAAGCGCGGTGCCCTGAAAGGCCACGCAGGTGACTGGACGGACGTTACATCAGGCCACGGCGCATTCTCGGCAGCGCGCTTTTGCCGTCAGGTAATTTCTCTGTCAAGTAATGGTGTTCAGCTTGCAGCTGTCAATCATCTATACAACTAGTCATCAACCCTGAGGTGGCTGTTCGCGCGATGCGAGCGCGGCAGCATCAATTTCAATGCAGGTCCGACATGCACGCTAATAAACACACGACAACCGGACTGCCAAAGAACGGAGCGCTTGCCGCGGCGCAATAATTCTCGGCATCACGGAACACTACTTTTTGTTCGTCAGTGTGTACGCTGCGTAACCAATCATGGATCGAGGCCGCGCGGCACGGTAGACGGCCTCACGAACGGCCCGGACTAGGCCTGGGCCAAGGGGGAGAATGATCATGCGAAGATCACTAACTGTTGCACTCGCCGCCGGAGCGGTAATCGGGGCGACGCTGGCTCCGGCGGCCGCATTCGCCAGCACGGGCCCGGTGTCGCACCGCGCAGCCAGGACCGCGCCGAACAGCGCGGGCGGCGACCCGAATACCACCATGACCTTCACGGTCACCGTCGGCGGGCTCACGATGACCGCGCCGGGCGCGGCCAACATTGGCTCGGGCGCACCAGGCACCACCATCTCCGGCCCGCTGGGGACGGTCACAGTGACCGACGCTCGCGCCCTGATCAGCGCCTCCTGGACCGCCACGGCGTCCTCGACTAACTTCACCACCGGCGGCGGCACCCCGGCCGAGACGATCCCGGCTACTGACGCTAACTACAATCCCGGCCCGATCACGACCACCGGGACGATCACAGCCACGGGGAGCGACATAACCCTGTCCAACGCCGCGCAGACCGTCGTAGCCGGCACCGCGGGCAGCGGCGACAACACCGCCTCATGGGATCCGACGATCGCCGTAGCCGTGCCGGCCACGGCTGTCGGCGGCCTCTACACGGCCACGCTCACCCAGTCAGTTTCATAGCGAGCCGGGTTCCGCCGACCAGCCAGCCGGGCCGGATCCCTGCCCGGCTGCCTGGCGGGCGTGACCAGGCTCAAGAACGGGAGGAACAGATGCGCCGCATGCTCAGCATGCTGTTACTACTGACGGCAGCCTGGACGCTGGTCCCGGCAGCTACCGCGTTCGCCGCGACACCGGGTACGCAGCGATTCGGCGTCCGGCTCTTCGACGTCCCGGTCGCCGACGCGCATAACCCTCGCGGTCTGCGCTACATCATCGACTTCGTCCATCCCGGGAGCGTTATTCGTCGCAGGATCCTGGTCCTCAACCAGGAGACACGCAGATCGCACTTCGCCGTCTACCCGGACGCCGCCCAGATTACGCACGGGTTGTTTATTGGCGACGCCGGCGAGACCCGTAGCGAGCTCACCAGCTGGATTAGCCTGCAGAGCCAGGCTCTCGCAGTCCGTCCCTGGGCCAGCGTCCTGGACATGGTCACCATCCGGGTACCGCGCGGCGCTACCCGCGGCGAGCACTACGGCATTGTCTGGGTCCAGCAAACTGCCCGCGTTCATCGCTCCGACGGCACAAGCATCATTGAGGTGAACAGGGTCGGCATCCGGATTTACCTGGACGTAGGCCTCGGGGGTGCCCCGCCGACGAAATTCGTCGTCACTTCCGTGACCGGACGGCGGTCCGCCAGCGGTCAGCCAGTCATCGTCGCCCGCGTACAGGACACCGGTGAGCTGGCCATCGACCTCAGCGGCCAGGCTCGCCTGTCGGACGGCCCAGGGGGGATCACCGCCGGCCCGTTCCGCGAGCAGCAGGTTGTGACGCTCGCGCCCGGCCAGTCGGGAAACCTGGTCTTCGCTCAGAGTAAGCAACTGCCGGGCGGCTCGTGGCGAGCCACAGTCACGCTGGTCAGCGGGGTCACCACGATTACCGCCCAGTCCGACATCCGGTTCCCCGGCGGCAGCGGGGCATCGCTATGGAGCCGGCTGTCCTGGCTCGTCTGGGTACTCGGCGCCGCTGCCGGAATCCTCATCCTCGTCCTGACGCGACGCCGTCGGCCGCCCCGCACTTCCGCTGCCAGGCGCAGGACGGCACCTGCGAGACGCGGGCTCGGCTTCCGGCGAGGCAGCCATGTCGTCGGCGGGTAAGCCGGCTGGCCGCAGGAAGGTCAGCCTGCACCCGGCGGCGATGGCAGGCTGCCGGCGCACGGTGCGAGCAGCGGGCGCGTCGCAGCGGATTGTGTCGCGCGTTACGGTGGCAGCGCTGCTGGTCACCGGAGCCACGGCCGCAATGACGGTTGCCGCGCCAAATGCTTTAGCGGCGGGAACGGTGTTATTCAGCCAGCCATTCCACGACAACACCGTGGACGGCCCGGCCGGGTCGGTGTCGCTACCGACGGGCGCCAATGCCGCTTGCCTGACCGCCGCAGGTAACCCCACCGCCAACCCGCTGGCGAGCTGCCCCACGGCAACCGATGCGCAAGGCTCAGGCAAGCTGCGCCTAACGCCGGACACTGGCGGGAAAGTGGGGGCGATCTTCGCGAGCACCAGCGTCCCCACATCGCAGGGCCTGGACGTAACTTTCAACTCCTACCAGTACGGCACCGCAACACCCTCCGGAGCGGACGGCATCGGGTTCGTGCTCGCCGCCGTCAATCCAGCCAACCCGGCGACACCGGCGGCTGCCGGGCCAAGCGGCGGATCGCTCGGCTACTCCGCCCAGGCCTCGAATGCACTCAGCGGCCTGAGTGACGGCTACCTGGCAGTCGGTCTCGACGCGCACGGAAACTTCAGCCTCAGCAGCACATACGAGGGGACGGGCTGCACCAACCCACCCAACATAAATGCGACTATGCCCGGCCAGGTCGTCGTGCGTGGCCCCGGCAACGGGGTCGTCGGCTACTGCGCATTACAGAGCAGCGCGGCGACGGCGACGTCGTCGCCACTGACCCTGAGGGCCACGACACGGGCTGCGTCGGTGGTCCCAGTCGAGGTGGTCTTCAACCCGACCTCCTCGACGATAACGACACCTTCCGGGCTGGTGGTGCCCGCCGGCGATTATGACGTCACGTTCACGCCCATCGGCGGCACGGCCCGGAGCCTGGTCGGTGCCTTGCCGGTGGTGCCGGCTGGCCTCTACCCAGCGAGCTGGGTCAATGCGAACGGGATCCCCAAGCAGCTGGCGTTCGGCTGGGTGGCCTCCACTGGGGCGTCTGTCGACTACCACGAAATTGACAACGTGGTAGTCAGCAGCCTGAAGCCGGTTCCCACGCTCGCCGTCTCGCAGAGCAGCTACGCAGCCGCGACGCTGGTGCCCGGCAGTCCGGTCACCTACACCGTCACGGCCAGTTCCTCGGGCGCGGCCGAGAACTTCCCGGTGACGGTGACTGAAACCCTGCCGGCGGGCGTGCTGCCGGCTGGCGCCTCGGGCTCTGGGTGGGTGTGCGGGGCACCGGCCGGGCAGCAGATCTCGTGCACGAATAGTACGAGCCCGTTCACCAGCGGCACGATCACGGTGAACGCAGTTGTGAACTCCGCTGGCGTCACCCCGGCGCTCATCCAGTCCAGCACCACCGTGGTGGCGTCCTCGGGCGATGCCAACCCGGCTATGTCGTCGACTGCTCCGGCCGGCGTGGTGCCGGCCGCACCGGTCGTCCTAACTGTCACCCCGACCAACGGCCCGGCCGCGGGCGACATTGACGTTACGGTCACCGGATTGAACCTCGGCGGGGCGACGGCCATCGAGGTCGGCACGGCCGCCGAGTTCGCGGCGGGGACGCCAGCCACCGAGGTCCTCTGCTCTGCCCCGGCGTCGGGCTGCTTCACCATCACCAGCGGCATCAGCCTCGATATCTCGGACATGCCCGCCCACGTAGCGGGACTGGTTATGGTCAAAGTTGTCAGCCTCGGCATCTCCGGCAGCGGCGCTTTTACCTACAACCCAGGCCCCGCGCTGCTGTTCCCTGCCCCGCCGGGCGGTGAGGTCAATGTGGCCTACAGCGACCAGCTGACCGTGACCGGCGGCACCAGCCCGTACACCTGGTCAGTCAGCACCGGCACCCTGCCGCCCGGCCTGACCCTCGCCGCGTCGACCGGGCTGCTGTCCGGGACGCCGACAACCGCGGGCACCTACTCCTTCACGATCAAGGTCACCGACCACAGCGGCCTTTCCGACACCGAGCCGGTGACCATGTCCATCATCGCCGGTCCGACCCTGAACTTCCCGGCACCGCCGCCCGGCTGGACGCACACCGTCTACGGCGACACCCTGACCGAATCCGGCGGGACCGCCCCGTTCACCTGGTCGGTGAGCACGGGCAGCCTGCCGCCCGGCGTCAGCCTCAGTCCCGACGGGAACCTGAGCGGAACCCCGACGGCGACCGGCGCCTTCACCTTCACGGTCCAGGTGACCGATGCCAACGGTCAGTCCGCCACCGAAGCCACGAGCATCAGCGTGTCCGCGGGGGTGTCGACAACGTTTGGCGCTCCCGCGGGGGCTATCACTGGCACTCCCTACACCGACACTCTGACGGCGACTGGCGGCACGCTCCCGTACACCTGGTCAGTGAACGCGGGGAACCTGCCCCCCGGTATCACCCTCACTTCAGCAGGCGTCCTGGCAGGCACCCCCACGACGCCCGGCAGCTACACATTCTCGGTTAACGTGATCGATCAGAACAACGGCATCGCCACTGCCTCGATCACGCTGGTGGTGACCGCGGGGCTGACCCTCAATTTCCCGGGCCCGCCCTCCGCGACGGTCGGTACCCCGTACACAGACACGCTGACCGCGAGCGGCGGCACGACGCCCTACAGCTGGTCGGTAAGCGCCGGGACGCTGCCCGCCGGCATTGTCCTGAATGCCTCCACCGGGGTACTGGCCGGCACCCCGACCGTGGCCGGCACCTTCAGCTTCACCGTCAAAGTTACCGACGCAGGCAACCAGACGGCCACCGAGGCGACCTCCATTGTCGTCGCCGCCGGAGTGCTGACCATCACCGTGCCCTCCAGCGCGAGCCTCCCGAGCGTCTCGCCCGGCAGCACGACCAGCGCGCAGCTCGGCACAGTTACCGTCACCGACAACCGGGGAACGGCCAATGCCTCATGGACGGCAACGGTCAGCGCAACCACCTTCACGACCGGAGGCGGTAGCGCAGCGGAGACAATCCCGCTCAGCCAGATCACCTACTGGTCGGGGCCAGCTACCGGCACCGCGGGCGCCGGCACGTTCACGCCGGGCCAGGCCAATGCAGCGGCAGCCGCGAACCTCACGGTGTCCCGGACCGCATTCAGCCTGGCCACCGGCAGCTCCGTCAACTCCGCCTCGTGGAATCCCACCGTGTCGGTCGCGGTGCCGCGCTCGGCGATCGGCGGAACCTACACTGCCACGATCACTCACTCCGTCTCGTGACCTGAGCCACTACAAACTGCTGATGATCGGGACCACGCTCCCCAACGGCGCGCGAATTTAGCAGGCCGGGTCGCTCCGCGGGTTTGGCTCGCCGCGATCCGCCGACCGGATTCGCCGGACACTGGCCGAATTCAGCCACGTTCCGTCACGGTCGTGGTCTTGCTCACCGCATGCTGGCGCTGTCGGCTGGTATGGCGGCCGCTGCCAGGATGGCGTCCGGGGAGCCGGCGCCGGAGCCGGATGCTGCGGCGCGAAGCGCCTGCGCCGCGGCGGCCGGGGGAGCGAGCGGCGGGACCACCAGCAGGACGAGGTCGTCCTTGCCGGCCATGGTCAGGATGACGGTGTTCGCGTTCATGTACCTGAACCAGGCCACGTGCACCATGCGCCCGCCGGCGGTGAGCTTGTGCGGGATGTTGTCGAAGGCGCCGGCCTGCAGTGCTACCCGGCTCACCCGCCCGGCCAGAGTGCTCAGCTCGGCGATGAGCACGGGCAGCTCAGCGGTCGCGTCCCTGGAGCGGGGCCACCACCCGCCGCCCAGGCCGGCCTGCCCGTGCCCCGCCGGCCTGGGGGCCAGGCTGAGCCGTGCCGCGTCCGGAGAGGCCTGATCAGGGGTGTCGGCGAGTGCGGGCTCCCGCCGGCCGAGCGGCGCGCCGTCGTCGTCGAGCCGGGACAGCGCAAGCTGGTCCGCGCGGTACTCATCGGTCAATGTTGTTGTACTCACTGGTGCCCCCTTCATAGTGGGAGGGTGCCGCGCGGGCGATCCCGGTGGCGGTCACCGTTGCCGGTGGCGTCGGGAGCCGTGGCCGCGCCGGGCTCGTCGCTAGCGCCAGTTGCGCCTGGTTCTTCCGGCACGACGCATGGCAGTTCTGGCTTCTGCCCAGCGCCGTGGCCGGCCAGTGTCGCCAGGACGTCGCCGATGGCCGGTTCCCGGCTGTCGGACTCGGGCAGCCGCAGGTGCGCCTCGATCCGGTAGCGGTTGCGGCGGCCGTGCTTTTGCTTGACGAGATACCCGGCGGCGGTCAGGTCGGCGACGAGCGAATGGGCGCTGCGCTCGGTGATGCCCAGGCTGGCCGCGACGTCGCGCAGCCGCACGCCGGGGTCGCGGGCGATGCACAACAGCACCCGGGCGTGGCTGGTGAGGAAGCTCCAGGTCTCCACACCAGAAACGTACCACATGATTCTAGAAATACATTGCTAGTTTTTGGCTTCATGCGTACGCTGAGAGCAGACCCGGACAGTTAGCGGCCGACGGCCGCAGCAAAACCCGGGTCATTACTGACTAAGGAGTCGGTCATGGGCATCATCGCTTGGATCATTCTGGGACTGGGCGCAGGCCTGCTCGCTAACATGCTGATCCCCGGCAGGAGACAGCAGGGCCTCATCATCACCTGCCTGATCGGCATCGCCGGGGCACTGCTGGGCGGCTGGGCCGCCATTCATCTGTTCCATCTGCACCACGCCGCACTGCAGGGGTTCTTCAACGCCTCCACCTGGATCACCGCCATCGCCGGCGCAGTCGTCCTCCTGCTCATCTACCACCTGATCACCCGCCAGTCCGGCGGGTCGGGGTCCCGCCGCCGGTACGCGCACCGCTGACCTGCAGAGCCCGCCTGGCCGGCACCGGCCAGGCGGGCAGCCGTGCGATCAGCACCAGGCAACTGCCTCGTCATCACGGCCGGCCTATCCGGCGGTTCAACGGCCTCAGCAAGGTGGCCCGGCACCCGAAAGGAAGCAACGCCATGACCCAGCCAACAGCACCGCCCCGCACAACCAGCACACTGCCGCCGCCCTCAGCCAGCGGCTTCACCCGGTCCCCGCCCGCACCCCAGGCGGACGAGCGCACGCCACTGCAGACCTCGCTCACAGGGATGCGGACGACGCTGATCGTTGCCACCGCAGCACTCATCGTGGCGGTGATCTTCACCATCCAGAACGTGCACGTAGCGAACATCAGCTTCCTGGGAGTTCACCTCGTACTGCCCCTGGCCGGAGCCCTGCTCCTGGCCGCGATCGTCGGGTCGCTGCTGACGATCGCCGCGGGACCCGCGCGGATCGCCGCGCTGCGGCAGATCATGCGACGCCGCGTGGGCAAGGCCCGTACCAGCTAAGCAGCCCCCAACGACCGCACCTACCCGCACACGTGACTGACTAAGGAGCCGGTTATGAGCATTATCGCCTGGATCGTCTTAGGTCTGGCCGCAGGCCTGATCGCCAACATGCTGATCCCCGGCC
>DAIOWC010000157.1:0-15274 GCA_036758685.1 Streptosporangiaceae bacterium | reverse complement strand
AGCGCTACCGAATCCGCTTGATCACTCCGACGGCGCCGTCCCGCGCGCGCCGGGGCAGGCCGGGCGGTTGCAGCGCGGCGGCGCGCACGGACTGCGGCGAGTCCCCGCGGCGAACGCTGAACCTCGGCTGCAGCCAGCTTCCGGCCCCGGCGACTCGGCGGTCGCTGGTGTAGACCCGCAGGTAGCCCAGCTGCCGCAGCCCGGACAGGACCCGCCGGTCATACCGGCCGAGCGGGCACGCCGCCTCGGTCACCGGCGTACCGGCGGCCTCCGCCAGCCGCTGCCTGGCCTCGACCAGCTCGGCCGTGCGGGTGGCATCGTCCATGCCCCGCCAGCTCCGGTGCGCCATTCCGTGGCTGCCGATCCGCATGCCCGCGCCGGCGAGCTCGCGGACGTCGGCGGCCGACAGACTGCCCGCCTCGCCGAGCCGGCCGGCCAGCGGGAAGAACGTGGCCGCGAGCCCGCGCGAGCGCAGTTCCGGCAGCCCGGTGCCGATATCGGAGTCGTTGCCGTCATCGAAGCTGATCGCCACCGACGGCCAGCCCGCGATCTCGTCCAGGATGGCGCGGTACAGATCCGCGCTGACCCAGTACTCGGCCTCGCCCGGCTCGAGCTCGCGATGCGGATCGCCGATCCCGTGAAAGCAGATGTTGACCACCTGGGTCATGGGCTTCCCCCGGCTTCGGCGGGCACGTCATCGGCCCGCGATGACTCATCCCGCCCCCAGCCGCCCGGGTTGCGGTCCGGCAGTCTCGCCGCCAGGGCCGCGGTGAGGGTGATTGCCGCGTAGCAGGCCGCGGCGGGGAGCAGGCGTGGCTCCGCCAGGGCGACATCCCGCAGCCAGGAAGTGCGAGAAGAGCGGCGCACCCCCGAATGGTTGCCTTCCGCGTGCCCGGTGGCCGCGCGCAAGCTCTCGTTCCCCCGCCTGACCCGAACCAGCCGCCGGAGCAGGTCCCGCGTGGTCCGCGGGGCGGCGACCCGGGCGCTGACGGCGTCGACCTGCACCTTCTGCTCCGTCGTGAACAGCGAGTCCAGGAACAGGTCGTCCGCAACCACCTCGGGGAACTGGTCGAACCGGGCCCGGCCCGCGGCCGATATCGCGACCGTGCCGCGGCCGAACAACGTGCCCTGGAAGGCGGGCAGCCTGCTGCTGATCGCGTAATAGCTGCGCACGAGCGCCGGGCTGCGGCTCACGTCCACCTCACGCCGCGGGGCCGCGGCCAGCACGGGCGGCCCGGCGGCCAGCGCGTCGCGCAAGGCGCGCAGCCCGCCGGTCGGCAGGACGATGTCGGCGTCGAGGTAGATCCTCGGGAAGCCCCGGGCCAGCTGGTCGCCCGCGTTCAGCGCCGCCACCTTGCCCGGCGCCGGCAGGTCGAGGACCCGGACGCCGGGCCGCGCCGCGGCGACCTCGGCGGTGGCGTCGGTGCACCCGTTCGCGACGACCACGACCTCGAATTCGCCCGGCCGGGCATCGGCCAGCAGCGAGTCCAGGCACCGCCCGAGCACGGCCGCCTCGTTGTGCGCCGCGATGACGACGCTGGTTGTCGTGATTGCTGACCTGCCTTCACTTTCAAGCGGAACGCGGGTGCCCCGGCCCGGCCGGGTACGGAACGGCCGACCTTCACGGTACGGGAAGAATTACCGGCAGGGCAGGGCTTCTGCCGATCGTCGCGCTCAACCTACTTACGGGCCAAAAGGGCAGGCCACGACCTTGATCCCGTCTGATTGGCCCCGCAGTAACATGCCGTTGCCGTACTTTAGCTACATGCCCATGGTTGTCCGCAGGGCATCTCCTCGCGGGCCGGAATGCGCGGCTGCGACCGGCCTGGAGCGGAGATGACTACAGAGCTCGCGCCCATCGAGCCGGCCGATGTCGCCGCGGTGGCCGAATTCCTGCACGCCCACATGAACGCCAGGGTGCCCGCTGCTGCCTGGCGTGCCGGAATGACGCCGCCGTGGAAGATCGATTCCCCCAATCACGGGTTCATGCTGACCGACGCCGGTGCCGTCGTCGGGGTCTACCTGGCGTTCTACTCCGAGCGCAGCATCGATGGCCGGCCGGAGCGCTTCTGCAACCTCGGCGCCTGGTGCGTGCTTCCCGACTACCGCGTGCACAGCGTGCGCCTGCTCAAGGCCCTGCTCGCCCAGGATGGCTATCACTTCACCGACCTGTCCCCGAGCGGCAGCGTGATCAAGCTCAATACGAGGCTGAAGTTCCAGGCGCTCGACACCGCGACCATGCTGGCGCCCAACCTTCCGCTGCCCTGGCTCCCCCGGTCGGGCGGCCGGATCAAGATCATTTCTGATCCGGCCAGGATCGCGGACCGGCTGGCCGGGCCGGACCTGGCGGTCTACCTCGACCATGAGCATGCCGCCGCGGCGCGGCATCTGGTGATCAGCCGCGGTGGCGAGGACTGCTACGTGATCTTCCGCAAGGTGAGCCGCAAGGGCGTGAGCGCGTTCGCGTTCATCCTGTACGCCAGCAATCCAGAGCTGTTGCGCGCCGCCTTCGGGCCGCTGCGGGCCCGGATGCTGCTGCGCCACGGGGCCCTTGCCACCCTCGGGGAGCTGCGCACGCTCGGGGGCCGCCCCCGCCTGTCGGTCCGGCTGGCTTCTCCGCGCCCGAAGATGTTCCGCAGCGCGACGCTCGGGTCAGCGCAGATCGACGACCTGTACAGCGAGCTTGTTTGTGTTCCCTGGTAGCCGGAGGGCAGTCCCCATAGTGCGCAGTCAGATTCACCAGCTGGTGTCGGCGGCCGCGGAGAGAGCACCAGATGCTCCCGCCGTCACCTATAAGCAGGACACGGTCAGCTACGCGGAGCTCTGGCGGCGGCTGGAGGAGTTCGCCGGCATGCTGGCCGGGCTGGCGCTGCGACGCGGCGACCGCGTGGCCGTCTACCTGGATAAGCGCATCGAGACGGTCGTGGCGCTGTTCGGCTCGTCGGCCGGGGACTGCGTGTTCGTGCCGGTCAACCCCTTGCTCCGGGCCCAGCAGGTCGGCTACATCCTGCGGGACTGCGGCGTGAAGGTGCTCGTGACCTCGCCGGAGCGACTCGAGCTGCTGCGCGGCGAGCTGGCCGAGAGCAAGTCGGTCGAGCACGTGGTGCTTGCCGGTGCCGGTGCCGGTGCCGCCAGGCCGGGCGACCGGTACGCGGTGCACCCGTGGCCGGTGCGGCCCGCGGCCAGCGGCGACGTGCCGGTGCCCCAGGCAATCGACATCGACATGGCGGCCATCCTCTACACCTCAGGGAGCACCGGGCGGCCGAAGGGCGTCGTGCTCAGCCACCGCAACCTGCTGGCCGGGGCGGCGAGCGTCAGCTCCTACCTGGGCAACACCGCCGACGACGTGATCCTCTCGGCGCTGCCGCTGAGCTTTGACGCCGGCTTCAGCCAGCTGACCACCGGGTTCGAGGTCGGCGCCCATGTCATCCTGCACAATTACCTGCTGCCCGCCGACCTGGTCCGGCTGTGCGCCCAGCACCGGGTCACCGGCCTTACCGGCGTGCCCCCGCTGTGGATCCAGGTGGCCGGGCAGGACTGGCCCGCCGAGGCGTCGGCGACCATGCGCTATTTCGCCAACACCGGCGGGCGCATGCCCAGGGCGACCCTGGACAAGCTGCGTGCCATCTTCGGCTCGGCCCGGCCGTTCCTGATGTACGGGCTTACCGAGGCGTTCCGTTCCACCTATCTGGACCCGGCCGAGGTCGACCGGCGTCCGGATTCGATCGGCAAGGCGATTCCGAATGCGGAGATCCTGGTCGTGCGGCCGGACGGGTCGCTCTGTGAGCCCGGCGAGGAGGGCGAGCTGGTGCACCGCGGAGCGCTGGTCGCCATGGGCTACTGGAATGACCCCGAGCGGACCGCGGAGCGGTTCCGGCCGGCTCCGGCCCGCGAGCCCGGCCTGTGTAGCGACGACATCGCGGTCTGGTCCGGCGACGCGGTGGTGCGCGACGCAGCGGGCTTCCTGTATTTCGTCGGACGAAACGACGAGATGATCAAGACGTCCGGATACCGGGTGAGCCCGACCGAGATCGAGGAGGTCGCCTACGAGACCGGCCTGGTCCGCGACGTGGTCGCACTCGGGCTGCCGGATCCGGTGCTCGGCCAGCACGTGGTGCTCGTGGTCAGCCCGCCGACGTCGGCCGCGCCGGGCCAGGACGGCACCGTCGACACCGACGGCGTGCTCGCGGCCATGAAGAAGGTGCTGCCGGCCTACATGGTCCCGCGGCGCATCGAGGTCAGGACCGAGATCCCTCGCTCGCCGAACGGCAAGTTCGACCGGGCGGGCCTGCGCGCGGAGCTGACGGCATGACCCACAGCACGGTGGCAAGCTTTGGCCGCGCCGACGGCGCCCTGTGTGTCGGCGGCGTGCCGCTTGGCCTGCTCGCCGAGCGGGTCGGGGAGACGCCGTTCTTCGCTTACGACCGGGCCCTGCTCACCGGCCGGGTCGCGCGGCTGCGGGCCGCGCTGCCGGCCGGCATCAAGCTCAGCTATGCGATCAAGGCCAACCCGATGCCGGCGATCGTGGACCACCTCAGCGGCCTCGTGGACGGCTTCGATGTCGCCTCGGCCCTGGAGCTGCGCACCGCGCTCAACACCACGATGCCGCCGTCCCGGGTGAGCTTCGCCGGGCCGGGCAAGAGCCCGGCCGAGCTCAGGCAGGCGGTCGCCGCCGGGGTGACGGTCGAACTGGAGTCACTGACCGAGGCGCGCCGGGTGGCGGCGGCGGGCGACGAGCTCGGCATCAGGCCGGCGGTCGCCATCCGGGTGAACCCCGACTTCGCCGTCAAGGGCTCCGGCATGCGGATGGGCGGCGGGCCGCAGCAGTTCGGCGTCGATGCCGAAGAGGTGCCGACGCTGCTCAAGACCCTGGCCGGGACCGACCTGGACGTGCTCGGGTTCCACGTCTTCGCCGGCTCCCAGAACCTGCACGCCGACGTGCTGGCGGAGGCCCAGCGCCAGACCGTCGACCTGGTCCTGAGGCTCGCCGAGTCCGCCGACTGGCCGGTGCGCTACCTGAACCTCGGCGGCGGCTTCGGCATCCCGTACTACCAGAAGGACACGCCGCTCGATCTCGAAGGCGTCGGGGCCAGCCTCGCCGAGCTCATGGCCGAGCGGATCACTCCCGGCCTGCCCGACGCGCGGGTGGTGATCGAGCTTGGCCGCTACATCGTCGGGGAGTGCGGCGTCTACGTGACCCGGATCGTGGACCGGAAGGAGTCGCGCGGCACGGTCTTCCTCGTCGTGGACGGCGGGCTGCACCACCAGCTCGCCGCTTCCGGCAACTTCGGCCAGGTCGTCAGGCGGAACTATCCGGTGGCGATCGGCAGCCGTCTCGACTCCGCCGACGAGGAGACACAGACCGTGACTATCGTCGGCAAGCTGTGCACGCCGCTTGACCTGCTCGCCGACCGGGTCCAGCTGCCGGCCGCCGATGTCGGCGATCTGGTCGTGATCTTCCAGGCCGGAGCCTACGGCCTGTCGGCGAGCCCGCAGGCGTTCCTCAGCCATCCGGTGGCGCCGGAAGTACTTGTCTGAATGATCATCAGAAACTAACTGCCGCAACGCTAGGAGTGTGCATTGGAAGCCACTGTCTCGACCCTCGACGAGGTCAGGATGCTCGTGGCCGAGGTACTCGGGATTACCGACCGGCTCGCCACGCTGACCGAGACGACGGCACTGCTCGGGAGCATGCCTGAACTCGACTCCATGGCCGTCGCGGAGCTGATCGCCTCGATTGAGGAGAAGTTCGGCTTCGAGGTGGACGAGGCTGACTTCTCCGCCGATGTGTTTGACACCATCGGCACGCTCACGGACTTCGTTGCCAGCCACCGTCAGTGATGGGCCGCGGCACCGGCGAGCCGGGCAATGGCGTCAATCACGGTTGTAACCGTTGGAGAGCGGCCGACCACCAGATGACGCTTGTTACTCGCAGTTGTGAACCGACTGCACACGTCAGGCGTCTACCACAGGGGCCTAGCTATCGGTGGCGGTGCCCGCATGCATGGGCGCAAGCCGGAGGTCGTGGTAAAGGTAATGAAACCTACTGCGTCTCCCGCGTACGGGTCCTACTCCTCTGCGCTGATCGAGCAGTTTCTCGCCGTCATGGAGGTGACTAGAGCGTGACGGCATTGCAATTGGCTCCGGACGAGCTATCCCGGCTCGCGCTCGACGGGCCGAGAGGCCGGCGGCGGCCGGCCAGATCGCACGCGGTCAGGCTGCTGCAGGTCATGGTGCTGACTCTGTTTATCTTCCCGTCCAACGCCGTGATCCACGCGGTTGGCGGTGCCGGGTACGTGGCGGCGCTGGTCACGTACCTGATGCTGATCCTTTACGTCGGCTACTCCCTGGTGGGCCTGCACAACCCGCTGCAGTACCACACGCCGGTCCGCACCGCGCTGTGCGCGCTGTGGATGGCCACGATGATCTCCTACCTGCTGATGGACCGGAGCCTGCTCAACCAGACGCAGCTGACCGGCGCCGACCGGTGGCTTCTGCAGCTGGCTGGCGTCACTGCCATCGTCCTGGTGGCCTCGGAGTGCCTGCGCTCGTTTGAGGACATCCGCAGGGTCATGCGGGCGATGGTCTGGGGCATGGCGTTCTGCGGCCTGGTGGCGGCCATCCAGTTCTGGGGGCACCACGACATCACCCCCTACCTGCGCAAGATCCCAGGGTTCTCGCTCAACGCCGCGGCCGGGATCTACGGCATCGAGAGCCGGGGAGGCGTGGCCAGGGTCGCGGGCACGGGCATCGACCCGATCGAGATGGGCGTCGTCGCCGGGATGATCCTCCCGATCGCCCTGTACCTGGCGATCTACGACCGCCATCGGTCGCTGATCAGCCGATGGCTGCCCGTCGTGTTCATCGCGGTCGCGATCCCGACGTCGGTGTCGCGGTCGGCCATCCTCGCCGTGCTGATCAGCGTGGGCACCTTCATCATCTCGATGCAGCCGCGAATGCGCATGGCGGCGTTCTCGGCGATTCCCGTGGCGCTGGGCGTGATGTTCGTCGCCGCCCACCACCTGATCGGCACGCTAGAGACCTATTTCCTCGCCGGGTCGGCGGATAACTCCATCGAGCACCGGCTGAACAACTACCCGTACGTCGAGTCACTGGTGCGACTGCATCCCTGGTTCGGCCAGGGCGGAGGCACGTACTACTTCACCACGCAGGTCAACATCTTCGACAACCAGTACCTGACCACAGTCGTCGAGCTCGGCCTGGTCGGGATCGTGGTGCTGGCGTTCTATCTGGTGTGGCCGGCGCTCGCGGCCCTGTCCGCGCGCAGGCTGGCGCTAACCGACAGCACCAAGCAGCTCTGCGCCGTCCTGGCCGGGGCGGAACTGGCTGCGGTGCTCTGCTCAGGAACGTTCGACTCCCTGTCCTTCCCGCTGTTCGTGAATGTGCAGGCGCTGGTGATCGGTCTGACCGGGGCGGCCTGGCTGCTGGTCAGGGCGGATGTCAGAGCGGTCAAGAAGGCGCAGGCGCTGACAGCAGCTCGTCCCCAAACATCAACCTGGCACGTCAATGGGGTCTCCGTTTGGCGCTCGCCTGCTCTCAACGGGGCTGTGAAGCCTGATGGAGGAAACTAATGGACCTTTTTGCGATGGTCAGGACCATCTGGCGGCACAAGATCGCGGCGGCGCCGGTGATCCTGCTGATGGGTCTCGGCTTGTTCTACGTAGTCGCCATCAAGCCGCCGACCTACGACGCCGACGCCAGCGTGCAGTTGCTCTACCCGCCGGCGGCGCCCACGGCGCAGCAGATTGCGCAGAACCCGAAGCTTGGCAAACAGAACGCCAACAACCCGTTCGTGTCGCTCGGCGATCCCCTGTTCGTCGGCGATGCCGTCGTCGACGAGATCACCTCGCCGTCCGCTCAGCAGCAGCTGCTGTCCGAGGGCGTGGACAAGCGGTACCAGGCGGCGATGAGCTCCGACCCCGGCAACCCGCCGATCATCGACATTACCGGCGTCGGGTCGACCGAGGCGATCGCGCTGTACAGCGCGCAGAAGGTGACCGCGCTGGCGCAGCAGGACCTGACCGCCATGCAGTCGGCCAAGGGCGTCAACTCGGCCTACATGATCACGTCCGAGGTGCTGATTCAGCCCACCAAGGCAAGCGCGGTGGTGACCTCCAAGCTGCGGACGCTGATCGCGGTGCTCGGCGCGGGCATCATCCTTCTGTTCGTGGTCGTCTCCGGGGCTGAGGCCCTGGAGCGCAAGCGCGAGGACGACCTGGCTGACGTGCCCAGCGGCGGGCGCCACGGGCCGGCGGGCCAGCTCGAGTCCCGCGACGACCGCGACGCGGTCGAGCACACGCAGGAGTTCGCCAGTCCGTTCCTGTCGGCCGCGGCGAGGCGCCCGGTGCCGAGCCTGCCTGAGGCCCGATCACTTCGCTCGGGCCGGTCGATGGATCTCGACGGCTCGGACGACGACGACCTCGACTGAGCCGGACTCCGCCGCCCGCTGCCAGACTCCAGTGCCCGCCGCCCGCATGGACGGCGGGCACTGGCATGAGATGGGTTACTCGGATCTAGGGCTGCCCCGGCCTCGCAGCTGCCCCGGCGCCCCGGGATCGGCCAGCCCGCAGATGCGGGACCCGTCCGAGTTTCACTCAGGTACCAGGCGGCACACCTACCCCAGCTCGGACGTGCTGGGCCACTAATCTCCGGAAGTTTGGCGTTCTGGTGTGGCTCTACCCACTCCAGAACGCCACACGTTGCCGCGCGCAGGGCTGGCGCCGCGAACGGGCATCAGCCGCGCGCCCCGCCCGCCGCAGACGCCACACCCGCCCCGGCTCCGGAGGCGGTCCCACCGGTCGATCATGGAGCCGAGCCTGTGGGGCTACATCTTGAGGGCCTTGCCGTTGTTCCACATGTTGCCGACCCAGATGTTGCCGAAGCCGTCGGTGCCGGGGGTGTTGTTCGGCCGGTTCCATCCGTACACCGGGCCGTAGATCGCGCACTTGCCGTTCGGCCCGCGCTGGAACACGTTGTACTCGATCTCGATGTGGCTCATGATCCCGGGCTTGGCGGGCGGGTCGGCGGCCGGATACAGGCAGTAGCTCGCGTACGGGGTCGCGACCAGCAGGTTCTGCTTGATCAGCGCGTTGGAGACGTTGCCATCGGGGATCAGCGTGATGTCGCCGGTGCAGCCGCCCACGCAGTACACGCTGTTGTGCACGATGGTGAACCCGCTGCCGCCGTCATTGAAGAAGCCGTTTTCGTGCCAGCCGAGCGCGGCGCCGTTGTAGTTGTCGTGCAGCCACGAGTTCTCGACCGTGCAGTTCGAGTAGCAGTGGACCTCGTGCTGGTCGCCGTAGATGTTGTCGCTCAGCACGGTCAGGTTCGCGCCCCCGATGGACTGGGAGTGGTCGGACCCGCCGTTGATGGTGCTGTTCTCGATCAGAACGCTGCCCGACTCGTCGGTGTCGACGGTTCCCTCGATCTTGGTGTCCTTGATCGTGACGTCAGGCTCGAGGATGGTGAGCCCGCAGTTCACGATCTTGGCACTGATCACGACGTGGCTGTGCCGGATGGTGCACGGGCCGGTATAGGTCGTGAGCCTGACCCCGGAGGGCACGCCCGTATTACCGGGGCCGGGCCAGCATCCGCCCCACGGGTCCGGGCCGCCCGGCGTGTTGCGCGCGGCCGAGCACGCGCCCCCGGAGCCGGTCTCGGCCGGCGGCGGAGGCGATGAGGTCCCTGGGTCCGGCGCCGGGGACGTATGCGTGGGTCCGGGCGAGCCGCCCGGCGGCTTTGACGTCGAGCCGGTAGGCGACGCGTGACCCTTGGCGGGAGCCTTGCCCTTGCCCTTGCCCTTGGCCTTCGCGGAGGCGGACGAGTGGGGCGCTCCGCTGGAGTGGGAGCAGCAGCCCGAGGTTGTCGAGGTACCGCCAGTGACGGCTGGCACCTGCAGGCCCCCGCTAGCTGAGCTCGGTGCGCGGGTACCGCAGCCGGCGAGCACTGCGGACATCACGCAGAGCGCCAGGATCCCCCCTGCGAAACCCGGCCCGATTTTCGTATTCCTACTGCCAGCGCGCCGGCGCAAATGGCTTGGCATTTCACCAGACCTTGTCTGTCGGCCGTAATCCAGTTAGGACTTCGGGCACATCGGCAATCACGCTAGCACCGCAAAGAACTGAATACCCCGGCTTTGCTAGCCATGGCCGCACCTGCGGAGAACCACCGGAACGTCGATAACGCGGTCACCCAGGCCGAATGCCGGTCATCGGCGCACGGCGATGAGCGACTTCACGGCACCTAGCAGGCGTTCGACCTGAATTTCGGCATGCGGGAAGTAATAGCTCATTTCCGCACGACTCAGCAGCTCCACGCTCATCGCCTCGGCCAGCCCGTCATCGACGCTGGCCGACCGGGTGTGCGCGAGCGGCCAGCGGTAGGAGATCTGCGCTCTGGCCGACATCGGGAGGAACTGGAAACCCGGAAATAGCCAGTGCGGCTCAATTGGAAAATATCGGTAGGGCGTCTGAACCCAGTGCCGGTCCGCGAGCTTGTGTACCGCCTCGGCGAACCGCTGCCGCTGAGCGTGCCCGCCCACGTGCTCGATCACGGAGTTGGAGAACACCAGGTCATAGGAAGAGCCGAGAATCGCGGGCGGCAGGTTGCAGGCATCGCCCTGGTCGGCCCGCAGCCAGGAGGGCAGGTCGGCGTCGGCCTCGTGCTCAAGGTTGACGACGTGCACCCGGGCGGGGCGGACGGGAGCCCGCTGCCAGCTCTCTGCCGTGCCGCCGAGGTCGATCACCGACATGTTCTCGATCTGCGGGAACGCCGCGCGCAGCCATTCCCAGCGACGCGCGCGGCGGCGGGCACCGACCGAGTCGGGCCCGTCCACGATGCGGTTGCGCAGAGCGTGAACGCTCACTGATCGTCCTCCCGATGGTTACGCGCCGGCCGGCCAAGAGCGCGCTCGTAGGCCGCCAGCAGTTCTGGCACCTGCGCCTCCCAGCGCAGGCTAGTGCTCATCCGCTGCAGGCCGACCTCGCCCATGCGGGTGCTGAGCGCTTCGTCATCGACCAGCTGCAGTATGCAGTCGGCCAGTGAGCGGGCGTCGTTGGGCGCCGCGTACAGGCTCGCATCTCCGGCCGACACCCGGCCCTCGGTCAGGTCGAACTGCACGACCGGCTTGCCGAGCGCCATGTACTCCATGATCTTGTTCATCGTCGAGATGTCGTTCATCGCGTTGGCGACGTCGGGGCTGACGCACACGTCCGCCGTGGCCAGGATCGAGCCGAGCAGCTTATCGTCGGACACCAGGCCGGTGAACTCGACCTGGCGGCCCAGGCCAAGATCGCCAGCCCGCTCCCGCAGCCGCGCCAGCTCGGTCCCGTCGCCCACGACCACGAACTGAACGTCGTCCCGGCCCAGTCCGGCGATGATCGCGGCGGCGTCCAGCAGATAGTCGAGTCCGTCCTGGGCGCCCATGATGCCGACGTAGCCCACCATGTGCTTGCGCCCGCGCCGCCACTGCTCATCGGCCTCCGCTCCGGCGAACCGCCCGGCGGCGGGCGCGGACCGAACCACGAAGACGTCCTCCGGCCGCATCCCGCCCCGGCTGAGCGCGATCTTGCGGAAGCTGCCGTTCGTCTCGATCGACACGGTGGCGAACCAGTAGGTCAGCCGCTCGAACAGCGTCATCAGCCGGACCAGTCGGCTGTCCGGCGTCCTGCCCTTGGCCACCATGAGCTCGGGACACGCGTCGTGGTGGTCGAAGATCAGCTTCGCGCCGAGCGCCATCAGCGGCAGTGCGCAGAGGAAGAGCAGGTCCGGGGGGTTGCAGACGTGGACCACGTCGATCCGCCGCCGCAGCCTGATCCTGATCGCGAGGAACAGCTGCGCGGCAATCGCGACCGCGTATTCGACCAGGTACGCCGCCAGGCTGCTATCGGCCTCGGGGCCGGGCGCGTAGCGGTAAATCCGAATGCCATCGATAAGCTCGCGCCGACGCGGGTAATCCCCGGTTCGCGGACAGATGACGTGGACCTGGTAGCCCGCCGCCGTGAGGCTCGTCGCCTCCTGCCAGACCCGGCGGTCGAACGGGACCGGCAGGTTCTGCACCAAGATCAGTACCCTGGCTGGGCGCCTGGACTTACGCATCTGGTCCCTTGGCTAATGTCGTCAGCTATCGCTACTTGCCGGATCGCATTGCATCACGGATCGGCGGTCCCTTATAGGACGTATGACAAGGTCACGAGGGTGACAGCGATGATTGGCTGATGTTCGGGTCGTTAATTCCCTGTTGCGCCTCCGCCGCCGATGCGCGCCTGGCCAGGCGAGCACGTAGGCTGGCGCGCGTGACTGCAGGTGCCGATGATGACCTCAGCCGGACGCTGGCTATCGAGGCCGGCGAGCGGCTGGTGGAGCTGCGTTCCCGCGGCGGCGACCCGAAGGCGCTCAGGGACGCAGGCGACCGGCTCTCGCACGAGTACCTGACCGCCGAGCTCGCGCGCCTGCGGCCAGGCGACGCCGTCCTGTCCGAAGAAGGCGCCGACGACCGGGCGCGGCTTTCCGCCCGGCGGGTCTGGATCGTCGACCCGCTCGATGGCACCAGGGAGTTTGGCGAGGCCGGCCGCACCGACTGGGCCGTGCACGTCGCTCTCTGGGCGGACGGCGACCTGACAGCGGGCACCGTGGCCCTCCCGGCCGCAGGCCACGTCCTCAGCACGGCCGACCGGGCTGGCCCCGCCCGGCCTTCGCGGGGCGATGGGCCGCTGAGAATCCTGGTCAGCCGGTCCCGCCCGCCCGCCATCGCCTCGGCCATGGCGGCCGAGCTGGGCGCCGAGCTCATCGGCATGGGCTCGGCCGGGGCCAAGGCCGCCGCGGTGATCATGGGCCAGGCCGATGCGTACGTGCACAGCGGCGGGCAGTATGAATGGGACTCCGCGGCCCCGGTGGCCGTGGCCAGGGCCGCGGGCCTGCACGCATCCCGCGTCGACGGGTCCCCGCTGGCCTACAACCAGGCGGATCCCTCAGTACCTGATATCCTCATTTGTCCGATCGAGCTTGCAGAGCCGCTGCTCAGCGCGATCAATCGCGCACAGTCCAAATCCGATCCGGAGCTTGCACATGGCGCCGACGCGCACTGATTACCTCATGTCCCAGCTCGACGTGCTGGAAGCCGAGTCGATCCACATCATGCGCGAGGTCGCGGCCGAGTTCGAGCGGCCGGTGCTGCTGTTCTCGGGCGGCAAGGACTCGATCGTCATGCTCGCGCTGGCCGAGCGGGCCTTCTGGCCGGCCAGGATCCCGTTCCCGGTTATGCACGTGGATACGGGCCACAACTTCCCCGAGGTACTCGCGTTCCGGGATAAGAGGGTTGCCGAACTCGGCGCGCGCCTGGTCGTGGCCTCGGTCCAGGAGTCCATCGACGCGGGCAAGGTGGTCGAGGAGACGGGCCGGTTTGCCAGCCGGAACCGGCTCCAGACCACCACGCTGCTCGACGGCCTCGCCGAGAACCGATTCGACGCCGCGTTCGGGGGCGCCCGCCGGGACGAGGAACGGGCCAGGGCCAAGGAGCGGGTGTTTTCCTTCCGCGACGAGTTCGGCCAGTGGGATCCGAAGAACCAGCGGCCCGAGCTGTGGAACGTGTACAACACCCGGATCCGCCGCGGCGAGCACATCCGCGTCTTCCCGCTGTCCAACTGGACCGAGCTGGACATCTGGCACTACATCGACAGGGAGCAGCTCGAGATCCCGTCGATCTACTTCGCGCACACCCGCACGGTCTTCGAGCGCGACGGAATCCTGCTGGCCGACAACGAGTTCGTCACCAGAGGCGAGGATGAGCCGCTGTTCGAGACCTCGGTCAGATACCGGACCGTCGGCGACATGACCTGCACCGGAGCGGTCGAGTCCGCGGCCACGACGGTCGCCCAGGTGATCACGGAGATCGCGGCCACCCGGATCACCGAGCGCGGCCAGACCAGGGCCGACGACCGGGCCAGCGAGTCCGCGATGGAAGACCGCAAGCGGGAGGGCTACTTCTGATGACCGACCCTGGCGTGCCGACCGACGTCCCCCGGCACATGGACATCCTGCGCCTGGCAACGGCCGGCTCCGTCGACGACGGCAAGAGCACGCTCATCGGGCGGCTGCTGTTCGACTCCAAGGCGATCTTCGAGGACCAGCTGGAGGCGGTCGAGCGGACCAGCAGGGAGCGCGGCGAGGAGTACACGAACCTCGCGCTGCTGACCGACGGGCTGCGGGCCGAGCGCGAGCAGGGCATCACGATCGACGTCGCCTACCGCTACTTCGCCACGCCGCGGCGGAAGTTCATCATCGCCGACACCCCTGGTCACATCCAGTACACCCGCAACATGGTGACCGGGGCGTCGACCGCCGACCTGGCGATCGTGCTGGTCGACGCGCGCAACGGGCTGACCGAGCAGAGCCGCAGGCACGCCTTCCTGACGACCCTGCTGCGCGTCCCGCACCTGGTGCTCGCGGTCAACAAGATGGACCTGGTCGACTACAGCAACCAGGTGTTTGACGAGATCGTCGAGGAGTTCACCGCGTTCGCCGCGAAGCTGGAGATCGGCGACCTGACCTTCATCCCGATGTCAGCCCTGCACGGCGACAACGTCGTTCAGCGCTCGGTCAACATGCCCTGGTACGACGGGCCATCCTTGCTGCACCACCTCGAGCACGTGCACATCGCCTCGGACCGCAACCTGATCGACGTCAGGTTCCCGGTCCAGTACGTGATCCGGCCGCATCAGGCGACCGACCCGGAGCTGCACGACTACCGCGGCTACGCCGGCCAGGTGGCGGGCGGCGTGCTCAAGCCGGGCGACGAGATCATGCACCTGCCGTCGGGGCTGACCACGACGATCGCGCGGATCGACACGGCCAGGGGGCCGGTGCCCGAGGCCTTCGCACCAATGTCGGTGACCCTGCTGCTGGCCGATGACCTGGACGTCTCGCGGGGCGACATGTTCTGCCGGCCGCACAACCAGCCGGCCTGCAGTCAGGACATCGAGGCCATGGTCTGCTGGATGACCGACGCCCGGCCGCTCGCGCCCGGTAACCGGCTGGTCGTCAAGCACACGACCAGGACCGTCAAGGGCATCGTCCGCGACCTGCACTACCGGCTCGACGTGAACACGCTGCACCGGGACGAGACGGCCGACCAGCTGCGGCTGAACGAGATCGGCCGGGTCACGCTGCGGGTGACGCAGCCGCTGTTCTCCGATCCGTACGCGCGCAACCGGCTGACCGGCGGCCTGATCCTGATCGACGAAGCCACCAGCTCGAC
>DAIOWC010000156.1:0-15281 GCA_036758685.1 Streptosporangiaceae bacterium | reverse complement strand
GACGGCTTCCGCCGCCGCTACGCGGGTCGCCTCGCCTGAGCGACAGCCGGGCGCCTGGGCTTTCAGGGTCCAGGCGCCACGGCCGGCGCCGCCATTGCGCTCGTGCCAGCGGCGCCGTCCGCTCCGTTCTGCTCGGCGGCCGGCGCGCCGGCCCCGGAGAGCTGAGTACGGATATCGTCCGCTTCGGGGGCGCCGACGGCGGCATAGCCGGTGAGCGCCTCCTGCCAGTGATGCCGGGCCTGAAGAGTGTCGCCGAGAGCCTCGCAGGCGCGCGCGAGGCCGGCATGCGCGCGAGCCGTTACCAGTGGCGAGGTGATTTCGGATGCGAGCCGGAGAGCGCTGGCGTAGTGCGCGCGCGCCTGTCCGGGTTGGCCCGTCCGGAGCAGCACGTCACCGAGGCCGTTAAAACCGTCGGCCTCCAGAATTCGAATGCCAGTCGCGCGGCACATGGCCAGGCTCCGCTCAATGTTCGCGGCGGCCTCCTCGTGGCGGCCGAGCTCCAGGTAAAGCTCGCCGAGTTTGAGCAGGATCTCGGGTTCATTGGAGTCGGCCGTTTCGTGAAAGAGCGTCATGGCCTGCTCGAGGTATCCGGCCGCCTCCTCGTAACGGCCTAGCCGCTTGGTAAGAGTGCCCAGTCTGGCCAGGGCGAGGCCTTCGCCCTGCCGGTCGCCGATTTCGCGGCACAATTCCAGTGACTGCTGATAGCAGCCCGCCGCCTCCAGGTTGCGGCCCTGCCGGCGCCGGGCGAGGCCGAGGTTGCCGAGCGCGCGGGCCTCGCCCAGCCGGTCGCCGAGGTCACGGTGCATGGCGACGGCTTCCTGCAGGTGGAGGTCGGCCTGCTCGTAGTGGCCCACGTGCATCTCATCCAGGCCGATGTTGGCTAGCGCAAGCGCCTCCCCCGCGCGGTCGCCGGCCTCGCGGAAGAGGTCGAGCGCCTGCCGGCCGTAGT
Organism: Streptosporangiaceae bacterium; assembly: GCA_036758685.1. Taxonomy (GTDB): domain Bacteria; phylum Actinomycetota; class Actinomycetes; order Streptosporangiales; family Streptosporangiaceae; genus JAJYUU01. The sequence goes on along the minus strand of DAIOWC010000156.1, from coordinate 14,332 downwards.
CAGCAGCCTCCTGAAACCGGCTCAGCTGGGAGTTAACGATGCCGATATACGTGACGGCCCTGGCTTCGAGTGACGGGTCACCGGTGCGGCGGGCGGCATCGAGCGCCAGGCTGAAGACCGTCATGGCCTCGGAATAATGACTGCCATTGATGAGGTAACGGGAAAGGATCGTGGCCAGCTGCGTCGTGTAGCCGGTCCAAGTGCGGGCGGCGGTGTGAACGACGGCCGCTACTAAGGCGGCCCGCTCGCGATCCAGCCATCCCCGTGCGGCCAGGGCATCGGCTAGCGGCGGGACCGGCGTGGCCGGCTGGGGGATGCCGGGGCGCCGGTGCCGCTCGGCCGGGAGCAGGATGTCCATCGCCATCGCAGCGGTGTGCAGGTAGTGGTCGAACAGCCCGGTCAGCGCCGCCGGCCGTTCGTCCTCGTCATCGTCGCCGACCGCCAGCTCGGAGGCGTAGGCCCGGAGCAGGTCATGCATCCCGTACCTGCCCGGAGACGGGACGGACAGAAGATGCGCGCGGGACAGCACGTCAATGGCCCGGCGTGTCTGCGGCAATCCCACGCCGGCCAGGGCCGCGGCCGCGTAAAGGTCGAAGTCAGGGCCGGGATGCAGGCCAAGCAGCCGGAAGGTCCTGGCGGCATCGGCGTCGAGGTGGTCGTAGGACCAGGAGAGCACGGTTCGTACCTGGCTGCGCGAGTCCCCGCCCGCCTCCAGCAAGTCCAGGCGGGTGTGCATATCAGCTAGCTCGGCCGTCAACTCGGCCAGCGGCGCGGCCGGGCGGCTGGCAGCGAGTTCGGCCGCCACCCGCAGTGCCAGCGGCAGGCAGCAGCACTGGCCAGCCAGCGCGGCGGCCGCGCCGGGTTCGGCGTCTACCCGCGGCCCGATCAGCGTCCGCAGCAGCGCCACGGCCTCCGGCAGCGGGAGCACGTCCAGGTCCAGGCGGGTCGCGCCTTCTCTGGCCACCAGCCCCGCTAGCGCGTCCCTGCTGGTCACCAGCACGATGCAGGTACCGGTGCCGGGCAGGAGCGGCCGCACCTGATCGACCGATCCGGCGTTGTCCAGCAGGATCAGCATCCGCTTGCTTGCCATCAGGCTGCGGTAACGGGCCGTGCGTTCTTCTTCTTCAGCCGGGATGTCCTCGCTGGACAGCCCCAGGGCGCCGAGGAACCTGGCCAGAGCATCGGTCGCGCGCACCGGCTGACCGGGGTCGTAGCCGCGGAGATTCACATACAGCTGGCCGTCGGGAAACCGGTCAGCGACCTGGTGGCTCCAGTGGACGGCGAGCGCGGTCTTGCCCACCCCCGCCGTGCCGCCGATCGCTGAGATCACGATGGCTTCGCCGCCCCGGGTCTCAAGCTGTCCGAGCAGTTCGGACAGCTCCCCGAGCTCGCCGGAACGGCCGGTGAAGTGCCGGACCGTGGGCGGCAGTGCCCGGGGCGTGATCCGGGAGGCCTCAGGCTGCACCGCTCCGGCCGGCTCGCCACCGGTTAGCGACGGGTGAGCGGCGAGTATTTGCTGGTGCATCTCGCGAAGGTCGGGCCCAGGTTCAAGACCGAGCTCCGCGACCAGCACCTGCCGCACGTTCCGGTAGGCGGCAAGCGCATCACCCTGCCGTCCGCACCGGTACAGCGCCAGCATCAGGGTCGCGTGCAGGTGCTCGCGCAGCGGGTGCATGCGGACCAGCCGGTACAGCTCCGGAATCACTCTGGCGTGGCCGCCTGAGCGCACGTCCGCATCCAGGCGAGCCTCCAGCACCTGCAGCCGCATCTCCGCCAGCCGCGGCGCTTCCCGCTCCGCCAGCACCGGCGATCCCGCGTCGGCGAGCGGATCTCCGCGCCACAGTGACAGCGCCGCGCGGGCCTGCCCGGATACCTGAGCCCAGCGGCCCGCCCGCATCGCCGACAGCGTCGCCGATGCCAGCGACTCGAACCGGGCGACATCGAGTTCTCCCGCCTCGACCCGGATCGAATATCCTCCGGCCCCGGTGCCTATCCGGCTGTCGCCGTTTTCGCCGAGCACCTGGCGCAGCCGCTTTACATAATTCCGCACCGTCATCTCCGCCGACCGCGGTGCCATTTCACCCCACAGCGCCTCGGCAAGGTCGCCAACAGGCACCACCTCATTGGCATGAAGCAAAAGCGCGGCCAGTACCGCCCGCTCGCGGCTGCGCGTCACCGCGATAACAGCGCCCTCTTGGCGCACCACTAGCGGCCCGAGCAGGCCGAACTCCATCGCACCAGCCATACCGACGTGATCACCCGCGTCCCGCCGCTCGTGTACTAACTGGATCCTAACTAGCTCCTAAACCCGCGGGAAATACTTGCGCCAAAAGTGGAGCCATTCCCATCGCCCGTCGATCCGGATTAGGAGTGCTGGTTTTTATGGCCGCAGGGAGAGCAGGCGACCCGGAGGTAAGGCCGATGTCCCGCAAGGCCAGGGTCTATTTTGCGGTCGCCGCCGCGGCCGTGCTCGTGGCGGCGGTTCTCCCTGCCAGCCTGATAACCGCATCAGCGGGCGCATCGACCACGGCGTGCGGCAGTTCGTGTACCAGCCCCTACAACGAGTCGGACGGGAGCGGCGAGGCGCTCACGGTGTCGGGAAGCAGCGTGGACATGGCGACCGCCAGCACGACTAACTCCGCGCAGGACTGGACTCCTGAGCAGGAGGGCGATGTCGCGAACGCGGTCGCGGCCGGAGTCCTGTCCGCGAAGCTGAACATGCTCTACAGCACCGATCAGCTGGTCGAGTTCCAGTACGCGCCGGATGGAGTCCCCTCGGACAAGTGCCTGGCCAACACCGCCTCCGACGTCGTCGGTTTTGACGAGACCGGACAGTGGTGGGTACCAACGCTGACGGTCGTGCTGGCGCAGTGCGGGATCACGGCCCAGAGCCTGTGGATCCTGGACGCGAGTAACGAGGCCAATGGCTACGTCGACCTGATCAACGCGGGGTGGCTGTCCGCATACAGCTACGGCAACGCGACCGCGGCGGCCTCCGACAGCCTTACGAGTCCGTTTGCCGAGGCGCCCGTGCTGACGATCAACAGCAGCGGCAGTGTCGTGCTCGCACCGCTGAGCGAGATCGGCGGCGTCGTGTCCGCGAGCCAGATGTGGTCGGCCTGGTCGGCACCGGTTCAGTCGGCGCTCCGGGCAAAGGTCGCCAACGCCCGAGCCAGCTCGGGCTGACCGCCCGCTAACGACCCGATTTTCGAGCGGGCCGGCCACGTGCTGGGCCGGCCCGCCAGGCAGTGATCCTCCTACACCCGCGAGGTAAGAGCATGAACTCCCGCATACTGCGTACGCTGCGCCGCCCCCGGCAGGTAAGCCTCATGGCGCTGGCGGTGGCTTCCTTAGTCGCGGGCAGCCTGGCGGCGGTCCAGGTGACCGCTGGCCGCGGGGCTCCGGTCGCGCAGCCAGGCGCGGCGGTACCGGTGCACGTGGTGCCGACCGACCGGGTGCGGGTTCCCGCGATGCCGTCCGCGCACCGGCCGCCCACCTCCTGGCCGGCTGCGGCCACCGCCACGGTGACCGTCGCCGCACCGCCGGGGCTCGCCGCGCGGGCCGCAGCCGCGCCATCGGCCGGGTCGGCACGCGCGGGGGGCCTGCCGGTATGGATCGGGCCGCCCGACTCCGCGGCCGATGCCACCACCACAGTGGCGGTGGCAGGAAGCGGCGCCGGAACCGCCGTGTCCCGCGCACGGGTGAGCCTGGCCTCCCAGGCCGGCGCCCGGGCGCTCGGAGTGCGGGGCGTCGTACTGTCCGTAGCGCGCGCCGACAGCGCCGCGCAAGCGGGCCGGGTGCACGTCAGCGTGTCGTATGCGGGCTTCGCGCAGGCCTACGGCGGTAACTACGGCTCGCGACTGCGGCTCGTGGAACTACCCGGCTGCGCGCTGACGACTCCGGGCGTCGCCAGGTGCCGGACCCAGACGCCGCTCCGGTCGCTGAACGACGTGCGGCGGGACTGGGTCGGCGCGGACGTGACGCTGCCCGGAACCGTCACGGCGTCGGCTGCGCCCGGTCCCGGCGCGACCGCGCCCGAGTTTGCGCTGATGGCAGCCATCCAGCCCCCAGCCGTCGTGCTGGCGCTCGTGGCCGGGCCGTCGGGCTCGGCGGGCAACTTCGCCGCCGAGCCGCTCTCGGAGGCGAACACGGCCTGGGTCAGCGGCCCGTCGTCGGGCGCGTACACGTACTCCTATCCGGTCACCGTCCCGCCAGTGCCCGGAGGGCTCGCACCGACGGTGGCGCTGAGCTACAACTCGCAGGCCACCAGCGGGCTGACCTCCGCCACCAACAACGACGCGTCCTGGGCCGGCGCCGGCTGGGACTACTCGCCCGGATTCATCGAGACGGATTACACCACCTGCTCGCAGGACGCGGGGGAGCCAGACACCGGCGACCTGTGCCCAAACGGGGAACAGGTGTCGCTATCGCTGAACGGGGTCACCACGCCCCTAGTCGACGGCAGCGGCAAATGGGCCGCTGAGTCCGACGGCGGTGAGACCGTCAAGCAGTCCGGCACGTCGTGGGAGATCATCGAACCGAACGGGACGCAGTACTGGTTCGGGCTGAACCAGCTCCCCGGTTACGCCGCCGGCGACCCGCTCACCAATAGCCTGTGGACGGTCCCGGTCTGGGAGGGCTGCGGCCAGGCCGCCTTCTGCAGCCTGCCGTGGCGTTACAACCTGGACTACGTCGTCGATTCGCACGGCGACGCGATCGCCTACTTCTACAACCCGCAGACCAGCTACTACGCCGAGCAGAACGGCACGACCGGCACCGGCGCCTACACGCAGGGCGGAGTGCTCGCGAAGATCGAGTACGGCCTGCGGGCCGGGCAGGTCTACGGCTCCACCCCGGCCGCGCAGGTGACCTTCATTTCCGCCGCCGGCCGGCAGGACGCGCCTACGGACCTGAGCTGCGCGTCCGGCGCTGCGTGCGCCGTCACGTCGCCCACGTTCTGGACCGACGACGCCCTGACCACCATAACGACGCAGGCGCTGGAGAACGCCACCCTCGCCAGCGTGGACTCCTACGCCCTGGCCACCAGCTACCCAGCAACCGGCGACCCGACCACCTCCCCGTCGCTCTGGCTGTCCTCGATTACCAGGACCGGACTAGACGGCGGAACGACGATCACCCTGCCGCCGGTCAGCTTCGCGGGCACGCCGCTGCCCGGCCGGGTGGAGACCGCGGCTGATAACGCCGCCGGATACTCGGACCTGACCGGGATCTACCTGACGAGCGTCACCGCCGATACGGGCGGGGTGACCTCCATCGGGTACTCGCCGGCGGATCCCGCGCCCTGCGCCGCGGGGACATTCCCGGCCCCGGACGCGAACACCGCCGCGTGCTACCCCGGCTACTGGACTCCAGCGGGCAGCACATCGCCGGTCCAGGACTGGTTCAACCTCTACACGGTTGGCAGGGTCACGAAGGCTGATACCACCGGCGGCGACCCGAATGTGGTCACCAGCTACGCCTACACCGGCCCGGCCTGGCACTACGATTCCGGCACGATCAGCCGGTCGGCCACCGTTACCTGGGACCAGTACCGCGGCTTCCAGCAGGTGACGACCGAGACCGGCACCGCGCCCGACCCCGTCACCGAGACGACCGCCACCTTCCTGCAGGGCATGAGTCAGGACGGCCCGCCCAGCAACACCGGGCCGGTGGTCACGGTCACCACGTCCCGCGGTCAGCAGGTCACTGACCTGGACCAGTTCGCCGGAATGCAGCTGGAGCAGATCGTGTACGACGGGGCCGGCACTGGGCAGGAAGTCACCGACACGATCAACCTGCCGTGGACGTCGTCGGCGATCGCGGTGAACACGAGCCTGGACCAGGCCGCCTACATGACCGGCGACAGCTCTCTCCTGACCTACACCGCGCTCGGGGGCGGCGGAGTCCGGGAGTCGGTGCAGAACTACACCTACAACTCCTACGGTCTGCAAGCCTCCGACTCCGATATCCCCGACACGGGAAACTCCGCGGAGGACACCTGCGCCACCACCACCTACGCGGTCAACACCGGGACCTGGCTGGTAGACCTGCCCGCCGTCGCAACCGTAGACGCCGGTCCCTGTAACGCCTCCGGAGACGGCACCGGCGCCCTGGTGTCGCAGACCGAGGACTTTTACGACGGCGGCTCGCTCGGCGGCTCCCCCACCGCTGGCAACCTCACCAAGACCGAGCAGGCCACCGCAGTCGGTTATTTCGACACCTCCTCCGCCACCTACGACGAGTACGGCCGCGTGCTCACCTCGACCAACCCCGACGAGAACATCACCACCACCGCCTACACTCCGGCGACTGGCGCCGAGCCCACCTCGGTGCAGGTGACCGACCCGATGGGCCTGGTCACCACCACGACCTACGACGCCGCCCGAGAGCAGCCCCTGACTGTCATCAATCCGGCCGGCAACCAGACCACGGACGCCTACGACGCTCTCGGCCGCGAGACCGCCGAGTGGACGGCTGGGAATCCCACCTCGGGCCCGGCCACGACCACGTGGAGCTACACGATCAGCAACAGCGCCCCGTCGGTCGCCGTCGAGCAGGACCTCGAGCCAGGCGGCAGCTACCTGGCCACCGACACCATCGACGACTCCTTCGGCCAGGTCCGCGAGGTCCAGGAGGAGACAGCCAGCGGCGGCACCGATGTCAGCGACACCACCTACAACTCCGACGGCTGGCAGGCGCTGGACTCCGGGCCTTATTACGTCTCCGGCCCGCCTTCCGGCACGCTGGTCGAGGCAGCGAGCAGCAGCGTCCCGGACGAGACCGGATCGGACTATGACGGCGACGGCCGCGTGATCCGGCAGATTTCCTACAGCGACGGCACCGAGACCTGGGAGACCGACACCGCCTACGGCGGCAACTACACCACCGTCACCCCGCCCGCCGGCGGCACTGCGGAGACCACCTGGACCGACGGGCGCGGGCTGACCACCGCGATCTGGCAGTATCACGCCGGCGTCCCGATCGCCACATCCGACCCCGCGAGCGACTACGACGCCACTAACTACACCTACACGTCCGCCGGGAAGCTCGCGACGATCGCCGACACCGCCGGAAACGCCTGGGCGTACACCTACGACCTGCTCGGCGACCAGCTCACCCAGTCTGGTCCCGACACCGGCAAGGCCACCAGCACCTATGACGCTGCGCAGCGGCTGATGACGGTCACGAACGCCCGCGGAAAGACCATCTCCTACACCTACGACGGCGACGGCCGGAAGACCGCCGAGTACGACACCACCGGCGGCGCCCCCGAGTCCAGCAGCAGTGAGCTGGACTCGTGGACCTACGACACCCTCGCCAAGGGCGAGCCCACCTCCGACACGGCCTACGAGAACGGGTCGGCCTACACCGAGGCAGTCACTGGTTACGCCGCCGGCGGGCAGCCGTCCGGCATCGAGACCATCGTCCCGTCCAGCCAGGGCGCGCTCGCCGGCACCTACACGCAGACCTACACCTACGCTCCGGACGGACAGGTAACCTCCTATACCGACTCGGCCGCGGGCGGGCTGCCCGCCGAGACCATCACCCTCGGCTACAACGGCGCGGGAGAGGAAGACTCCCTGACCGGCGCCAGCCCGTACGCGGACTCCCTGTCCTACACCAGCCTGGGCCAGCCCTTGCAGTACACGCTGGGCACGGGCAGCGAGCCGGTTTACATCACCGACTCCTACAGCCCGCAGACCAGCGACCTCACCCGGCAGGACACCCAGACCGGTACCGCCGACACCAGCATCGATGACCTGAACTACACCTACGACGATGTCGGCGACGTCACGTCTGAAGCCGACACCCCGTCCGGAGCTGCGGCCGCGACCGACGTGCAGTGCTTCGACTATGACTATCTCGGCCGACTTGTCCAGGCCTGGGCTCAGGGCGCCGCCGGCTGTGCCGCCACCCCGTCCCCGTCAGCCGAGGGCGGTGCGGCCCCCTACTGGGAGACCTACTCCTATACCGCGACCGGGGATCTCACCGGCGTCACCAGCACAACCCCGGCCGGAGCAATAACGACCATAGCCAACACCTACCCGGCCGCCGGCGCCGCCCAGCCGCACGCAGTCACAAACCAGTCCGTCGCTACTTCGTCTGGCACTACCAGCAGCAGCTATGCCTACAACGCCGCCGGGCAGCTGACCAGCGTCACGAGCAGTGCCGAAAACCAGGCACTCACCTGGAACGACGCCGGGCAGCTGACGCAGGACGCCATCACCCCCGCCGGCAGCTCGACCGCCCAGGACACCGGATATGTCTACGATGCCAGCGGCGCGTTGCTGCTGACCGCCGACCCCGCCGGCTCCACGCTCTACCTGGACGACGAGGAACTCAGCCTGTCCGGCGGCACCGTCACCGGCACCCGCTACTACACCGTCGGCGGCGCTACCATCGCCACTCGCACCGGGGCCGCCACCGTGTCCTTCCTCGCCGGCGACCAGCAGGGCACCAGCACCGTCGCGATCAGTGCTGCCAGCCTTGCGGTCACGCGCCGGTACTACGACCCCTACGGCAACCCGCTCGGGACGTCGTCGGCCAGCTTCCCGGCTGGGGAGAAAGGTTTTGTCGGCGGTGCCGACGACGGTGCCACCGGCCTCACCGACCTCGGCGTCCGGGAATACCAGCCAGACACCGGTTCCTTTATCTCCACCGACCCGATCCAGAACTCCTACGACCCCCAGGACCTCAACGCCTACGCCTACGCCGCCGACAACCCCGCCACCTTGTCAGATCCCACCGGGGCGGCTCCGGACCACTGCCCTCCGGGCGTGGAGACGTGCAATAACCCGTGCGCGAAGTACGCGTCCGGCAGCAAGGCATGGCTCAAGTGCGAGGGCCTGACGTACCCCAAGACCACGTCGATGGGCTATTTGTACGACCAGATCGATCACGCCTGTATTGCTCACCATGCTCTGGGTTCTGAGACGGACGCATGGACCTGCTCCATGTATGCGGACAATCAGGTGGACCTGCTCGGGGACGGCCTGACCAAGTACGAACACGAACACGGAGAAAGATGCAACGCGAGCGCCATTCTGAGCTATGGCCTTTCGGGCTCGGCCCTGGCCGGCGAGGGGATGGAAGGCGTGGAAGTGGCAATGACAAGAGAGGTGCAGGCGGGCATGATCGCTGCCGCGGATGCGGCCGCGACTGGAGGCTACGTGGGCGCGATCCTCGGAGGAGTCTTCCTCCTCGGGCTCGCCGTCGTCATAGTCGCCTCATGCTCGGGCTAGAACGGTCATGCCACCGACGTGCGCGGCCTCTCCATAAGCCAGCCGCGAGGCTGAAGACGTTGTAGATCCCTTCAGGACGAAAGGCCGGGACGGGCGGGCCGAGCCGCATGCGGCGGACCCGCCCGGCCAGGTCGAATCCCAGAGATGTCGCGAGAGCCGCGCCCTGCGCGTTCACCTCCGGGAAGGCGAGCCGCGATCCAGGGCTCGCGTGAATCATCCCGGCGATCAGCGGCCGTGCCGCTTCTGCATCCGCCGCGATGACCGGCCCGCCGCCCCACGGCAGCTCCACTCGGTACCCTTCGAGGGCCGGCCCGGCTGGCACGAAGACCCGGTCGGCAAAAGGCGTGAGATAGCTCCGCCGATCCTCGCCCGTGGCCGCGGCATCGTGCCTGATGGCCGCTCCGATCTGGCCGCGCTCGGCGGCTACCGCGTCGCGGCCGCCAGGGTCGGGCCGCCGCCGCTGCTCCCAGATCCCGTAGGGAATCCCCTCGTCGACGAATCCCAGCCGCTCGTAGATCGGCCTGCCGAGGTCCGTGGCCGTGAGCAGGACGGTCTCCACGCGGGCCTGATGCAGCCAGTCCACCGCCGCCTTGCTCAGCATCCGGCCGAGTCCCTGGCCACGGATCTCGTCATCGACCCCGACACTGCCGAGCCAGCCCGTGCTCCCGAAGCTGACAGCGCCGGCGACACCGACTATCTGACTGTCCCGGCAGCCCACCAACATCTGCGTAGTGGGACTGGCCAGGTTGAACCGGAGGATCTCAGGCCGGAACGAGCTCAGCCCGGCACGCTCAAGGACGCCGCTCATTGCCTCGACGTCGCTGCCGGCCGCCGGGCGGAAGGTGAAACGCTCGCTGCTCACGATCACGCTCAGACGCCGCCGATCGTCGCGATGAGATCGGCCACGTTGTAGGCAGTCGGGAAGTCTGGCGCCTCGTAACGCAGGGTGCAGCCGTCGGCAAGTTCCATTCCCGGTACTAGCAGCGCGTTCTCGGTCATCGCGGTCCGGTGGACCCGGACCTCCAGGACAACCGGGCCGTCAAAGCGCAGCGGCCGGACATTCTCGCGATCGGCGAGGGCCAGGGGCACCTCCCGCTCGATCCGGTCGCAGGCCTCGTCGGGATGCAGCAGTGCCGCGGAACGTGCGCCCAGGGCCCGCTTGACCACGACCGCGTGCATGCCGGGCGCGACCTCCGCCGCCTCCGCGGCCACGCTGTCGTCGCCGGCCACCAGCACCGCCGGCACTCCCGAGTGCGCCGCCAGCGCAGTGTTCAGGCCCAGCTCGCCGACCGAGCGCCCGTTGCACCGCACGTCCGCGACGACGGCTCCGGAGATCGTGTGCGCCATGACCGACCGCGGCGTTCCGGCCTTGCCGTGATAGCCGATGAACAGGACGGCATCGATGCCGGCGTCCAGGCCGGCCATCATGCCGTCGGGCTTGGGCGAGCCGCGCAGGAGCTCGGCCCGCCGGTCCAGCCGGTCGGGCAGCAGGTTCCTGAACTGGGCGTGCGCCTCGGTCACCAGCACCGTCGAGTCCGGGTCGTAGGCGTAGACGCCGCGCACGGCCGCGCTGGCCTCGGCCGTGATCAGCGCCCGGTTGCGCTCGTACTCGCCGTGTCCGGGGCGCACATCCTCGGGGTCGACCGTTCCGCCGATGCCCTCCATGTCGACCGAGACCAGCACTCGCATAGTCATTTCGCCTTCCTCTAGCCGGGCCGCCCATACAGTACGCGGTGCGAGGATGGCACTCATGAGCGCTCGGCGATTCGATGCCTGCGTCACGTCCGATTCCGGCGGGCGGGCGGTTGTCGCCCTGCCGTTTGACCCCGACGAGGCGTGGGGGGCCAAGGCCTACCACCTCGTGGGCGGCACCATCGACACGGTGGGCGGGCTCCGCTGCAACCGGCGCCTGCGCGGCCGGATCACGCCCGACGGCGGGGACTGGGTGTTTACCCTCAACCCGATGTGGATGACCAGCACCGGCGTCGCGGTCGGCGACGACGTGATCGTCGAGCTCGCCCCGGAAGGACCCCAGCGCGGCGACCTTGCCGATGACATCGCGGCAGCGCTCGCCGCCGACCAGGCGGCGGCAGCCTTCTTCGACACACTGGCGCAGTTCTACCGCAAGGCGTACCTTCGCTGGATCGACGCGACGAAACGCTCGCCGGACCTGCGCGCGGCGCGCATCGCCGAGGTCGTCGACCTGCTCGCCGCCGGGGTGAAGGAACGACCGCGACCCTGACCGCGGGATGAGGGGGGATGGACCGGTGGCTGCGGATTCCGCGGTGCGGGTGACGCTGGCCGAGCTGGTGGCGACGTTGTCGCTGGTCGCAGACCTCGGCATGGGACGGCCCATGGACCGGGCCCTCCGCCAGACCGTCATCGCCATGCGCCTCGGGACCGCGGCCGGGATGGATCAGGCGGCCCGGACCTCCGCGTACTACACCTCACTGCTGGCCTGGGTGGGATGCGCCACCGAGACCAGTGAGGTGGCGGCGCTGTTCGGCGACGAGACCGAGGTCTACGCCGACACCCGCGACGAGGACCTGACGCGCGCCGCGCTGGCGGTCTTCGTCGCCCGTCACCTCGGCCGCGGCCGGTCCGGTTTCCGGCGGATCGAGATGGTCGGCACATTCGTGGCCACGGCCGGCCGCTCGGTGCAGCAGGTCATGATGGCGCACTGCCAGGCGGCGAGCGATTTCGCCGGGTGGCTGGAGCTCGGACCCGCGGTGTGCGAGCCGCTCCTCCAGGCGTTCGAGCGATGGGACGGCAAGGGCATACCCGGCTCGGCCGGCGCCGATGCCCTGGCCCCGGCCATCCGCCTGGTACAGCTGGCCGACATCATCGAGGCGTTCAGCCACTCCGGCGGCACACAGGCCGCGCTGCAGGTAGCGCGCGAGCGGCGGGGCACGCAGTTCGATCCGGATCTCGTGGACTGCTTCTGCGACCGCCCCGGCGACATCCTCGACGGGCTCGAGGGCATCTCCGCCTGGGATGAGGTGATTGCGCTCGACCCGCGACTCGGCGCGACGCTCACCGACGACCAGCTCGACCGGGCGCTCGCCGCGTTCGCTGACTTCAGCGACCTCAAGTCGCCGCTCCGCCTTGGCCACTCCCGCGGCGTGGCCGAACTGGCCGCCCGGGCCGGCCCTGCGCTGGGCCTCCCGGCCGACCAAGCGATCATGCTGCGCCGCGCGGCGCTGGTCCACGACATCGGCATGATCGGCGTCCCGAGCAGCGTGTGGGACGAGCCCGGCGACTGGACCATCTCCCAGCGTGAGCGGGCCCGCACCCACCCGTACCTGACCGAGCGCATGCTTGCCCGCACGCCGTCACTGGCCCAGGTCGGGCACTGCGCCTCACTGCACCACGAGCGGCTCGACGGCTCCGGTTACCCGCACGGTCTGCGCGGAGATGCCATCTCGCTGCCAGCCCGAGTACTCGGGGCCGCAGATGTCTACAACGCCCTGCGCCAGCCTCGTCCGCACCGCCAGGCGCTCGACGCCGCCGACGCCGAGCGGACGCTGCGCGACGAGGTGCGCGCGGGGCGCCTGGACGGCGACGCGGTCCAGGCCGTGCTCAAGGCGGCCGGCCATCGGCCCCGCCGCCGGGCCGGACTGCCGTCGGGACTGACAGCGCGCGAGGCCGAGGTGCTGATCCGCCTCGGCCGGGGACGCTCAAACCCCGAGATCGCGGCGGAGCTCCACGTCAGCCGCAAGACCGTCTCCACCCACCTCGAGCACATCTACGCCAAGCTCGGGGTGAAAACCAGGACCGAGGCCGCCCTGTTTGCCATGCGGCACGGCCTGATCGAAGCCTCCGGCGAGCCCGGGGCCTGACGAAAAGATCGGGTAGTTGCCCGATCCGCTCGCGGCTGCGGATCCGTAGAACGGATCCATGAGCACGACGTCACCTGATCACGGCCCCGCCGCCACCGTCCCGCAGTTCGCGCTCGCCGGATCGTTCCTTGAGGGCCTCGCGGCCCAGGACTTCGCCCGGCTTGGGGGCGCTCTCACCGCCGACGTCCGGCTCCGCGCCCTGCTGCCGCCCGGCTTCAGGGAGTGGACCGGCGCCCAGGTGATCGCCGACCAGTTTGCCCACTGGTTCGGCAACACCGAGGACTTCGAGCTCGTCGATGCCACGGTGGGCGAGGTCGGCGGCCGCCTGCACCTGCGGTGGCGGCTCCGACTTCAGGCCGAGCGGCTCGGCCCCGGCTGGTTCACCGTCGAGCAGCTGGCCTACGCCGACGCCACCGATGGCGGCCACATCGACCGGATCGACCTGCTCTGCACGGGCTACCGGCCGGAGACCGACAATGGCTGACCCGCTCGCGACCTGGGGCGGCTGGGCGCCCGCGATCCGGGACGACCCGTTCCGGCACTTTGCCGAGGCCCGGTCGCGCTGCCCGGTCCAGAAGGCGCGCCTCGCCGACGGTCATCCCGCCTGGATCGTGCTCGGTTACGACGCCGCCCGGCAGGCGCTCAATGACGCCGGCATCTCCAAGGACATGCTGGCCGCGCTGCGGGAAGACGGCGACGTCGTGGCGGAGGGCCTGCCCGGACCGGAGTTCTCGCGGCACATGCTCAACGTCGACCCGCCGGACCACACCCGCCTGCGGCGCCTCGTGGCCCGTGCCTTCGCGCCGGCCAGGATCGCCGCGCTGGAGCCGGCCATCAGGACAATCGCCGCCAGCCTGCTCGACGACCTGGACGCCCTCGGCCCTGGCGCCACCGTGGACCTCGTCCAGGGCTACGCCCATCCGCTGCCGTTCCGGGTCATCGGCGAACTGCTCGGAATCCCGGCAGCCGACTGGCCCCGCCTGCACGCCTGGTTCCAGGTGCTGCTGACCGGATGGGCCGGCGACCCGCCGCCCTCAGCGGTCCAGGCCTCGGACGGCATCGTCGGCTACCTGCGCGACCTGGCCGACGCCAAGCGTCGCCGCCCCGCCGACGACCTGGTCAGCGTCCTGGTCGCCGCGCAGGACGACGGGCTGACGACGCAGGAGGTGCTGTCGAGCCTGTTCCAGCTCGTGGTCGCGGGTCACGACACCACGGCCAGCCTCATCGGCAACGGCGTGGTGGCCCTGCTCG
>DAIOWC010000155.1:0-15495 GCA_036758685.1 Streptosporangiaceae bacterium | reverse complement strand
CCCGGAGGAATGATGCACAGCGTCGACCGCACCACCGAGCAGATGATCCGGTCGGTGCTGGCCTACGCCGAGAACCGGCTGCGGCTCGACCCGGTACCGCTTGACACGGGGTCGCGCGATCCAGCCGAGCTGGACCTGGCCCTGCGCGGCCTGCTGGCCGAGGATGGCCACGATCCCGATCAGGTGCTCGGGGTTTACGCCTCGGTGGTGGCGCCCGCGGTCATCTCCGCCGACAGCCCGCGGTTCCTCGGCTTCATCCCGGCGGCGCCGACTAAGGCGTCGCTGCTGTTCGACATGCTGGTCTCCTGCGCCTCGATCCAGGGCATCTCCTGGCTGGAAGCGGCTGGCGCCATCCACGCGGAGAATCAGGTCCTCCGCATGATCGCGGACCGTGCGGGCCTGCCGGCCGGGGCGGGCGGCTGCTTCGTCTCGGGCGGCTCGGCCGCGAACCTGTCGGCGCTGGCGGTCGCGCGCGAGATGGCCAAGCGGCGGCCGGCGGCAGTGCCCGGCCGGCGCTGGCGGGCCGTGGTCGGCTCCGACGCGCACTCATCCATCCACAACACCCTCCAGCTGCTCGAGATGGATGCCCTGGTCGTGCCGACACGCGACCACCGGCTGACCGGGCAGGCAGCGCGGGCGGCCATCGAGGCGGACGGTGACCCGGCCTCGCTCGCGCTGATCGCCGCCACGGCCGGCACGACCAACGCCGGCATCATCGATGACCTGGCAGGCGTAGCCGGGATCGCCCGCGAGCACGACCTGTGGTTTCACGTGGACGGTGCGTACGGCGGGGCGGGCCTGTTCGCGCCGAGCGTCCGCGACGCCTACGCGGGCGTCGAGCACGCGGACTCGTTCGTGGTTGACCCGCACAAGTGGCTGTTCGCGCCGTACGACTGCGCGGCGCTGCTGTACCGGGAGCCAGCGCTAGCCCGTTCCGTTCATACGCAGGATGCGGGCTACCTCGACGTCATCCACGAGCGGCCAGGGGAATGGAACCCGACCGATTACGCCTACCATCTCACGCGGCGGGCGCGCGGGCTGCCGCTGTGGTTCTCGCTGTGCGTGCACGGGATCCGGGCCTACTCCGACGCCATCGAGACCGCGATCGGCCTGGCGCGGCAGACGGCGGCGGAGATCAGGTCGCGCGAGTATCTGGAGCTGATCAGGGATCCGGACCTGTCGGTGGTGCTGTTCCGGCGGCGGGGGTGGCAGGAGCCCGACTACGCGCGCTGGGCGGACCGGCTGCTCGATGACCAGGTCGCGTTCATCCCGCCCACGGTGTGGGAGGGCGAGACGGTCGCGCGGTTCGCGTTCCTGCACCCGCAGACGCCCATGGACCTGGTCCGCCAGATCCTGGACCGGATGGCCTGAGCGAGCCGGCTGCGCACCGATCCAGCGCCGGTCTATTAGGCCGCCGGGCCGCCGCGCTGGGGTTCGCTGCCGTGCTCCGGGCCTGACTGGGGGTCGGTGCCGGACTCGGTGCCGATGGGCGGGCCGGTGGCGGTAGCCGGGCGGTCGGGAGCGTGACTAGCGGTGCCGATGCGACCGGGCTGCCAGAGCGTGCCGAGAGTGCCCTGGGCCGCCTGCGTGCCGTGCAGGCCGCCGCCGGGTCCCCGCAGGACGTAGGCGATGCCCACGGCGATGAACGCGCCGATCAGGGGGCCGGCGAGGTAGGCCCACCACGAGGTCCAGGTGCCGACGACCAGGGCCGGGCCGAGCGACCGGGCCGGGTTCATCGACGCGCCGCTGACCGGAGCTCCGATGAGGCCGGCGAGCGCGATGTAGCTGCCGACGCCGAAGGCGGCCACCGGACCTAGCTGCTGTGCCCCGGACGCCGTGCCGAGCACGGTGCTGACCAGGCCGGTCGTGAGCAGTACCTCCCACAGCAGGGCGGTGGTCGTCGAGACTCCCGACCCGGGCAGCGTGAGGCCGGCGTTTCCCTGGCCGCCGAGCAGGCCGCGCAGCACCAGCGTCGCCAGGATTGCTCCCGCGAACTGCACCACGATGTAGGACGGGACGCGGCGCCAGGGGAAGTTGCCGCGCATTGCGAACGCGATGCTGACCGCCGGGTTCAGGTGCGCACCGGACACGGCGCCCATGAACAAGATGATGGCCATGACCATCAGGGCGGGAGCGACGACCCTGGCCGGCCCCGGTACCGCGGACCCGCCGAACCTGGCGTTCACCATGCCGCCGCCGACGGCGACGGTGACGAGCAGGAACGTCCCGAGCAGCTCGCTGAAGAGCCGGCGCCACTCGTAGCTGGTGTCCCAGAAGTCGGTCTGCCGGACTACCGCGTTGGGCGCGGTGCCGGACGCCCGCAGCGCGGCCTCAACTCGGTGCACTAGCTCCGGTGACGGTGCTCCGGGAGTGGCGGCTGGGCTGGGATGAGTGCTTATGGCCGTCCTCCTCTGCCTAGGAGCACGAGCTTAGGCCCTGAACCGCGGCTCCCGGCAGAGCGTGTTACTCATCGGGGCCGGGTCCTGGCAGTGGAGGCGACAGTGAACTCTGTGATCAGAAGGCCTGCGGCACGACGAGTAGCGACCACGGGACTGGCATTAGCGCTGGCCGGCGCCGGCGTGACGGGGACTGCGGTGGCGGCGAGCACGGCCGCGTCGACCGCCCGCTCGACGCGGGTCGTCGACCAGGCGACGCGCGGGCACTTCGGGAAGATCCTCGTGACGCTGGGCGGCCGCTCGCTCTACTACCTGCCTAAGGGCAACGGGTCCTGCACGGGCGGGTGCCTTGGAGTCTGGCCGCCCCTGTTCATGCCGGCCGGCAAGACCATGCCGGCGGGGGCCAGCTGTCTCGGCGTCGCGAAGTTCGGCCACCGGCTCCAGGTCACCTACCGTGGCCGGCGCCTCTACACGTTCGTCAGCGACAGCGGTCACAGCGTGACCGGCAACGGCGTCGAAGGCTTCGTGGTGGCCAAGGCGACCACCCACTGCCGGTAGCTACCGCGCCTGAGCGCAGCTGATGCAGGTAGTCGCGGTCGGGCGGGCGGCCAGGCGCGCTGGCGCAATGGCCTGGCCGCAGCCCGCGCAGATCCCGTAGCTGCCTGCGTCGAGGCGGGCGAGAGCGGCGTCGACCTGGCCCAGCTGCTCTTCCGCGCCCTCGATATGCGCGGCGACCAGCTGGCGCTCGTAGGCGATCGTGGCGCCCTCGGGGTCGTGCTCGTCATCGGCGTTGGCCGCCGCCGCGGCATCGATCGAGCTGCCGAGATCGCGGCGCAGTCCGGCCAGCCGGGCCAGGACTAGCTCGCGCTCGGCGGCCAGCGCCGCCCTTGCCCCATCAGAACCTGTCATCACCCCTGCCTACCATGGGGCTATGGCAGACACCCTTACCTTGATGGCCGTTCACGCACATCCCGATGACGAGGCGTCGAGCACGGGCGGGGTCCTGGCGCTCTACGGCGACCAGGGCATCCGCACCGTGGTCGTGACCTGCACGAACGGCGAGTTCGGCGACGCTCCGGGACAGGTCAAGCCTGGCGACGACGGGCACGATGAGCAGGCGGTGGCCCAGCTCCGGCTGTCCGAGCTGCGCCAGTCGGCCAAGATCCTGGGTGTCACGCACCTGGAGCTACTCGGATACCACGATTCGGGCATGCCGGACTGGGAGTACAAAAACCGGCCCGACGCGTTCTGCAACATCCCGCTCGAGCAGGTCGCCGGGCGTATCGGCGCGCTGATCGAGCAGTACCGGCCGCAGGTAGTCATCTCCTACGACGACAAGGGCATGTACCAGCATCCGGATCACGTGCACGCAAGCCTGGCCGCGGCCGCCGCGGTCGAGCTGACGGGCCTGCCGGCCAAGTTTTACCAGAGCGCCATGCGGCCGAGCACCTGGCGCAAGGTCTGGGAGGCGCTGCGCGAGGCCGGCGTGGATATCGGGGAGGAGCGGGAGTTCACCGAGGAGCAGCGCCAGCAGATGGCCGACGCCGAGCAGCGGATCACGACGTCGGTGGACATCCGGTCGGTCGTGGAGCGCAAGCGCGAGGCGCTGATGGCGCACGCCAGCCAGATCCAGGACTCGTGGTTCAGCAAGATCCCTCCGGAGATCGCCTCGGAGGCCTTCGGCTTCGAGACCTTCATCCGGGCCACGGACACCACCGGCGCGCCGCTGCCGGAAGATGATCTCTTCGCCGGGCTCAGGTAAGCGTCACTCGCCGCCGGGTCGCAGCGCCGCACTGGTGGCCTTCGCCATCTGACCGGCGCCGCTATGCAGTGCGCGCCGCCAGGGCACCACGCCGTCGATCTCGGTCTGCAGGGAGAAGCTGAGGAACGTCCGGATCAGCACGATCAACCCGAGGACGAGAACGTTCTCGACGGTCGGGGACACGGCCACCGTCCGGATGAGGTCGGCGGCGACCAGCACCTCCAGGCCGAGCAGCAGCGACGCGCCGAACGCGCGGCGGAGGGCCAGGAACGCCCTGTCTGCCGCCCTGGACCGGCGCCATACCACCAGGGCGAGCGCGACCGACCACACCACGCCGATGACCAGCACCGCAACGCCGAGGGCCTCGAAGCCCTGGGCGATGTGTTCCATCACCGTGGTGAAGGTGCCGGGCATGGCTGCCGTTTTACCCGGCAGAAGCCACACTAGAACCATGGGCGAGCTGGTCAGGAGCACGATCCGGGTCGAGGGCGTCGTCCAGGGGGTCGGTTTCCGGCCGTTCGTCTACTCGCTGGCCACGAGCCTGGGCCTGACCGGCTTCGTCGGCAACGACGTCGACGGCGTGTTCGCCGAGGTCGAGGGGGAGGCGGACAGCGTCAGCAAGTTCCTCGTGCTGCTTGAGCAGCAGGCGCCGCCGCTGGCGCGGATCGACCGGGTCAAGGCCGTGGCGGCGGCCCCGGTGGGGTCGGCTGAGTTCACGATCGCCGGCAGCGTGCCGGGCGGGGCCCGTCACGCGCTGGTCTCCGCGGACAGCGCGACCTGCGCCGACTGCCTCCGCGAGCTGGCCGACCCGGCCGACCGCCGGTACCGCTACCCGTTCATCAACTGCACCAACTGCGGGCCGCGGTTCACGATCATCCGCGACGTTCCCTACGACCGGCCGCAGACCACGATGAGCGGCTTCGCGATGTGCGACCAGTGCGCGGCCGAGTACCACGACCCGGCGAACCGCCGGTTCCACGCCCAGCCCATCTGCTGCCCGGCCTGCGGGCCCCATCTGGCGCTGACCGACGCGCGCCGGGTGCGGCGGCCGGGCTCCTCGGCCGACCCGATCGGCGCGGCGGCCGCTTTAATCGGGTCCGGGCAGATCCTGGCCCTCAAGGGGCTCGGCGGCTACCACCTGGCCGTCGATGCCGGGAACGAGGCGGCCGCGGGGGCGCTGCGCGCGCGCAAGCATCGCGAGGACAAGCCGTTCGCGGTGATGGTCCCCGACCTGGCGTCGGCCCGCGAGCTCTGCGAGCTGGACGAGGCGGCCGAGCAGTCGCTGACCAGCGGCCGGCGGCCCATCGTCCTCGCACCTGCGCGGCCGGGGGCGGCTGACCGCATCGCGCCGTCGGTCGCGCCCGGCAACCGTCAGCTTGGCCTGATGCTGCCGTACACGCCGCTGCATCATCTGCTGCTGGAGCGGCTTGCCCGGCCGATGGTAGTCACCAGCGGGAACACCTCCGACGAGCCCATCGCCTATCGCGACGCCGACGCGCTCGTGCGGCTGGCCGGCATCGCCGACGCGTTCCTGGTGCACGACCGGGCCATCCACATCAGGACCGATGACTCGGTGGTGCGCGCCTTCGGCGGCCGGGAGGCCGTGCTGCGCCGGTCCCGCGGCTACGCGCCCGAGCCGCTGCGCGTCCGGCCCGGCTTCACCCGGCCCGTGCTGGCCTGCGGCGCCGAGCTGAAGAACACGTTCTGCCTGGCCAAGGAGGACCGTGCCTTCATCTCGCACCACATCGGCGACCTGGAGAACGCCGAGACGCTGCAGTCGTTCACCGCCGGCATCGAGCACTTCCGCCGGCTCTTCGGCATCGAGCCGCAGGTCGTCGCCCATGACCTGCACCCGGATTATCTGTCGACCAAGTACGCCGCCGAGCTCACCGGCGTCGATCTCGTCGGCGTGCAGCACCACCACGCCCACATCGCCGGCTGCATGGCCGACAACGACGCCGACGAGCCGGTGATCGGCGTGGCGTTCGACGGCACGGGCTACGGGGCTGACGGCACGATCTGGGGCGGCGAGTTCCTGATCGCGGACCTGCACGGCTTCGAGCGCGCCGGCTTCCTCGAGCCGCTCCCGATGCCCGGCGGCGCCGCCGCGATCCGCCAGCCGTGGCGGATGGCCGCCATCTACCTCGAGGCCGCGTACCCGGACGGTCTCCCCGCGGGCCTGGCCGTCAGGGACCGGAACGGGCAAGCCTGGCCCGCCATCACCGCCATGGCCGCGCGCAGTATCAACTCGCCGCTGACCTCGAGCGCCGGGCGGCTCTTCGACGCCGCGGCGGCGCTGCTCGGGGTCAGGGACCTCATCCATTACGAGGGCCAGGCCGCGATCGAGCTCGAGCAACTGGCGGACCCCGGCACCGGCACCCGCGATGCGTACTCGGCTCGGATCGCCGTTGACACCCACGTGCTGATCCGGGGCGCGGACCTGATCCGGGCGGCCGCGGACGACCTGGCCGCCGGAGTGGACCGGCCCGTCATCGCCGCCCGTTTCCACCACGGGGTGGCCGCGGCGATCGCCGCGGTCTGCTCGACCCTGCGGGACCGGTCTGGCCTTCGAGTGGTCGCCCTGTCCGGCGGGGTCTTCCAGAATCTCCTGCTGACCACGATGGCCGTGCGCCGGCTGGAGGACATGGGTTTCCGGGTGCTCACGCACAGCCGGGTGCCGTGCAACGACGGCGGGATCAGCCTCGGCCAGGCCGTGGTCGCCGGCACGCGCGACCGCCTGGGTCTGGTGTAAGACCGCCGTCGGGCGCGACGACTCAGCGCCGGATCAGTTTTGGCGGACAGTAACTAGGACAAATTGCCAGGTGCACGTGGGAGCCGGTGCTAGTCGTGCGGGGCCGGGACGCGGCGGCGCAGCCAGTCGTACCAGGCCTGAACGCCGTCCCCGGTCGTGGCCGAGACCTGCAAGAGCAGGGCGTCGGGCGCCGCGCGGCGGAGGTCGGTCATGTACTGCTTGAGATCGAATTCGACGTACGGCAGCAGGTCGGTCTTATTCAGCAGGACCAGGTCCGCCTGGCGGAACATGTGCGGGTACTTCAGCGGCTTGTCCGCGCCCTCGGTGACCGAGGCGAGGACAACCTTGGCCTCCTCGCCCAGGTCGAACAGCGCCGGGCAGACGAGGTTGCCGACGTTCTCGATGATGACGATCGAGCCGCTCGGCGGGTCGAGGCCGCGTAGCCCCTGGGCGACCATGTCGGCGTCCAGGTGGCAGCCGACGCCGGTGTTGATCTGCACGACCCGGCTGCCAGCGGCCTGGATGCGCTTCGCGTCCAGCGTGGTCTCCTGGTCGCCCTCGATGACCGAGATGGCCATCTTCCCGGCGAGCTCCCTGGTCGTCCGCTCCAGCAGCGTGGTCTTGCCCGAGCCGGGCGAGCTCATGAGGTTGACGGCCAGGATGCCGCGCTCGTGCAGCCAGTCGCGATTGCGCTGGGCCAGGTCGTCGTTCTTGGCCAGCACCTTCTGCTGAAGCTCGACGGTCCGCCCGGCGTGGATGTGGCTCAGGTGGGCGGGCTCGTGAGCGCCGTGCTCATGGTCGTCATGACCAGCATGCTCATGACCCGTATGGTCGTGCTCGTGCAGGTAATGCACCCGGCTGAGCCCGCGCCGGGCAGCGGGTCCGCCCAGCCAGGCCGGGACCTGACGGGGCGCCAGGAGGGTGATGACGGCGCCCGAACTGCAGCCACATGTTCCGCACATACCTAAGCCACCTGCACTGACGTTATCTTGAGGTCCTGTCCGGACAGCACTGTCACCTCGGCGCTCCCGCAGGGGCACAAGGCGATCGGGCCATCCGGCTCGAAATCCTGACCGCAAACCCGGCAATGGCATGTCGCGGCCGGCTGGTCGATCTCCAGCGCCGCACCCTCCAGGTCCGTTCCCTCGGTCACCAGGTCGAAGCAGAATCGCAGCGAGTCGGCCACCACTCCGGACAGTGCGCCGATCTCCAGCCGGACACAAGTGACCCTCGCCCCGGGCAGACGCTCGGTCACGGCGTCTACCAGGCCCTCCGTAATGGCCAGCTCGTGCACTAGCTTGCTCGCTCTCACTCAGCAGATCCGAGGCAGCGGATCCCCGACCAGCAGGTCGACGATCCTCGTGCCGCCAAACGCAGTTTTCAGCTGGACAATGCCGGGCGGTTCGGCCGTGACCCGGCCGATGATCGCCGCCTGCTGGCCCAGCGGATGCGCCCGGAGCGCGGCCAGCGCGGCGTCGGCGCGAGCGCTGTCCACGACAGCGACCAGACGCCCCTCGCAGGCCACGTACATCGGGTCGATTCCGAGCAGCTCGGCGGCACCCCGCACCTCTGCCCGGACAGGTATGTCGTCCTCGTTGACCATGACTCCGACGCCGGCCGCGGTCGCGATCTCGTTGAGAATCGTGGCCACGCCGCCGCGGGTCGCGTCCCGCAGTGCCCTGATGCCGGGGGTAGCCGCCAGCAGGCCCGCGACCAGGCCGTTCAGCGGCGCCGTATCGGACTCGATATCGGCTTCGATGTCCAGCTCGCCCCTGGCCAGCATGATCGTGATGCCGTGGTCGCCGATCGGGCCCGACACCAGGATCGTGTCCCCGGGGCGGGCGTTGGCCACGCCCAGGCTGATGTCGTGCTCGATGACCCCGACGCCCGCGGTGTTGATGTAGCAGCCGTCGGCCTTGCCCTTCTGGACGACCTTGGTGTCGCCGGTGACGACCTGCACCCCGGCCCGCTCGGCCGCAGCCTG
This sequence comes from Streptosporangiaceae bacterium, assembly GCA_036758685.1. Lineage (GTDB taxonomy): Bacteria > Actinomycetota > Actinomycetes > Streptosporangiales > Streptosporangiaceae > JAJYUU01. The sequence goes on along the minus strand of DAIOWC010000155.1, from coordinate 6,601 downwards.
CATCGACGCGGTGATCCTCATGAGGTCGGCGACCGGGAAGCCCTCTTCAAGGATGAACCCCGCCGACAGGTACAAGGGGACCGCTCCGGCCATGGACAGGTCGTTGACCGTGCCGTTCACGGCCAGGTCGCCAATGTCCCCGCCGGGGAAAAACAGCGGGGACACGACGTACGAGTCGGTAGTGAGCGCGACCTTGGCGCCGTTGACGTGCAGCCGGGCCGCGTCTTCCAGCGGCTCGAGCAGCGGGTTGCGGAACGCCTCGAGGAACACCGCCTCGATCAGGGTCTGGGTGGCCTTGCCGCCCGCCCCGTGCGACATGACGATGCGCTCTTCCTTGACCCGCGGCCGGGCTCGGCGCGCCCGGTCGATCCGCTCCAGCACCATCTCCTCGCGGACGGTGCCGGGCAGCGGCTGGGGCGACCCGTGGTGCTCGAACCGGCTGGCTGCCTCGTGCTCGCGCAGGGCCTCGGCGACCCACCCGGCGGGGGCGACAGCCGGAACCCCCGCGGTGGTGGGAGTGTCCGGAGTGGTCATGACGTGCTCGCCTCCTTGACCCTCGTGCGGGTGAGGCGGCCGTAGTTGTAGTAGGCGGCGCAGGCGCCCTCTGGCGACACCATGCAGGTCCCGATCGGAGTCTCCGGCGTGCAGGCCGTGCCGAACACCTTGCACTCCCACGGCTTGAGCACGCCCTTCAGCACCTCGCCGCACTGGCAGGCCTTCGGGTCGGCGACCCGCACGCCGGGCACCGAGTAGAGCAGCTCGGCATCGAACTTCGCGTAGTCCGAGCGGACCTTGAGCGCCGAGTGCGAGATGAAGCCGAGACCGCGCCACTCGAAGTAGGGCCGCAACTCCATCGTCTGGCCGATAGCCCGCAGCGCCACCACATTCCCGTCCCAGGGAACGACGCGGGAGTACTGGTTCTCGATCTCAGCCCGGTCCTGCGAGAGCTGCAGCATGAGCATGTAAATCGACTGCAGGATGTCGAGGGGCTCGAATCCCGCGACGACCACCGGCTTGCCGTAGTCACGGGCGATGAACTCATACGGCCGGCACCCGATCACCGTGGACACGTGCCCGGGGCCGATGAAACCGTCGAGCCGCAGGTCGGGGGAGTCCAGGATGGCCTTGATCGCCGGAATGATCGTGACGTGGTTGCAGAAGATCGAGAAGTTCGTCAGGCCTTCCGCCGCGGCCCGGAGGACGGTCATGGCGGTCGACGGCGCGGTGGTCTCGAAGCCGATGGCCATGAAGATGACCCGCTTGTCCGGGTTCTGCCGGGCGATCTTGAGCGAGTCAAGCGGCGAGTAGACCATCCGGATGTCGGTGCCGCGGGCCTTGGCGTCGAAGAACGAGCCGTTGCTGCCCGGCACCCGCATCATGTCGCCGAACGAGGTCATGATCACGTCGGGGTCGCTCGCCAGCGCCATCGCGTCGTCGACCCGGCCCATCGGAATGACGCAGACCGGGCAGCCGGGCCCGTGCACGAGCGTGATCTGCTCGGGCAGGTAGTCCTCCAGCCCGTGCTTGTAGATCGTGTGGGTGTGGCCGCCGCACACCTCCATCAGCTTGTACTGACGGCCGGGCTCGCACAGGCTGGCAATCTTGGCCGCGAGCGCGTGCGCCTTGTCGGCATCCCTGAACTCATCGACGAATCGCATGACCCCGTGTCCCCCTACTCGATCCGTGACTCCGCGAGCGCGGCGAGCTCGTCCTCGTAGGCCTGTCCGATGCCCTCGAGGAACTCCAGCGCCGCGGCCGCCTCGGCCTCGTCGATCTTCGACAGCGCGAACCCGACGTGGATCAGCACCCACTCGCCGGGGGCGATCGTCTCGTTCTCCAGCAGCCCGATGTTGATGACGCGGCGGACGCCGCTGACATCAACCCTGGCCAGGTCCGGCTGGTCGGGCAGGATCTCGATTACCTCACCGGGGATCCCGAGGCACATGTGTCCGCTCCTTCCCAACTAGCTGCTGTTCGCCGTCGTCCATGCCGGCCACCAGGTCAAGCACCACGCGGACCGCCTCGTCGACCGCGGCGGCCACGGGCTCGCTCAGTCCCATGCCGTGGTCGAGGCTGGCCGGCTCGCAGCCGACGACGATCACGTGCTTGGAACTGCCGCGGGGGGATCCGGGGGGTCGTCCCTCCGGGTCGGCACTGTCGAGCATGCCGAGCATCCCGAAGACGACGTCGGGCTGCATGCCGTGCGCGTTGAACAGCGGGTTGCCGTCCACGGCCGCGTCGCCGGTCAGCGGCTGCAGGTCCGGCTCGATCACGTAGATGGTGCCGGGCTCGCTGCCGCGCGCGGTCGCGTCGATCAGGATCATCGACTGGTAGCCGTTGGCGAGGTCGTAGGCCAGGTGCATGCCCCGGATGCCGTAATCGACGACGTGCGCCCAGCCCGGCAGCTGCGCGCTGGCCAGCCGGGCCGCGACCTCGACGCCGAACCCGTCGTCGCCGAGGAAGATGTTCCCGACCCCCGCGATCAGCAGCCTGCCGCTCATGACGCCGCCCCTTCGGAGCCGGAACGGGCTGCCGCGGGCGAAGCCAGCTCCGCCTGGCAGAGTTCCCAGAGGACGTCGTAGATCGTCGTCTGGGCCTCCTGGATCCGGTGCACGGACGCCGATGGCGCGACGAACAGGTAGTCAATACTGTCCAGCTCGGCCATCCGGCCGCCCTCGTACCCGGCGATGCCGATGGTCAGCAGGCCGCGGCGGCTGGCCTCGTCGAACGCGCGGAGCAGGTTCTCGGAGTTGCCGCTGGTCGACAGCCCGACGGCCATGTCCTGCCTGGTCCCGAACGCGGCGATCTGCCGGGCGAACACGACGTCCACGCCGATGTCATTGCTCAGCGCGGTGAGCACAGCCGCATCGCTGGCGAGCCCGAGCGCCGGCAGCGGCCGGGCCGAGCCGCCCGGTGCCAGGAACATGGTGGCCAGCTGCTGGGCGTCCGTGGCGCTGCCGCCGTTGCCGAACGCGAACAGCCGGCCGCCGGCGCTGAACCGCGCGGCCATCTGACGCGCGCAGTCGACGAGGCGCTGGCTGTCGGCGGCCAGCACCGTCCGGCGCAGCTGCAGGATCTCCTCGGCCTTGGCCGCGGTCGACTGACGGACCTGCTCCAGCACGGCAGACACATCTGTCTGGCCTGAGTACAGGAACGGGTAGAGGGATTCGATCGAGCCCGGTGCGGTCATGACGGCACCACCGCGATCGCTTCCTTGGCGTGCACCAGGATCGTGTCGCCGACCGCGGCCTCGACCAGCGCGACGCTGACTTCCTCCTGGCCAGAGCCGGTGTCGACCAGCGCGAGCGCGTCGGGGAGCAGCTCTACCACGCGCACCTGGACAGCCGTGTCCGAGCACGTGATGCAGACGTCGCCATCGCAGTGCGGGGTGGTGCTCATGCGACCACCCCCGGTCCGAGCACGCCCGGCTGCTCGAAGAACACGTGCACGAGTTCCCAGAGCACGTGATAGCAGGTGACCTGCATCTCCTTGACCACGCGCGGGTCGGTCGCCGAGGTGACGAGCAGATGGTCGACGGCGGGGGACGCGGCGATCGCGCCGCCGTCCCCGCCGACCAGCGCGATCGTCAGCAGGCCGAGCTCACGCGCGGTGAGCAAGCCGGACAGGACGCTCGCGCAGTTGCCGTCAGCGGAAATGCCGAGCGCGATGTCGGCCGGCTGGGCCAGGTAGCGAAGCTGGTGCGAGAAGATCGCGGCCATGCCGTCGCGGGCTGCGATCCCGGTCACCGTGGCCACGTCGGAGGTCAGCGAAATGGCTGGCAGCGCGCGCTTGCCGACGATCACGGGATGCACGAACTCGACCGCGACGTGCTGCGCGTCGGTACTGGGACCGCCCGTGCCGAAGACTACGAGCTTGCCGCCCTGATGGAAGCGCAGCGCCATCTGATAGCAGGCATCGGCGACCGCCTCGGCCCGCTCGGCGAACTCGCGCACCGGCTGCTCACGCCGCGCGAACAGGCTCGCGACCTGGTCGTTCGCGGTTGCGGCGGGGCCGGCGGCAGTGGTCATGCGGCCGACTCCTGATCGGCCGCCGACGACAGGTCGACGTCGACGGCGACCTCAACGGCGTCCTTGACCTTGAGCGCGCCGAGGAATCCGCTGTACGGCTTGATGCCGAAGTCCGTCTGCCGGATGGTGCCGGCGGCGTGGTAGCTGCCTGATCCGCCGGGGCTGACCAGTAGCTGAAGCGGCCCGGACTTGCCGGCCAGCGTCAGCGTGCCGTCGATGGTGCCCCCGCCGCCCTCCGCGTCGGCCTTGAATGCGCCGGCAGTGAACGTGACCTGCGGAAACCTGTCCACGGACAAGACCTTACGCGCACTGATGACAATCTCGCGCTTGTCACGGTCAGTGAGTGGCTTAAGCCCGCCCGTTCCATCGACAACGACAAGTGACCCCAGGTCAGCGGTCACATTCAGGCTGGAAGGCGAAAGGTCATCGGCCACCACAAGCTCGGCCGACCAGTACCCGATCTCAATGGTCAGATCATGACCAGCCGAAGCGGCCAGCCCGTCGCGCGAGGTCCGTAATGTGATGCGGCCCCGATCCGTTCCGAACTGGTGGCGTCCAGCGTGAATCGCCATAGCAGAAAGGTAGGACACAAGTGGGGGCGCGTCCAGTGATCCGACTAGACAGGTCTGGCCTTTTTCGGGAAGTGCTACACGCAATTGCGTGGAGACTACGGGAGCGGAAACTCGCCGAATACCTCTTGAATGCGGCGGAGGTCGCGCATTCTCGGCTCCGTTGCGCCGCCAACCCAGCGGCTCACTGTCTTGACCGAAACACCGAGCTGGCGCGCGGCGGCCTCCTGGGTGAGGCCCTGGGTACGGAGCACGTCCTGCATCCAGTCGGCAAACGTCGAGGACCCGCCCTTGCCGACGGAACCGGCCGGGCCTCTGGCCGCCTGGTCATCGGCGACCGGCGGCACCGACCGAAGGCCAGCGGGCGGGCCGGCCGGCTCGGCGACTGCGGGCCGCGTAACGGCAACCGGCGGGCCGGGCATGACTGGCGGATGGATGATCTGGTCGGAGTGGAGCACGTCGACCTCGACGTGCTCGGGGAAGATCCGGAAGGCCACCTGGATGGATCCGTCGGGACCCGCCGCGTCGAGCAGGGCCCTGAACACTGTCTCGCCGACCTCGCGGGTGCCTTCCTCGGTGAGCGGCGACTCGGCCAGGCAGCGGCGCACGAAGTCCCGAATCTCCGGGATTGACGACGGCCGGGCCGTGAAAACCTGGGAGAGCACCACGACGGGCACGACCTCAATCGGGCTGCCCGCGGGTCCGTAGATGGGCTCCGCCACCGATCCGTCTCCCTCTGCCCTTCCCCCAGGCGTGCGGCCACGGCTGGGTTCGCTAGTCAATGTACGTGGTACGGACAGGAACGGAAACCCTGTGCGCGAGATTTGGGCTGTCCCGCCTCAGTTGTGGCCGGAGCCGAGTGTCTTCTCTGCCGGTCACTAATGGGTAGTCCCGTGATCTGGGGGAATACCCCGGAATGGCCGGAAAAACGTCATCGGCCGGACATTTCTGTCCGGTGAAGTCGCCGTTCCTCCTTGTCGGTGCCAACCCGCGGGTCTAGCATTGCGACCGTCTGCGCATCACCGAAGGCGAGGTGCGTCCTTGACCAAATGCGACGGCGCATCCTCGCCGCTCCCGGCGGCCGTTATGCCGCCCATCACGCAGCGGCGCGGCCAGGGCTTATTAGCCGCTCACCGGGTATGGACCACCGGGCATCCAGCCGATTCGCAAGCGAGGAGGTGGCCCCGCGATGGCCACTGGAACAGAGACAGATGTGTCAAAGGCTGACACCGAGGAGTCGCCGGTTCACATCCTCTGGATGAACGGCGGGCTTGGCTGCGACGGGGACAGCGTCGCGCTCACGGCGGCCACCCAGCCGAGCATCGAGGAGATTGCGCTGGGCGCGCTGCCCGGGCTGCCGAAGATCGCGGTCCACTGGCCGCTGATCGACTTCGAGTGCGGACCCGAGCAGGGCGCGGACAACTTCATCGAGTGGTGGCACAAGGCCGACCGCGGCGAGCTCGAGCCGTTCGTGCTCGTGGTCGAGGGCTCGATCCCGAACGAGGCGATCAAGTCCGAGGGCTACTGGTGCGGGTTCGGCAACAACCCGGCCACTGGCCAGCCGATGACCACGAGCGAGTGGCTGGACCGGCTCGCGCCGAAGGCGACCGCGATCATCGCGGTCGGCACCTGCGCGACGTATGGCGGCATCCACGCGATGGCGGGCAACCCGACCGGCGCCATGGGAGTTCCCGACTACCTCGGCTGGGACTGGCGCTCCAAGGCGGGCCTGCCGATCGTCTGCGTGCCCGGCTGCCCGATTCACCCCGACAACCTGTCCGAGACCATTCTCTATCTGCTCTACCAGGTCGCCGGGGCCGCTCCGATGATCCCGCTGGACGAGGCGCTGCGGCCGACCTGGCTGTTCGGCGCCACGGTCCACGAGGGCTGCGACCGCGCCGGGTACTACGAGCAGGGCGACTTCGCCACCGAGTACGGCTCGCCCAAGTGCCTGGTCAAGCTCGGCTGCTGGGGCCCGGTGGTCAAGTGCAACGTGCCCAAGCG
>DAIOWC010000154.1:13733-15499 GCA_036758685.1 Streptosporangiaceae bacterium | reverse complement strand
GCTCGATCGCCGCGGCCTGGGTGAAGTGCACGATGTAGATCGGCGCCTCGTGCGTCTGGAGCAGTTCCTGCACGGTGTCGTGCAGCGGCGTCATCGCGAACGAGAACGTCAGCGGGACCGGGCGCTCGGCCGACGCGACGACCGCGGTCGGCCGTCCGGTGCGCCGGGTCAGGTCGGCCTCGAACCGGCTCACGTCGCCGAGCGTCGCCGACATCAGCACGAACTGCGCCTGCGGCAGCTCGATCAGCGGCACCTGCCAGGCCCAGCCGCGGTCGGGGTCGGCGTAAAAATGGAACTCGTCCATCACGACCTGGCCGACATCGGCCGCCGTGCCCTCGCGGAGCGCCAGGTTCGCGAGCACCTCGGCGGTGCAGCAGATGATCTGGGCACCGCCGTTCACGGTCCCGTCGCCGGTCATCATGCCGACCTCGTCGGGACCGAAGATGTCGCAGAGCGCGAAGAACTTCTCCGACACCAGCGCCTTGATCGGCGCGGTGTAGAACGTCCGGTCATCCCTGGCCAGCGCCGTGAAGTGAGCGCCGGTGGCGACGAGGCTCTTGCCCGACCCGGTCGGGGCCGACAAGATCACGTTGGCGCCGGAAACGATCTCGATCAGCGCCTCCTCCTGGTGCGGGTACAGGGTGAAGCCCTGGCCCGCGGCCCAGTTGCTGAAGGCCGCGAAGACGTCATCCGGCTCCGCGCCGTCGGGAAGCTGATCGGTCAGGTTCATTGCCTGTCCATGGTGCCAGGCCGCGACCAGTGGCCTGAACGCCCGGCTCCCGGCAGGCTGAGCCTGCCGGGAGCCGGTTGCGTGCCCTGGCCCTGGGCACGCGGATCAGGCGGTCGACGTGACGGCGGGCACCAGCCGGTCTGCCCGCTGGCGCGTGAGCATCGCCGCGCCTGCGACCAGCGCCGTCAGCCACAGGCCCCAGCTGACGTACATCCAGGCAGTGACCCGGAACGGCGGGAGCAGGGTGTCCAGGATGGTCAGGTTGAGGGCGACAAGGAACGCCGGGCTGACGGCCAGCCAGCCGGCCCAGGCGCCAGCCCTGGCTCTGAGGTCGCGCAGGAACCAGGTCGCCGCGACGAGCGGCGCTGCGAGCAGCGCGATGTAGAGGACCCCGGTGATGTCCTCCCAGCCCGTGTATCCCAGCCCGAACAGGTGATACGCCGCGTACCACCGGCCGCCCGCCAGGAACTCGTCGTGAGACGGGATGGCGGACAGGCCGAAGCAGGCAGCAGCGGCGCACAGGAGCACGCCAAGCTGGCCGGCCCGCGCCCGGCCGGGCCGCAGGGCCCGCAAGGCTGAAACGGCCGCCGCCGCCGCCACGGCCGCCATCACCACCAGCAGCAGTTCCGCGACGAGCAAGCGGCCGCGGAAAGGTTCGCCGGGCGCGGAGAGCGAGGCCAGCTCGGCCAGCGAGGCCGCCGTCACGACGGCAGCGCCGAAGATCGCGCCGAGACCCAGCTGCCTGGTGGGCCGCGCGAGGCTCAGCACTGACGCCAGGGTCAGCGACACTCCGATGAGCGCCAGCATGAACGACCACGGCATCCCCTGCGAGTACGGCGCGACCTCGACGTAGACCGGAAGCAGCACGGCCGCGAGCAGCGAGCCCCAGGACGCGATGGCGACGACCCCGAGGCCGGCGACCGCATCGGGCACCGTCGGCACGCGCCGCCTGCCCGCGTCGACGTGCCCTGGCGTCTCGGCTGCGCTGGAAGCGCCGGCCGGCCCGCCGTCGGCGTCCGGAACGACGGTCGGCGGC
>DAIOWC010000154.1:0-13633 GCA_036758685.1 Streptosporangiaceae bacterium | reverse complement strand
GCGCCGGACTCGGGCACGACGCCGATCGCGGCTCCGATCGCCCTCGCGGCCCAGGTGCACGCGTCTGCCGCCAGCCCGGTGCGGTCCTCGAGGAGCGCCGCGACCTGAGCCACCACGGCCTGCGGCGACAGTCCCTGGTCGGAACGCTGCCGCAGGGCACCGGCCAGATCCGTCTTCGCCGCGTACACCAGCACGCTGGCCTCGCGCGGCGTCTCGGGCATCAGGTCCGTCAGCACGCTCGTCATCAGCTGCTCACTGGAGAGCCCAACTTCGCCGTAGTCGGCGAGGATCGTCCGCAAGGCCGAGCTCGCCTCGCCGTCGGCGTCCCATGTCCGTCCCGTCATCGTCCTACCTGCTTTCTGAACTCCTGGAAGAGACTGCTAACTGCTCAGGTGCTGCTCGGCTGCACCACGCTGGGCGGGTCGAGCAGCATTGACTGGCCGCGGAACATTGGCGTCTTGCGCACCTGACGGTCGATGGACGCCGCCGACATGGTGTAGCCGACGAACAGCAGGAGGGAGACGGTCTGGATGCCGATCCAGACCCACTGGTTGTTCGGGAACTCGACGAGGGACCAGTCGTTCAAGCCGTGCAGAACCGCGGGAAGGGTCACCCCGAACAAGACGATCGGGATGCCCCGGCGCCGGTAGTTGACGCCGATGCCGATGAAGAAAGCCGAGATGCCAGCCCAGAGCGCGTGCTGGAACCCGTCGACGAATACTCGCTCGCAGAACTGCAAGATGTCAGAGATGACATCGCCGGAGTTCTTGGTCGCATCGAGCAGCGCGTTGCTCACATAACCTATGGACTCGGCCACGCCGAAAGTGAGCCCGGCAATCGTGCCGATGAACATCCACATGCGCGCGTCCAGCTTCTTGCCTTGCGAGCGCAGAATGAGCGCGGCCAGGAGGACAGGCAGTGCCTTGGCTGTCTCTTCGGGGTAGCCGACGCCACCGATCCACGTGAGCAGATTGTGCGAGACCGCGACGGTCGGCGGGTTGTTGCTGATCAGCCAGATGGTATGGACTGCTCCCTCCCACCAGGTGACGAGGGAGGGCAGCAAGAGCAGGACGGTGACGATGACGCCCGCCGCGAGTGCGACCGTTTGCCCGGTGATCCGTCCCGGCCGGATCAGGAGCCAGAATGCGATCGCCCACAAGGGTGCGATGTACAGGCTGTAGGCCCACCCAGGAGTTGAGAACTTGGTGCTGTTCGCGAACAACTGCAGATAGATGATCGGCAGCAGCCCGTAGACGATGACCAGCAGTCGGCCCCACTGCCGCCAGCCAGGGTCGCTAAGCCAGCTTTTGACCGGGACCAGGATGTTGATGGCCGCTCCGAGGCCTTCGGCGGCGGGCACGTTCCGGCCCAGCACCGGCACCGGCACCGCCGCCGCCGCCGCGGCCGGCTGCGCTTGCTGCGGTGGCTGCTCCCTGACCGGTGCCCGCTGCGGAACGACGGACGCGCCGGTGCGGATCAGCAGCGCCGGCCCGTCCGGCGTCGCGAGCCGGACCTCCATCTGCGGGCCGACAGCCACGCGCGTGATCGGCCGTCCGCCGACGAACGTCCGGTCCTGGCCCATGTCCTCGAAGACCCAGCCGTCATCGGTGCCGACCAGGCGCGCGTGCTCTCGCGACACCGTCGGGTCGGAGACGACCACGTTGTTGTCGGGACTTCGGCCGATCCGGATGATCTGGCCGGGCTGGAAAGTCTGGGTCTTGCCGTTGCTCGTTATCTGCAACTCGCTCATCGGATGTACTCCCCGCTCTGGTTAGCCGCTCGGCTGGCTGGTCGCGCGCGTGTAGGTATAGGAAAGGTCGTCTTTGCTGAGGGTCATCGAGTTACCTGAGCAGGTGAGCTGATCGACGTCGTTGCCCCACAAGCCGACGTTGGCGGACGAGTTCTTCTCGCCGTTCTCGTAGATCGTGTTCGTGCCCGGGACGTCGGAGTTCCGGAACTGAACCTGGGTGCCGGTGACCCGGTAGCTCGCGGTGCCCTGGCCGGTGGTGACCGACGTGATGGTGTCGCCAGACGCCGCCGCGGTGTACGTCAGCTGGTTATCCACGACCAGGAGCTGGTCATTCGACTTGAACTCAAGCCCCTGCGCGCCGCTCGTGGCCCGGAACGTCAGGACGGTGCCGCTGGACTCCCGGTACACCTGCTTTCCCGAGGCGAGCGACCACGTGCCCACGACGCAGCGGGCGGCCGCATCGCTGCCCGAGCCGGAGCCGTGCAGGCTGAAGGCGGCGATCGCGCCGCCGACGACCGCAACCGCGGCGACGGCCGTCCACAGCTGCTTGCGCCGGGCCGGCGGGCGGACGGCGTTCGCGCCGGGATCCGTGGCAGGAACGAGCGGGCGCGCGGGCGCAGGCTGGTTCGCTGCTGGCGCCGCCGCGGAGACCGGGTAGCCGAGCGCGGCGGCGACGGCAGTTGCCGCCCACAGCGCACCGGCGGAGTCGGCGCCCTGGCTGGCCGACATGTCGGCGGCAGCGAGGCTGACGGCGGAACTGGCCGCCACGCCCTGCTGCCCGATCAGGTCAGCGATCGATGCCGCCACTCCGGCCTGCGCGGCCATGGTGAGCACGCTCATCTCGCGCGGAAAGCTGGCCACGTCGTCGGCCAGGACGTTCCGCAGCATGTCGGCGTTGTTGAGGACGGCCGCGCCGAACCCGGCAACGGCGGACGTCAGGGCCGCGCTCACCTCGCCTTGCGGGTCCCATTCTTGGCTCATCGTGATCAGTCCTTTCTCCCCTGAGATTCACTTCGCCGCGGCCTTCTGCCTGCGCGGCTGGCCTATCCGGCGGACGGCTGCGATCGCGCCGATGAGTGCGACGCCGCCAAGCACAAGGAGCAGGGCCATGTCGCCGGTCCAGGCGCCCGCCGTATGGGCGTTGGCGCCGGTGCACACGCTGCCGAGAGCGGCGGCCGCGCCCGGCCCGCCGCACCCCCCGAGCAGGCCCTGGAGGTTCACCGTCGACGCCGCGGCCGCATACCCCCAGTGCGCGGAGGACAGGTAGCTCAGCTCGCGCAGGCCGGGCGCGGTGACCGGGAACAGTCCGCCGGTGAGCAGGAACTCGGCGAACAGCAGCACCGGCAGGATCGTCAGCGCCTTGTCGGCGTTGGAGACAAGGGCAGAGATCAGCAGGCCAAGTGCCATCGCGGCCAGGCCGGTGGCCGACGCCACCACGAACAGCTCGACTCGTCCGCTGCCGAGCACCGACCCGGCGCCCGGCCCGTGCTGACGAGCCACGCCGATCACGACGAGGAGCGCGGCCTGGATCATCGTGATCACGCCGAGCAGCAGGGCCTTGGACAGCACGTAGGCGTGCGGTGACAGGCCGACCGCACGTTCCCTGGTCAGGATCGCGCGCTCCTTGACGATCTCCCGGATCGAGTTGGACGCGCCGAGATAGGTGGCGCTCAGCACGAGGGCGGTGATGACCTGCGCCGCGGCGCGCGCGTTCTGGCCGCCAGGGGCCAGGGTGCCGGTCGGCAGGATCGCGGCCATCAGGATCCCGAGGATCGGCGCCTGCAGCAGCAGCATCGCGGTGTTGCGCCGGTCGGCAGATACCACCCGGCCGAACCTGCTCGTGAGCGCGGCCAGCTGATTGATCCAGCCAGGCGAGCTGGGCGACGCCGCTGGCGCGCTTCGGCCCGCGGAGCCCCCGTTCCCGGCGCGAGCCGCCGCGAGCGGAGCCTGAACGTACCTGGCGTCCGGCTGCGAGCCCGCGAACCTGGCCGCGAGCTCGCCCGCGGGGGCGTGATTGAGCTGATTGAAGATCTCTTTGGGCCGCTGCACGCCGAAGTAGGGCAGGCTCTCGGCCGGCGGCCCGAAGTAGGCGGTCTGCCCGCCGGGGGCCAGGAACAGGAGCCGGTTGCACAGATCCAGGCTTTCGACCGTGTGGGTCACGGCCACCACGGTCCGGCCGCCGTCCGCGAGCCCGCGGAGCAGCTCCATGACCGTCCACTCGTACCAGGGGTCCAGGCCCGAGGTCGGCTCGTCCAGGATGAGCAGCGACGGCTTGGTCAGCAGCTCGAGCGCGATGCTGGTGCGCTTGCGCTGGCCCCCGGAGACCATTGCCAGCCGGAGGTCGGCGCAGCCCTGCAGGCCGAGCTCGGCGATGACCTCGTCGACCCGCGCGTGCCGCTGGCTGCCGGTGGCGTCGGGCGGGAACCGCAGCCGTGCCGCGTACCGGAGGGCGCTGCGCACGGTCAGCTGCGGGTGCAGGACGTCGTCCTGCGGCACGTAGCCGATGCGGTTGCGCAGCTCCTGATAGTTGGCGTAGATGTCGCGGCCGTTGTACAGGACCGAGCCGGTGTCGGCCGGCCGGTAGCCGGACAGGGCCTTGATGAGCGTGGACTTGCCGGCACCGGTCGGGCCGAGCACGGTGACGAAGTCGCCGCCGTCCGCGGTGAAGCTCAGGTCCTTGAGCAGGTACCTGGTACCGGCCCGGACCGAGAGATCAATCGCCGCGAAGCTGGCCGCCCCGGAGTCGATGAACTCCTGGAGGCTCCCGCCGGACAGCACGAACGCGTGATGGCCGATCGAGATCATCGCCCCGTCGGTCACCTCGGCGCGGCCGGTCAGCTGCCTGCCGTCCAGATACGTGCCGTTGTGGCTGCCCAGGTCGGCGATCTGGCTGCGGCCGTCGGGCCGGCGCCGCAGCTCGGCGTGGTAGCGCGACACGAGCAGGTCATCGATCACCAGGTCGTTGTCGGGAGCCCGCCCGATGCGGATGCGCGTCGCGTCGGCGTCGTAGGCCCGGCTGAACTGCCCGAGGCCCGGCAGGGCGGCCCTCTGCAGGCGGCCGGGCACCGGCTTGACCGCCTGCGCCGGGGCGAACCGGATCTGCGTTCCGCCGGCCGAGTCACCGATCGAGACGACGAGCGGCCCGGAGATGACGTGCCGTCCCACCCGCTGCCCGTCGACGAAGGTGCCGTTCGTGCTCCGGTCCATGAGCACCCACCCGGTGCCTGGCTCGGGCGTGGCGATCGCGTGATGCCGGGACGCCCCGGTGCCGTCGACCCGCAGATCGCAGGCAGTGTCGCGGCCGATCGTCACCGGGCGGCCGGCGCGGAAGCGCTGCTCGGTGCCGGCCGGCAGCACCTGAGCGATCAGGTCTGGCAGCGCGTCGCTCACCGGGTCGGCTCCGTCCCCGCGCGTGCGATCGTGGCTCGCTTCCCGCCCGGCTCGAAGGTCAGCGGCCGGGCGAGCAGCCGCTGCCCGGGCTTGACGTACTTGAGCTCCGCACCGGGCAGGCTGACCGTCCAGGCCTGGTCGCACTTGTTCCGCAGCAGGACCGAGCCCGGATAGCGCGGGTCGGTCTCCACCACGGCGACGGGCTCGTCGGACCTGGCCGGCAGGCGCAGGTGCCGCCCGGTCAGGACCGCGCCGCGGTGCAGCACGATCGAATGGCCGAGGACGCTCAGCAGCAGCGGCAGCTCGGGACTCGCGCCGCAGTGCCAGCAGCGCGTGGCCGTCGGCGCCGCGGGGTCGAAGAGCAGGCCCGCGCCGCAGCCGGGGCATTCCCAGACGCAGTCGGCCAGCCGGTACAGGGCCTTGCGCCAGACTCCCTCGGTCAGCCGGGAGTTGAGCGTGGGATCGGTCAGCCCCTTGGTGAAGGACTGGATGAACAGCTCACGGAAGAAGCCGGGGTACAGGGCCCACCAGCTGGCGACCGGGCTGCCGGCGACCGGACGGTTGGTGTCGTCGGCCGGGTCGTAGACGAAGACCGGCTCGAGGCCGTAGTGCTTGAGCAGGATCTCCTCTTCGGACAGCCGGTGCTCGCCGTCCCAGCCGAAGGAGGCCTCCACCGCCTGGCCGTCCAGCGGGTGACCGAAGAAGAAGAGGTAGAACAGGAACACCGCGAGCGAGTACAGGTCGGTCTCGGTCGACGGCAGCGCCTCGTCGCGGGCCACCTCGGGCGCCATGAATCCGGGCGTGCCCTTGACCATGCCCCGGCCGCCGTTGATGCCGACGTTGTCGTTGTCGATGATGGCGATGTCGCCGGCCAGCGGATCGACCCAGAGATTCCCGAAGCTGATGTCGCGGTAGCACAGGCCGGAGGTGTGCAGCGAGGCGAAGGCATCGACGAGGCCCAGGCCGATCTTGATCAGCATGCGGAAGTCCGGCGGATCCGGCGCCAGGAGCAGCTGCGCGAACGAGATGAACCGCTTGTCCATCAGCGGCATGACGTAGCCGAACCCGTCGTGGGCGTTGCTCTCGACCAGGTCGATCGGCCAGGCAAACGCGCTGCACGGCGGCCGGCCGCTGCTCACGAGGCGGGAGATCGCGTCGTAGAGGCGGTCGTTGGCCTTGCGCTTCTTCGACGGCCGGTACCACTTGACCGCGAACGGGCGGCCGCCCATCTCGGCCCGGAAGACCAGGCCCTGCCCGCCCTCGCCGAGCTTCTCGCAGATCACCAGGGCATCGCCCGTGGTCTTCATCTGCACCGTCTCGCCTGCTGCCAGCTCACTCATCGCATGACCCTGTTCAGATCGATAGGTCGCCGGCCCTGGGTGGGGCTGACGCTGGGCGCGGGCGCGGGAACCCGCCCGCGGTGGTGGCCGCCGGCCTGCCTGCTCACCAGCAGCGCGCCGGCGATGACGGCCAGGACGAGCACGGCCACGAGGCCGGCGACGAGCGGCCGGGACCGCAGCACCCGGCTGGCCGCGGCGCCGGCCCGGCGGACGAGCGCGGCCAGCCCGAGGGATGGCGTTCCGGCGCCGGTGGCGGGCGGTTCGGTGATCGCCGGCCCCGGCGCAGCCACGTTCCCGTCCTCGGGTGCGTCCGGCACGGTCAGCCGCACGTCGGAGTTGACGGCGAGAGCGACGGAGCAGTCGTCGCCGCTGCCCGCCGACGAGGCACACTGCTGCGCCCAGGCGGGAACGGCTGCCGCGAGCCAGTCGAGCCCGTGCGACTCGGCCAGAAGGACGAGGTCGGCGGCCACGCTGTGCTGCCAGTCTTCGGCCGCCTGCGAGTTGCCGAAGCCGTCGGTCGCGGCCAGCACGGCGAACAGCGGGGTGGCGGCCAGGTCGACCACGCCCACGCGGAACGCGCTCGCGGCGTCGGGCTGGCAGATGCTCGTGGTACGGCGGCCGTCGAGGGTGGGATCGTCAGGCACCGGGCTCGTGAACCCGCCGCCCGGCTGCACAGCGACGATGTCACCGTCGCCGATCTGCACCAGCACCGCCAGGTCGGCCGCGATGACGCAGGCGAGCAGCGTCGCGCCGTAGGCGATCGGCGACAGGGGCTTGCGGCGCGGGCCGATGCCGACATCGCCCTCGTCCGGGTCGGCGCCGATGTCCTCGGCGACGGCGGCGTTCCAGCGGGCGACGATGTCGGGGATCAGCGCGCCGCTGGCCGCGGCCGCGGCGCCGTCCGGGTCAGCCGGCATGGACGCGGCCCAGTCAGCCGCGGCGGCCAGCGCGTGCGCAACGGCCAGCCGGGCACCCCGGTCACTGCGGAAGTGGCGGGCGTCACCGTGCCCGTCGGCGACCGCCGTGATCAGCACCTGCGCCCCGCCAGAGTCAGCCGCGAGCCGGCTGCCGACGGCGTCCTGATTCGGCAGCCCGCCCTTGATGTGCGCGAAGCCGGTGGCGCTCGCGGCATGACATCGCCAGGCGAGCAGCCCGGTGGGCGCGGCCGGCGGCTGGCGGTCTGAGTCGGGGGCGGACACGTTCACACCACCACATCGGTCTCGTCCGCGGGCTCGCTCTCGTCGAGGTCGGCGGCGTAGCCGGGCCTGGTGACCATCAGCGTCGCGAGCTTCAGCTGGTCGGCGATGTCGGACACATTGCTGGCCAGCAGCACCGGCACCGCCGGGTCGGCGATGAACCGGGTCAGCGTCCCGGACTTGGCGTCCTGGCCGATCGCGACGGCCAGGCGCATCGCGTCCCGGCCGGCCCGCAGCGACATCAGCTCGGCCAGCGCCCCGTCGATGTCGTCCGGGTCGGTGGGCATGCCGTCGGTGATCAGGAGCAGCACCGGGTTGAAGGCGCGCCGTTCCAGCTTGTCGCTGGTCAGGACGGACGCGGCCAGCCGGAACGCGGGCGCCATGTTCGTCCGGCCCTTGGGCACGGCCTGCAGCGGGGTCCAGCGCACGTGCCCGACCGGCAGCGGCTCGGGCACGTGCCACTCCGGCGTCGCGCTGAACGCGATCGCCCGGATCAGCACCTGGCACGAGGCCTGCGTGCGCTCCCACTCCGCGAACTGCTGCAGCATCTCGGCGATGGCGAAGTTCAGCGCCTGGATCTTGCCCCCGTGCATCATGGACCCGGAGCAGTCGGCCATGATGATGACGTGCAGCGGACGGCGGGCAATGCCGCCGCCGGGCATGATCGTCCTGCCCGCGGCCGCCACTGTCGGCGCCAGGCCGGGCATCATCGTGGGCATCATTGTGGGTTCCACGACTTTCTGTCCTCTCTCGCGATCGGAGCTCAGTCGCAGTCTCGGCGGCCGCCCGCCCCCGGCGCGTCACGGTGGGCACCACAGTGATTTGCATTGCGTTCTGACGTGGTGCTCTAGCTGCGCATCTCCTACGCTTTGCGCCATGAGGGGGGAAACGCATCCGGCGTTACTAGAGCGTGCGGCCGAGCTCCGGGCGATCGACGGGGCGCTGGCGGCCGCGCGGTCCGGTGCCGGCTCGGCCGTGCTGATCGAGGGACCGGCCGGGATCGGCAAGACGAGCCTGCTGGCCTATGCGCGCGCCGCCGCGGCGGCGGCTGGCATGACGGTGCTGTCGGCGCGCGCAGCCGAGTTCGAGAGCGGTTACGCGTGGGGCGTGGTGCGGCAGCTGTTCCGGCCCGAGGCGCTGGCCACGGTCCTCGGCGCCGACGCCGGCGCCGACGTCGGCGCGGACGCGGACGTGCTGGCCGCCGCGGCGCTGGACGGCCTGTACTGGCTCACCGCCGACGGCGCGCGGCTGACGCCGATGCTGATCGCCGTCGATGACCTGCACTGGGCGGATCAGCCGTCCCTGCGGTTCACGCTGCGTCTGGCGCGCCGGGTCGACGGGCTCGCGGTCGCGCTGATCACGACCGTGCGCGAGCCGCGACCGGGCACCGCGCAGGAGAAGGCGCTGCTCGCCGACCTGTCCGCCGAGACCAGCGTGACGGTCGTGCGCCCGGCCGCTCTCGGCGTCGCGGCGAGTGCCGGGCTGGTCAGCGAAGCGGTTGGCGGCACGCCGTCGGCCGGGTTCCTGCAGGCCTGCCTCGAGCTGACCGGCGGCAATCCGCTTTTGCTGCGGGAACTCGCGGCTGGCCTCGCCGCCGAGGACGTCCGCGGGCGTGACGAGGACGTACCGTACCTGCGCCGGCTGACGCTCGGACCGGTATCCAGGAGCGTGCTGCTGCAGCTTGGCCGCATGCCCGCGCCGGCACTGGCGGCCGCGCGAGCGATCGCGCTGCTCGGAACCGCGGCCACCACCACGCGGGCCGGTCAGCTCGCCGACCTGGACACCGACGCCACGGCCGAGGCGATCGCGCTGCTGATGGCGGAGCGGCTGATCCTGGGCAACCAGGCGCTTGAGTTCGTGCACCCGCTGATCCGGTCGGCTGTCTACCAGGATCTCGCCGCTCCGGTGCGGGAGCGATGGCATGGCCGGGCGGCGCGCATTCTCGACGCCGAGGGCGCGCCGGGCGAGGACGTCTGCGCGCACCTGCTCGCCTCCGGCCCGGCGGGTGATCCGTGGGTGGTCGGCAGGCTGCGCGCCGCGGCGGTGGAGGCGCGCAGCCGGGGCGCCCCGGACGTCGCGATCTTGTGCCTGCAGCGCGCGCTCGCCGAGCCACCGCCCGCTGCCGACCGCGCCGACGTGCTCTTCGAGCTGGGTTCACTGCAGATCCTGCAGGCCGACGCGGCCGCGGCTGATCATCTGGCCGAGGCCCTGACCGTGGCCGCCGACCCGGGCCGGCGCGCCCAGATCGTGCGGCTCCTCGGTGAGGCGCTGGGCCTCCGCGGGCAGTTCGCGGCCGCGGTGGAGCTGCTCGTCCAGGCCGTCGAGGAGGCCGGCGACTCCGACCGCGAGAGCCTGCAGGCGACCTTGTTCACGCTGGCGCAGATGGATCCGGGCACCAGGATGGCGGTGCGGCCGATGCTGGAGCAGTTCCTGCAGCGCGCAGCCCGCGGGGAGAGCCTTGATCCGCGGATGCACGGGTGCGTCGCCCTCGAGCTCATGGCCGCCGGGCAGGATCTGGATGGCGCCGTCAGGAGCGCGCGCGCAGCCCTGCAGCGGCCTCCGGCGGCGGTCTACGCGGATGCCGGCCGTTCGCAGATGATCTCGGTGCTGCTGTACTCCGACCGGCTCGAGGAGGCAAGCGCGGCCGTGCGCGCCTGGCTCAGCGTGGCCCTCGAGCAGGGCGCCGGGCCGGCCGCGGCCATCACCCAGGGCTTCGCGTCGATGATCGCGCTGTACGGGGGTGACGTCAGCCCGGCCATCACCTACGGGATGCAGGCCCTGGCGGGGACGACCAGCATCTGGATTGCCAGCATCTACCTGCCGTACGTCATCCACGGGCTGATCGAGCGCGGTGATCTGGACCAGGCGCGGACCATGCTGACCGAGCGCGGGATGATGGCCGAGCTGTGGCCGTTCTGGCCGCACAATCTGGTCCGGCACGCCCGGGGCTGCCTGCACGCGGCGGCCGGTGACCACGCTGCCGCCGCCGCTGACCTGCTGACGGCCGGCGAGCAGGCCGGCTACTGGGGCTTCGTCAACCCCGTGATCATGCCGTGGCGGTCGGATGTGGCGCCGTCGCTGACGGTGCTCGGCCGCCGGCGGGAAGCCGCGCGGCTCTGCGCGGAGGAGCTCGACCTGGCCAGGAAGTGGGGCGCCGCCAGGGCGGTGGGTGTTGCCCTGCGCGCGGCCGGCGTCGTCCAGGGGGGCAGCGCCGGCATCGATCTGATGACCGAGGCGGTGGCCGTGCTGCGCGAGTCGCCGGCGCGGCTCGAGCTGGCGCGGGCGCTGGTTGACCTCGGCGCCGCGCAGCGCCGGGCGGGCGCCCGGGTCGCCGCCCGCGACCTGCTGCGCGAGGGCCTGGACCTGGCCCACCGGCAGGGCGGCCTTCGGCTGGCCGACCGGGCCCGCCGGGAGCTGGTGATCGCCGGCGGCAAGCCGCGCCGGGATGCGATCCGGGGCCGGGATGCGCTCACCCCCAGCGAACTGGCCGTCGCCGAGCTGGCGGTGGCCGGGCAGACCAACCGGCAGATCGCTCAGGCGCTATTCGTCACCCAGCGCACGGTGGAGAACCATCTGACGAACGCGTACGCGAAGCTCCGCATCAGCTCCAGGGCCGAACTGGAAGCCGCGCTGACCGGAGACTGAATCAGTTGGACGCTCCAGCGATCTCAATGTTAGTGTCTATTACATTGTGAATAGCTCTTACATGGAGGTGCGCCGTGGCCAGGAAGTGGACTGCCGCCGATGTCCCCGATCAGAGCGGACGCACGGCCGTGGTGACCGGGGCCAACTGCGGCATCGGTTTCGAGATCGCGCGCGTGCTCGCCCGCAGCGGGGCCCACGTGGTGCTCGCGTGCCGGAACACCGCCAAGGCGGCTCAGGCCGCTGACCGGATCCGGGCCGGGTTCCCGGCCGCGCGACTTTCGGTCGTTCGTCTCGATCTGACGTCGCTGGCCTGCGTCCGGGCGGCGGCCGAGGAGATCCGCCGCTCGCATCCTCAGCTCGACCTGCTGATCAACAACGCCGGCGTCATGGAACTGCCCTACGAGATAACCGAGGACGGCTTCGAGCTGACGTTCGCCACCAACCACCTCGGTCACTTCGCGCTGACCGGGCTCCTGCTTGACCGCCTGCTCGCGACGGCTGGCTCGCGGATCGTGACCATGAGCAGCCAGGGCCACCACGACGGGGTGATGAACTTCGACGATCTGCAGTCGGAGCGTGGCTACGAGGGGCCTGACGCGTACCACCAGTCCAAGCTGGCGAACCTGCTCTTCACCTACGAGCTGGACCGGCGCCTGCGGGCGGCGGGAGCGACGACGATGGCGCTCGCGAGCTACCCCGGCCTGGTCTACACCGACCTGTTCCGGACCCGGTCCAGGCTGAACAAGGCGCTGCTCAGCCCGCGGCTGCAACCGATCAACTTCTGGTTCACTCAGGACGCGCTGATGGGCGCGCTGCCGGCGCTGCGGGCCGGGACGGATCCGGCCGCGGCCGGCGGCACGTTCTACGGCCCGCGCGGCCGGTTCGACAAGGGGTATCCGGCTGTCGTGGAGTCGAGTCCCCGGTCACACGAGGTCGCCGATCAGGCGCGCCTGTGGTCAGTTTCCGAGCAGCTGACTGGTGTCGCCTACCGCTTCACCGAGCCGTCCGTCCTACCCTGAGGGCTATGTCCCAGCCGGCAAAGGGCGGCCGCTATCACCACGGCGATCTCCGGGCGGCGCTCGTCGAGGCGGCGACGGGCCTGATCGCCGAGCGCGGCGTGCGCGGCTTCTCGGTCGCGGAGGCGAGCCGGCGCCTCGGCGTCTCTGCCGCGGCACCCTACCGGCACTTCTCCGGCCGCGACGAGCTGCTCGCCGCGGTCGCAGCGCGCGGGCTGGAGGCCTTCACCGCCGTGGTCACGGCCGAGATCGGCGACGCCGCCGCGCCGGAGCAGCGGCTGGTCGCGATGGCGCGCGCGTACGTGCGCTTCGCCGGCGAGCAGCGGGCGCTGTTCGACACGCTGTTCATCGCCGGCCTGGACAAGAGCCAGTACCCCGACCTGCAGCGGGCGTGGGAGCCCATCGACGCGTTCCTGTCGGTGGTACACGAGATCTGTGACGGCAATACGGCGCAGGCGGAGGCGCTCGCGGACGCGGTCGAGGCGTCGGCGCACGGCCACGCCGCGCTGCTCATCGACGGGGATTACGGGACCGGGCCGGAGGCGGTGCGCACCGCCGCGGACAAGGCCGCCGTCGCGACGCGCGCTCTCATAGCCGGGCGGAACGCGCTGACGCCGGGCTAGTCATTGGTTGACCCTGACACCGTGTCAGGCGGTAGACCTGGAGCCACCATGTTCAGCATCGGAGAGTTCGCGCGCCACGGCCGGATCTCGGTCCGGATGCTGCGCCACTACGACGCGATCGGGCTGCTGCAGCCCGCCCACGTCGACCCGGCCAGCGGATACCGCTTCTACCAGGCGGGCCAGCTCTCCGACCTGAACCGGATCATCGCGCTCAAGGAACTCGGCTTCACCCTGCAGCAGGTCCAGGAGATCCTCGCCGAGCGGCTTACCGCGGCCGAGCTGCGCGGCATGCTCAGGCTGCGCCGGGCTGAGATCAACGCGCAGATCGAGGCCGAGACGGCTCGCCTCGCCCGCGTCGAGGCCAGGCTGGCGACGATCGAGGATGAGGGCCGGGCGGCCATCGAGGGCGTTGTCACCAAGCGCATCGCGCCGGTCCGGGTCGCGGAGCTCGCCGGTGTCGCGGCGAGCTTCCAGCCTGAGGACATCACGCCGGTCATCCAGCCGCTGTACCGCGACCTCTGGGTGCGGCTGGCCGAGGCTGACCTGAGTCCCGCCGGGCCTGCGGTCGCCTACTACGAGGACTGCGAGCCTCCGGCCGGGGGCGTGATCGTCCACGCGGCCTGCCCGGTGTCGGCCGGGCCCGGCGCGATCGACGGCGTCAATGTGCTTGAGC
>DAIOWC010000153.1:10845-15590 GCA_036758685.1 Streptosporangiaceae bacterium | reverse complement strand
CGGCCATCAGGTCGTCGAACGAGACGACCTCGGCCTTGATGAAGCCCTTCTGGAAGTCGGTGTGAATGACGCCGGCCGCCTCCGGTGCCGTCGCTCCGGCAGGGATGGTCCACGCCCGCGCTTCCTTCGGCCCCGCGGTCAGGAACGTCGAGAGCCGCAGCGCCGTAAACCCGGCCCTGGCCAGTTGCGCCAGCCCCGGCTCACCGAGCCCGAGCTCGGCCAGCATCTCCGCCGCCTCCTCGGGCTCAAGCTCCGCCAGCTCGGCCTCGGTCTTAGCGTCCAGGAAGACCGACTCAGCCGGGGCCACGAGCGCGGCGAGCCGCTTGCGCAGTTCGTCGTCGCCAAGCTCGGCATCGTCCTCATTGAATACATAGAGGAACGGCTTCGCTGTCAGCAGCTGAAGTTCGCGAAGGTCGGCCACGTCGATACCGGCTGCGGCGGCACCGGCGAACAGGGTGGTCCCGCCATCAAGCACCTGCTGCGCCTTCGCCGCGGCGTCCGCGATCCTGACCTTGTCGGGATCCTTGGCGAACTTCGATTCCTTCGCCAGCCGGGGCGCGGCCTTCTCCAGCGTCTGCAGGTCGGCCAGCATCAGCTCGGTCGCGATCGTCTCGATGTCCCGCTCGGGCGAGACATCGCCGTCGACGTGACTGACATCCGGATCGGTGAAGACCCGCACCACCTGGCAGATGGCGTCCGTCTCGCGGATGTGGGACAGGAACTGGTTGCCGAGGCCCTGGCCAGCTGACGCGCCGCGCACGAGGCCGGCGATGTCCACGAACCGCACGGTCGCGGGCACGATCCTGGCCGAGTCGTAAAGCCCGGCCAGGGCGTCCAGCCGGGAATCCGGGATCCCGACAATGCCAACATTGGGCTCAATCGTGGCGAATGGGTAATTGGACGCAAGGGCATTGGCCCGCGTCAGCGCGTTGAACAGCGTGGACTTGCCCACGTTGGGCAGGCCGACGATGCCGATGGACAAGCTCACGGGCGCCCATTCTAGGCCCGCCCGCAGACCACGGAAGCCGCGCCGGCCGGGCTGTGGATAAGTCCCGGTCTTGATCACCGCCCTGGGCGGGCAGGCGTGTCGCACCCCGGAACTGTCATCGATTACTGCCAGCATGACTAAATATGAACGCGATCTCACTGCTGGTCACGCTGCTGGTCGGCGTCGCGCTCGGTGCTGCGCTCGGCTACCTGCTCGCCCGCGGGAAGCTCGCAACCATCACGGCCGACCTGACCGGCCGGGCCCGCGCGGCCGACGAGCGAGCCGCCGCGGCGCACCGGCAGGCCGAGATCGTCGAGCGCGCCGCGCAGGAGAAGGCCGAGCTGATCGACGGCCAGCTGGCAGAGCGGTTCCAGTCGATGTCTGCCCAGGCCCTGGACCAGAGCGCGAGAACGTTCCTGCAGATCGCCGAGGGCCGGCTCAGCGCCGCCAACGCCAAGGCCGCCGGCGAGCTGGATACCCGCAAGGCCGCGGTCGAGCACCTGGTGCAGCCGCTGCGCGAGACGCTGGCCAGGGTCGAGGCCCAGCTCCGGGAGGCCGACGCGGCCCGCCGGTCGTCGCACGCGGCGCTCGCCGAGCAGGTAAGCGTGGCCCGGCAGAGTTCCGATCAGCTGCGCGTGCAGACCCAGGCTCTGGTCACCGCGCTGCGCCGGCCCGAGGCTCGGGGCCGGTGGGGTGAGATGCAGCTGCGCCGCGTCGTCGAGCTTGCGGGCATGAGCAACCGCTGCGACTTCGATGAGCAGGTCGGCGTCGCGACCGCGGACGGGGCGTTCCGGCCGGACATGGTGGTCAGGCTGGCTGGCGGCAAAAACATCGTGGTCGACTCGAAGGTCTCCCTGGCCGCCTATCTGGAAGCGGCCGAGTCGGCCAGCGACGACACTCGGGAAGCACGGCTGGACGCTCACGCCCGGCATGTGCGCGATCACGTCGACCGGCTGGCCGCGAAGGCTTACTGGGCGGCGCTCAGCCCGGCGCCCGAGTTTGTGGTGCTCTTCATCCCCGGCGAGGCGTTCCTCGCTCCGGCGCTTGAGCACGACCCTGGCCTGCTCGAGCACGCGATGGCGCATCGGGTCCACATCGCGACGCCCACGACGCTCGTCACCATGCTACGGACCGCGCAGTACGCCTGGCAGCAGGCGGCGCTCTCGGAGAACGCGAAGACGGTCTTCGACCTCGGGCGCGAGCTGTACGACCGCATCACGGGCCTCGGCAAGCACGTCGATGGCCTGGGCAAGGCGCTGACGAACGCCGTCACCGCCTATAACCGGACCGTCGGCACCCTGGAGAGCCGGGTCCTGGTCAGCGCTCGCAAGCTGAACGAGCTGGGCCTCACCGATAGCTGCATCGACGCGCCGAAGCTGGTTGAGGAGTCGATCCGCGGGCTCTCCGCACCCGACCTGGTAGTCGACACCGTTCCGGAGCTCGTGGACGGCGGGCGCGACGAGGTGGCGGCAGGGCCGCATCGGGTCAGCGGCACGAGATCCATCGGCGCGGTCGGCTGACAGTCGCCCGACGAAGCCGGACGAGCCTTTCAGACGGGAGCGCGCGCATGCCTGAGCAGATTGCCGAGAGCCTCGACGCAGGCGAGGTGGCTGGCCCGTTCCATGCGAGCGTTCCGGCCCAGCCCGGCCCCGTCGATTCGCCCCTCGACCGGGATAAGACTGGCGTGACGTGGCTGCGGATGCCGACGCGCCTCGCGTTCCCGTCAATCAGCCAAGCCGTCGGCCGCCCGCGCCTTACCGCCCGCGGTGCCATCGTTGCGCTGTTTGCGCTCTTCCTTGTCGCAAGCGTGCTGTCTGACTGGACGGGACTTGGCGTCCTGACTGGCCTTGGCTACCTCGTCGGATGCGCGCTCGCGCCGCTTTATGTGCGCGACCGCGCGCTGCTGCAGATCGTGGTCGTGCCGCCGGCGTTGTTCCTGAGCATCGTCCTGATCATCCAGGTGCTGACCGCGCAGGGCACGGGCAAGCACGGCATGGTTCTGTCGGTGGTGGAGGGGACGCTGCTCACGCTGGCCGCGACCGCCCCGTGGCTGCTGGCGGGCACGGCCGCGTCCGTGGGCATCGCGTTGCGGCGCGGCCTGATGGGACCACTGCGCCAGATCTGGGGCGAGCTGCGCGGCGACCTGCGCGCGCTCATCGGCCGGGTCGCCTGAGAGTTACTCAGCTCTCGGCGTCGCGCAGGCGCTTCCGCAGCTCGTGGGGCAGGGCGAAGACCATGCGCTCGGGCACGACCTCGACTTCCTCCACCTTGCCGAACCCGGCTTCGGCAAGCCTGCTCAGCACGCCGTCGACTAGGTCTTCCGGTACGGATGCGCCACTGGTGACGCCCACGGTGGTGGCGCCTTCCAGCCAGGAGTCCTCGATCGAGCGCGCGTCGTCGACGAGGTAGGCGGCGTTCGCGCCCGCGTCGAGCGCGACCTCGACCAGGCGGACCGAGTTGGAGGAGTTGCGGGAGCCGACGACGATCACGACGTCCGAGTCACTGGCGATCTGCTTGACCGCTGCCTGCCGGTTCTGGGTCGCATAGCAGATGTCGTCGCTCGGCGGGTCGAGCAGCTGCGGGAACCGCTGCCGCAGCGCGGTCACCGTTTCATTGGTCTCGTCCACCGACAGGGTCGTCTGGGAGAGCCAGGCAACCCTGGCCGGATCCTGGACCTCGACCGACTCACTGCCCTTGGGGCCGTCCACGAGGTGAATGTTCTCGGGCGCCTCGCCGGTCGTGCCGATGACTTCCTCGTGGCCTTCGTGACCGATGAGCAGAATGTCATAGCCCTGCGCGGCGAACCGGCGGGCCTCGTTGTGGACCTTGGTGACGAGCGGGCAGGTGGCATCGATCGTGCGGAGGCTCCGGTCCTTCGCCTCGCTGCGGACCTCCGGCGCTACGCCGTGGGCGGAGAAGATCACTACGGATCCCTCCGGGATCTCGTCGGTCTCCTCGACGAAAATCGCTCCGCGGTCCTCGAGGTTCCGGACGACATGGGTGTTATGCACGATCTGCTTGCGCACGTAAACGGGTGCGCCGAACCGCTCCAGCGCCAGCTCTACGGTCTGAACTGCCCGGTCAACCCCGGCACAGTAACCACGGGGCTTGGCCAGGAGTACTCGGCGAGGCTGGGCAGGCATGGTGCCATTTTAGGCGATCACGGGTCCGCCCGGTCGGCGGCCGCGCATCTGGGGCGCCGTGCCGCCTTCGCGGGGCGACCGCCTGGCGCGGGCATTACCAGGCACTTTCTGCCGACCCGCGCTTGCGGAGGCGCAACTCCTGGTGACAATGAATCCCTGGGGTCGCAGCGAGACTGGCGGAACGCCAAGCGCGAGCGCGTCCCCGAGCCTTGAGGAGAGATGTTATGGGTGTCCCGCAGACTGAGGACCGAGCGAGGCCAGGGCCGATTCAGGCGCTGCGGGCGGTGTTCACGGGAATTGGACGGATCATCATGGCGGCTGACCGGCCGCAAGCGGCCAGGCCGGGGCGGGCGAACGGGCCGGCGGCAACGCCGAAGTGGCGTTCGCTCGACAAAACGGGCAACGTACGGCTGCTGTCCGCCGAAGATCTTGAAGACGACGAGGCCGCCGGGGACGACGACGCCGCTAGCTTCCAGGCCGAGGCCGAGGCCGAGGCCGAGGCCGAGGCCCTGGCCGAGGCCGAGCTTGCCGAGACCGAGCTGCTCGGAGCCGATCTCGCCGAGGGCAACCTCGCCGGCGCCGAGCTGGCCGAGACCCAGCTAGCCGAGACCCAG
>DAIOWC010000153.1:0-10745 GCA_036758685.1 Streptosporangiaceae bacterium | reverse complement strand
CCGGGACCCCGGCTGAGCTGCCCGAGCCCGAGGCCGCGGCCGCCCTCCCGCTCGCCAGCTACGACACGCTCTCACTGGCCTCGATCCGGGCCCGGCTCCGCCCGCTGGACGCCGACCAGCTTCGCGTCCTGGTGAACTACGAGCAGTCGCACGCCGAACGCCCCGAGGTCCTCGGCATGCTCGAGCGCCGGATCGAGAAGCTCGAAACGGGCGGATGACCACCCGCCCGGCCAGCCACAGCCACCGACTGTGCCGTTTTGGTGTCGTCAGAGCGACACCAAAACGGCACAGTCCGCCTTCCGACTGGGGCACACCACGGACAATCAGCGGCTATTGCCCCTTTAGCGAGGCTTGCCCATGCCGCTAGAGACATCCGCCGAGCAGCCGGTCCCCGTCAGGACCGTGATGCGCCTGGTCGGCGACTGGATCGGGCGCCTCGGCCGGGTCTGGGTCGAGGGCCAGATCGCGGAGCTCAACCGGCGCGGCAGCACGGTGTTCCTGACCTTGCGCGATCCCGTCGCCGCGGTCTCCGTCCGCGTAATCTGCCCGGCCACCGTGCTGGACGCCACCGACCCCGCGCCGGGAGAGGGCGCCAGGGTCGTGATCTGGGCGAAGCCCGAGTTCAACGCCGCTAAGGGAACGTTCGCCCTGGCCGCCGCCCAGGTCAAGGCCGTCGGCATCGGCGAACTCCTCGCCCGCCTCGAACGACTGCGCACCGAGCTGGCCAGGGAAGGCCTGTTCGCGGCCGAGCGCAAGCGGCCACTGCCGTTCCTCCCGGCCAAGATCGGCCTGATCTGCGGCCGGGACTCGGCGGCCGAGCGCGACGTGCTGCGGAACGCCTCCCGTCGCTGGCCAGCGGTTCAGTTCCGGGTCCGCCAGGTGGCCGTGCAGGGCTCGACCGCCAGCGCCGAGATCATCGATGCGCTGCACCGGCTGGATGCGGATCGCGATGTCCAGGTGATCATCATTGCCAGGGGCGGCGGCTCGCTGGAGGATCTGCTGCCGTTCTCCGACGAGGAGCTCATCCGCGCGGTCGCCGGATGCCGCACGCCGGTCATCAGTGCCATCGGCCATGAACAGGACGTCCCGCTCCTTGACCTCGTCGCCGACGTGCGCGCCTCGACGCCGACCGACGCCGCTCGCCGCGCCGTGCCCGACGTGACCGAGCAGCTTGAGCTCATCGCCCAGCTACGGGCCCGGGCGCGCCGCTCAGTGACCGGGAGGCTCGACCGCGAGGCGTCCTGGCTCACGGCGATCAGGTCGCGGCCAGCTCTGGCCAGCCCGCAACGCGAGATCGACCGCCAGCTCGAGCTGGTGCTCGGCCTGGCCGAGCGCGCCAGCCTGGCCATGAGCGCCAGCCTCGACCGTCGCGCCGCCGACGTGACCCACATCCGTGCCCGCCTCGAGGCGCTCTCCCCCGCCTCCACGCTGCGCCGCGGGTACGCGATCGTGCAGCATGCTGACGATCAGGTCGTCAGGAGCGCCGCGCAGGTGACTGCGGGCGAGCGGCTGACCGTCCGCTTTGCCGACGACCAGCTGCAGGTCACCGCAGACGACGGCGCCTAAGGCGGGAACGAGCTAGCGGTGCGGCCCGGCGGCCCGCCAGGCCAGTGGCGACCAGGGGTAACGCCGGTACCAGCACGAGCCGAAGTCCGCCAGATAGCCCCGTCGGTGGCGGGCCAGCGAACAACCCGCCTGCGCACACGGACGGCCGGCCGTGCGCGTCTTCCGCCGGGAGGCTCGCGCGGGGCATCTGCCGCTGGCCGTCGGGTACCGGGTCTGGTGGCTGCTCATCACGCCGAGTTCATCGGCGCGCGCAGCCTGCGCATTACGGGCCGCATTAGGGTGAGAGCCATGACGGCGCCACGGCCGAGCTACGAGCAGGCCAGGGACGAGCTGACCGAACTGGTCAAGCGGCTCGAGGCCGGCGGCCTCACGCTCGAGCAGTCCCTTGAGCTGTGGGAGCGCGGCGAGCAGCTCGCTGCCATCTGCGAGGAATGGCTGGAAGGAGCCAGGGCCAGGATGGCTACCGCACTGGCCAGCCAGGACGAGTCCGGCGAGGCATCCGACGCGCCGTTCTGAGCATCAATCGCAACCGGACCGGCGGCGGTACGGTCTACAAGGCATGCGGATCAACCCACTGGCGGCCCTCGCAGTAGCAGCACTCGTCGCGGGCTGCGGCAGCGCGGCACCGTCCCAGGTCGGCACGCCGGCCGCGCCCAGCACGCCGGCGCCGTCAGCCGCCGGAGGCCATTCGGCCAGCGCCAGCCCCGCCCCGAGCGGGCAGGCCCAGCTGAACTGCAGCAGCGCGCCGACGGCCAGCCCGTCCGCCAATGACCTCGGCGCCCAGCTGACCGGCATCCAGTTCGTCACGCCGCAGCACGGCTGGGTCGTCGGCCAGCACCAGATCCTGACGACCAGCAATGGCGGAGCCAGCTGGACCGTGCAGGACCAGGGCCAGCTCAACCTGACCTCGGTGGACTTCATCAGCACCACGACCGGGTGGGCGGCCGGCGCCAGCTCGCTGCTGACGACATCCAACGGCGGCCAGACCTGGACCGCGCTGCCTGAACCGTGCGTTCCGATCCGGTCGGTGCACTTTGCCTCCGCGCAGATTGGCTTCGCGATCGCGGGCGGCAGCGGCCAGCTCGGCACGTCATCCGGCCTGGCCGTGTCACCGGCCCCGGAGAAGGCCGGCGTGCTCCTGGCCACCAGCGACGGCGGGCACTCCTGGCGTCAGCTCAGCTCGCCCGCGAATGCCCAGAGCGTCTGCTTCACCTCGCCGTCAAACGGCTGGCTGGGCGCGGACGGCGGGCTGTACCGCAGCACCAGCGGCGGTCAGACCTGGACTCAGGTGACGGCCGGACCACGGCCTGAGCAGGCGGCTCAGCCCTACACCATGCTCGTGCAGTGCGCCGGACCCAGCTCGGTCTGGGGCCTGGATATCGGCTTCGGCGTGGCCTCGAACCAGCAGCCGCACGTGGGCTACTACGCCAGCCAGGGCGGGGCGATGCCCCTGTTTGCCGAGCAGTACTTCCCGCACCCCGCAGTCAGTGTGACCGCGGGCGCACCCGGCGCGTACGCCGGCGTGCTGTCGGCGATCAGCCCGGCGTCCGCCGCCTACGTGGACTGGTGCGGAGCGTGCGGCGCGCAGGGCACGGCTCCGTGGGATCTCGCGGCCAATTCTGGCCACCTGACGAGGAAAGGCGACGTCGGCGGGCTCACCTACGCGACCGGAGCGAGCTTCCTCACCCCCGGCCAGGGCTGGGTCGTCGGCGAGGTGTGGGGGGCGCACGACGTTCAGCGCATCGTCCGCACCGACAACGGCGGCGCGACGTGGCAGGTGCAGTACAGCCGCAGTTAGCCAGCGGCAGCGCGGTTGACCGTCAGCCGGGACATCACCTCGAGCACGCCATCGGCGAGCTCGTGCGCCCTGGCGGTGTCGGTAGCCAGCGAGACCTCCGCGACGGCCAGCATCATCGCGCCGGTCATGACGATCGCGGCGGCTTCGTCGAGCGGCTCGCCGCTCCGCGCGAAGAACTCGGTGTTCTTGCGCACCCAGTCGCCGAGCCGTTCCCGCCAGAGCAGCTCGAATCCCGGCGGCCCGTCCCCGCGGGCGAACAGTCCGGCCAGGTCGCGCTGCTCGATGCACACATCCAGGTAGCCACGGGCGCCGGCGAGGAACAGCTGCATCGGGTCGGTCACCCCGCCGGCGCGGCTGGCCCGCACGGCGGCGCGGGTCCGCTCGCTGTGCTCGGTGCTCAGCTCCTCGAACAGCGCCAGGTAGAGATGCGCCTTCCCGGAGAAGTGGTGGTACAGGCTCCCCACGCTCGCCCCGGCGAGGGCAACGATCTCCGACACCCCGGCCTGGGCGTAGCCCTCCATCGTGAAGACCTCGCGCGCGGCCGCGAGCAGGCCGCTGCGCGTGGTCGTGCCCCGGTCGGTAGTTCGGCCGACGGGCACTGCCTGGTCAGTAGTCATAACACCGCGTCCCGGTACGCAGCTGGTGCAGGGCGGCCAGCCGGATGGCTGGCCTGGTACATAGGATTCCACCACGGCCCGCCAACAGGGAAGGTGCGTTGCTGATGAGCGAGGATCCGTCAGCTCCGATGACGGCCGGCCCGCCCGGCGCGTCAGGGCTCGCCAGCACGCCCGGTGTGGCCGGCGCTCCGGGCGTTCCGGACATTCCGCCCGGCAGCGAGCTCGCGCCGCCGGAGCCCGGCCGGCATGCGCCCGACCGGAACCTCGCCCTGGAACTCGCCAGGGTGACCGAGGCGGGTGCGATGGCGTCGGCCCGCTGGGTCGGCCGCGGGGACAAGAACGGTGCCGACGGGGCGGCGGTCAACGCGATGCGCCAGCTCATCAACACCGTCTCCATGCGAGGGGTCGTCGTCATCGGCGAGGGCGAGAAGGATCACGCCCCGATGCTCTACAACGGCGAGCAGGTCGGCGACGGCAGCGGGCCTAGCTGCGATGTCGCGGTGGATCCGATCGACGGGACCCGGCTGACGGCCAACGGCATGCCGAACGCCATCTCGGTCCTCGCGGTCAGCGCCCGCGGGTCGATGTACGACCCGTCCGCCGTCTACTACATGGCGAAGCTGGTCACCGGGCCCCAGGCGGCGAGTGTCGTCGACATCGACGCGCCCCCCGCGGCGAACGTCGCCGCGGTCGCCAGGGCCAAGGGGTGCTCGGCGTCGGACGTGACCGTCGTCATCCTGGACCGGCCGCGGCACGCGGAGCTGATCAACGAGGTCCGCGCGGCGGGCGCGCGGATCAAGCTGCTGACCGACGGCGACGTGGCCGGGGCGATCATGGCCGCGCAAGACGGTACCGGCATCGACCTGATGCTCGGCATTGGCGGCACGCCCGAAGGCATTATCGCGGCGTGCGCGATCAAGTGCCTGGGCGGCGTCATCCTGGGCAAGCTCGCGCCGCGCGACGATCAGGAGAGGGCGAAGGCCATCGACGCCGGTCACGATCTGAGCCGGGTGCTGAGGACCGACGACCTCGTCACCTCGGACGACGCTTTCTTCGCCGCCACCGGCATCACCGACGGGGAGTTGCTCGCCGGCGTCCGGTACCGGGCCGGCGGCGCGACCACGCACACCCTGGTGATGCGGGCGCGGTCAGGCACCGTCAGGAACATCTACAGCGAGCACCAGCTGTGGAAGCTCAGCGCCTACAGCGCGGTCAACTTCCGGGATTGACCGATCGCCGACCGACTGGGGGCGAAGACCATATGAGCGGCGATGTAATCATCGGATACGACAGACGGGCTCGGTGCGCCTGGGCCGGAGCGGGCGACACCCCAATGAGCCAATTACCACGACAACGTCTGGGGCACCCGCACGCATGACGAGTCCGCGATGTTCGAGGCACTCACTTTGGGTGTGTTCGAGGCCGGGCTGAGCTGGATGTCGATCGGCTGCTGCAGAACCCGTCGATCATCGGCAACCTGGCCAAGATCAACGCGACCATCAATAACGCGCGAGCGATGATGTCCGCCTCGCCGAGCCTGCCGGAGGCGTTGGCCAAACAGCTAAAGGCCCAGGGATATCACTTCGTCGGCCCGACGAGCGTGTATGCGTTCATGCAGAACGTTGGCACGGTCAACGACCATGTCCGAGGGTGTTTCCGAGTGGCCAGCCATGACCGATCCCAGGCCGGGACCCATCGCCAGCGCTCGTGACATCGTCACGCACGGAGCGGGCCGAGGGCGCATGCCCATGTCCGCTGGACGACTTCAGCGCGTTTAGCCGTTCAGGCAGCGGTCTGGTCTTCGGCGGGCCGTCGCCAGATCAGCACGAAGTACCGGTGCCAGGGCCGCTCGACCTCAAGCTTCTGGCTGCTGGCCAGTTCCCACCCCTTAGCGGCCATCGCGTTCATCGCGGACATGAGTTCGCCCAGGTTCTCCTGCGGGCTGTCCATAGTGGCGGTCACGATCTGATTGACGTGGTACTCCCATTTCGTCATGCGGGCCAGGCTAAGCCGCCGCCCGAGCGCGCATTGCGCTTTGGCTAGATCAATGCGCAGATCCGGTCCATCTCATCGTTCGGCAGATCCGACCTCGAGCTCTTATCGCCGTGTGGCGATCACCGACCAGACCGAGTGGCAGTCGGAGAGTCGGTCCGTGGGGTCGCGCGCCAGCGGGTGCCGGTGGCAGCGGTCACACGGCCAGCATTCACCATCGTCGGGCCTGCATCGCATCCTCCGGTGTTAGTAACTAACAAAACTGCTGCAGGACCGGACCGCAAGGCGGTACGCAGACTCAGGGCAGCGGCGACTCAGGGCAGCGGCGTCGCTCGCTCCCGGACATCACGATCCGGAGGCGGCGCCGGGGGTCCGCGGCTAGTGATCCGAGCGGAAGATGGGCCAGCCGACTTCGGTCACGAGGTCCTGGTCGTCGTCAACGTGGAGCGGATCGCGGAGGTAGTACTCGCGCAGTGGTCCGTCGATTCCGATCTCGTGACGCGCGGCGTAGGTCCCGAGGTCGGCGTAGGTGACGTCTATAGTGTCGAGGGGACCGCGGTGAACCGCGACCGCGAGCTCGGCACCAGGAACTGTGAATGCCGTGACGCGGCCGATCGGGCGGACGGCGCCGTCGATCGGGATGAACACGATTGCCTCGCCGCGCTCGTGCTGGAACAGCTCGCTGGCGAACAGGCCGCCGCTGGGGCCGGTGCGGGTCAGGTGCTGGGCGGCGACAATGCCGTGGAGCTCGCCGAGCGCGCCTCGCCACCAGCTAAGCGCATCCCTGCGGTCGACGATCTCACGGATCCCGATCGCTGCCCGCTCGGCAACGGTGCGGTGCTCGACTACTGGTCCGTGATCTGGCCGCTGGAGGAGATCGCGCAGGGACTCAACGGCGGCCTGGGCCTGCTTGAGGCGGTCCTCCAAGCGGGTCAGGTGCGCGCTAATGAGGTCATTTCGTGCTGCGACGCCCTCGGCTGCCAGCACGGCCTTCACATCTGCGACGGGCATGTCGAGGTCGCGCAGCCGGCGGATCACCTGCGCGGTGGGGACCTGGTCGAGGGAGTAGTAGCGGTAGCCGGTGCGCTCATTCACATCGGCCGGCTCGAGGAGGCTCGCCTGGTGGTAGTGCCGGAGCGTCTTCACGCTTATGTGGGTCACGCGGGAAAACTCGCCGACGGTCAGACCGGTTCGCACGTCTCCAGTGTCAACCCTCCCCCTGCCGGAGGGTCCAGCCCGGTTCTGGTCCTTGACTCTCCCGCGCGGGGCGGGCCCAGCCTGGGTGGTGCGGCCGCCCTGGCCGGAAGCAGCGAAAGGGAAATGCGCATGAGCACCACCGATCTGACAAGTCACCTACCCGCCGTCGTGGCCGCCTACATCGCCGCCGTGAACGACTTCGACACCGATGCCCTGATGGCGACCTTCTCCAGCGACGCCCTGGTCAACGACGCCCACCGCGAGTTCCGCGGATTGGCGTCGATCCGCGCCTGGGCAGAGCGCGAGATAGCGGGAGACAAGGTCACCATGGACGTCACCGAGGTCTTCGCCCATCACGGACAGACCATTGTGCGCGCCCGCTACGACGGCGAGTACGACAAGACCAACCTGCCAGACGAGCTGATCCTGACCAGCTACATCACCGTGCAGGAGGGCAGGATCACCACGCTCATCATTGTTCGCAACACGCCAGCCCTTTACTGACCCGTGACCGCCCGGCTAGCTGGCGATGCCGACGCGCCGGCGCACGACGGCCGGGTCATCGAGGAGGGTGAGCATGCAGGCGGCGAGGTCGGCGCGGGAGACGGTGAATCCGTGCGGCAGGTTCATGTCGATAGCCGTCTGGTAGGTCCCGCTGGCCGCCTTGCTGGTCAGCCCGGGCGGGCGCATGATCGTCCAGTCCAGGCCGCTGTCGCGGACTGCGGCCTCCGCGTTGCGCATGTCGGCGCAGACGTGGCGGAGAAGTGTGCGCCGTACCAGCGGCTTGATCAGGTAGCGCAGGTACGGGCTCTCGCCCTCGTCGGTGACGATCGAGCCGCTGATCGTGATGAGCCGGCGAGTGCCCGTTTTCTCCATAGCCTGGATGATGCTGCGGACGCTGTCGTGGCTGATCATGGTGGGGCCGGTGCCATGCAGGCCTAGTGCGGTCAGGATGGCGTCGGCACCCGCGACGGCGGGACTGATCGAGGCCGGGTCCATGACGTCGGCGGTGACGACATGGCCGGCGGCAATCGCTTGCTCGACGAGGCACGAGCCGGCAGCACCGGTGGCGCCGAAAATGGTGAGCTTCACGACGGCTTCCTCTCCGCGGCCGCCCTACTGGATGCGGCGGTCCAGCGGGAGGTGCGGGCGCAGCGGCGACGCCACAGCGCGCGGTACAGGAGCCGTGCGGGCGGCGGCAGTCCGCTGAGGACCTGCGTGGTGGTAGCGGCGGACGCCCCGTCGAGCATCCAGGGAAGGAACTCGGTGCCTCCGCGGAGCCCCTGGCTGTTGCCCGCCGCTTTGCCGAACGCGGCCGAGCCTCGCGCCCCCAGGTGCGCTGCCACGAGCGGAAGGCCTGGTCTTCCTCGTGCCGCATGTAGGCGGTCAGCGTCTGAGCCAGGTCGCTGGCAGTCTCGGCCAGGCCGCCGCCGAAGAACTCGACGCAACCTGACCACGCAACCCGCGGCCGGCCGGGATGGTCAGTCTCCGCGACTGACCGACCGGCGGCCGCCGCCAAGCCAGCGCCCCTTCGGGCGCGGCGAGACGACCCGGATCGTGCCG
Organism: Streptosporangiaceae bacterium; assembly: GCA_036758685.1. Classification (GTDB taxonomy): domain Bacteria; phylum Actinomycetota; class Actinomycetes; order Streptosporangiales; family Streptosporangiaceae; genus JAJYUU01. The sequence goes on along the minus strand of DAIOWC010000153.1, from coordinate 2,012 downwards.
CCGAACGCCACGCTCCGCACCTCGATGACCGGGGTCCCCGACGCGGGGCGCGGCGTGCGGTTGATCTGGCGGGTCAGCATTGAGGTCCCCGAGTGCACGACGGACACGTCCTCGCCGACGATCAGCTCCAGGGTCGCGCAGATCACCGTGGCGTGCACGATCGTGCGCTGGCTCTGCAGCACCGCCTCCCGCAGGTCGAGAACGACCTCGCCGCACACCGCGAGCACCGGGAGGCTGGCGGGCACGATCCAGCGCCCGTCCTTCCGGTCCCGGCCGAAGAGGCCAAGCACCGGGCCGCGGGTGTCAAGCCGGAACGGCTGAGCCGATGGCTCGGCCAGGTCGGACGTCAGCACCGCCAGCTCGCCCAGCGTCCGCGCCGAGTACGCCCGGTCAACCCGCTCGGAGTGCTCGTCCGCGGTCAGCCTGCCGTCTGCCGCTGCCTCGCTGAGCAGGGAGACGATGCCCTCGCGGTCTGCGTCAGATGCCCGCAGGTCGCGCGGAGCGGGGCGGTATGTCACAGTCAGAAAGATACCTCGCGGCATCCGATCTGGCCTGGTCCGCAGGCTAGTGCTGGTTCGGGGCCGCCACTCCCGGAGCCCTCCTCCGGTTTCGGGGCCGGGCCGGAACACACCCGCCCCGTGGCCTGTTAGTTTGGTATTAGCAACTAATCGGAACGTGCGGAAGGCGGCGAGCCAGTGGGCGAGCCTGCGGTGATGACGAACGGCCGGGGCCTGCGCGGCGGCAACTACAAGTGGGTCGCGCTGTCCAACACGACCCTCGGCATGCTCGCAGCGACGGTCAACGCCTCGATCGTGATCATCGCGCTGCCAGCGATCTTCCGCGGCATCAAGCTCAACCCCCTGCAGCAGGGCAGCTTCACCTACCTGCTCTGGTTGCTGATGGGTTACCTGGTTGTCTCGGCCGTCCTGGTCGTGACTCTCGGCCGGCTCGGCGACATCTACGGCCGGGTCCGGATGTACAACGCCGGGTTCGCCATCTTCGGGCTCGGCGCACTGGCGCTGCCGTTCGACCCGTTCACCGGCCCGCACGGAGCGCTCTGGCTGATCGGCTTCCGCGTGATCCAGGCCACCGGCGGCGCCATGCTGATGGCCAACTCGCCGGCGATCCTGACCGACGCGTTCCCGGCCAACCAGCGCGGCACGGCGATGGGCATCAACCAGGTCGCGGGCATCTCGGGCCAGTTCATCGGCCTGATCCTCGGCGGCGTGCTGGCGGCGGTCGACTGGCGGCTGGTCTTCATCGTCTCGGTCCCGATCGGCCTCGGCGGCACGATCTGGTCGTACATGAGCCTGAAGGAGACCGGCATCCGCACCCCGGCCAAGATCGACTGGCTGGGCAACGTGACGTTCGGGGTCGGCCTGATCATGCTGCTGACCGGCATCACCTACGGCATCCAGCCCTACGGCGGCCACTCCATGGGCTGGACCAGCCCGCTGGTGCAGACCGGCCTGTTCGGCGGCACGTTCCTGCTCATAGCCTTCTGCATCATCGAGACCAAGGTCCTCGCGCCGATGTTCGACCTGCACCTGATGCGGATCCGAGCGTTCGCGGCGGGTATCGGGGCGACGCTGCTGGCCTCGATCGCCCGCGGCGGCCTGCAGTTCATGCTGATCATCTGGCTGCAGGGCATCTGGCTGCCGCTGCACGGCTACGCCTACAAGGACACGCCGCTGTGGTCGGGCATCTACCTGCTGGCGCTGACGTTCGGGTTCGTGGTGTCCGGGCCGCTGTCGGGGTACCTGTCCGACAAGCACGGCGCCCGCGCGTTCGCCTCCGGCGGCCTCCTGGTATCCGCGCTCGCGTTCGGCGGCCTGCTGCTGATCCCGGTCGACTTCAGCTACCCCGAGTTCGCGGCCCTGATCTTCATTGCCGGCGCCGGCATGGGCCTGTTCTCCGCGCCCAACGCCGCCGCGATCATGAACAGCGTGCCGGCCAAGCAGCGCGGCGCCGCGTCCGGCATGCTGGCCACGTTCCAGAACTCCGGCTTCGTG
>DAIOWC010000152.1:4915-15720 GCA_036758685.1 Streptosporangiaceae bacterium | reverse complement strand
CGGGCCGGGATGTCGAAGTCGGCCCGGGTGGCGGTGTACCCGCCGACCTGGACCTCGTTGATGACGTACCGGGCGCCGTCCAGAGCCGGCCCTCGCTCGGCGGACGCCGATACCTGCGCCGTCGTGCCGGTCTGCGCGACGATCTGCCGGGTCAGGGCCTCCGCGAAGGCCAGCCGGTCCGGGCTGATGTCGTGCAGCGCGAAGTGCAGCTGGCCCGCCAGTTCCGGGTAGCCGCAGAGGTCAGTAACGACGTTGCGGGTGAACTCGATGCTCCCCGCGCCGATAAACGCAATCTTCACCACAGCTCGGTAGTGTCACATAGCCGCACGTATCGTGCAAGTTCTTGCATCAGTATCCGAGGTCGTGGTGTCGGAATAGTCGATCTAGATCCGTATTTAAGGGTTGACAGCTACCGGAAGTGATGCGCAATGATGTCGGAACTCATCAGGTTCTGCGCATAAGCCATCGCTAAGAGGTCACTATGAAGAAGAACTGGCTGCCGACCGTCCTGGCGGCGACGATGGTCGCGTTCGGCCTGGCGGCCTGCGGATCCGGCGGCGCGGGCACGACGGGCGGGCTGACGATCTGGGAGGGCTACACCGGCGCCGAGGCCGCGACGTTCAAGCATCTGCTCAACGAGTGGAACGCGAGCCATCCGAACAGCAAGATCACCAGCCTGTACGTCAACAACGATGACTCGCTGCCCAAGCTGCTGACCGCGGTGCGCGGCGGGAGCCAGCCGGACATCGCCTATGTCTACGGGTCGTGGGCGCCCAACGTCGCGCAGATCCACCAGGTCGTGAACCTCACCAAGGTCGTCCAGCAGCCGGGCGTGGACTGGAACGACTTCTGGGTCGGCGAGCGCGATGTCGCGACCGTCAAGGGCGAGGTCATCGGCATCCCGGCGCTGGTGGACAACCTCGCCGTCGTCTACAACAAGACCCTGTTCAAGGCGGCCGGCCTGCAGCCGCCAGCGGCGAACTGGACCTGGAGCCAGTTCATGGCCGACGCGCAGAAGCTGACGATCGCATCGAAGAAGCAGTTCGGCACCGCGTACGTCACGCCGGGCACGGAGGACACGGTCTGGCACTGGGAGGCCCTGCTCTGGGAGGCCGGCGGCGAGCTCCTGAACTCCTCGAACACCGCGGCGGCGTTCGACTCACCGGCCGGGCTGAAGTCGCTCGAGACGCTCAGCACGATGGCGGTCACCGATCACTCCATGTACCTGGACCCGACCGACTCCGAATACGCCAACCTGTTCAACTCCGGCAAGATCGGCATGCTGGTCACCGGGCCCTGGGACCTGTCGGGATTCCCGAACGTCCAGTACGGGGTGCAGATCATGCCGTCCTACCCTGGCGCGAGCGGCGGCCACCAGACGATCTCCGGGCCGGACAACTGGGTCGTCTTCAACAACGGCTCGGCCAGGGTCGCGGCGGCAGAGAAATTCCTGCTCTGGCTGACGGCGGCGCCGCAGGCGACGTACTTCTCCCTGCAGACCGGGGACCTGCCGATCCGGGCGTCGGTCGAGAACTCACCGGGCTTCCTGAAGCAGATGGACAAGGCGCTGCCGGGGGTCGACACCTTCGTCACGAACCTGGGCAACGTGCAGCAGGCGCGACCGCAGCTAGCGACGTACCCGCAGATCTCGACTGTCCTCGGCAACATGATCGTGTCGGTGCTGCTCGGCAAGAGCCAGCCGCAGGCGGCGCTGGCGAGCGCCGCCCAGCAGGTCAACCACATTCTCGCGACCGGGGCGAGCTCCTGACGTGCTGACCCGATCCCTTCCCGCAACGCGGTCCCGGCGGCAGCCCGCCGCCGGGCGCCGCCGTCGGCCACGGGTCGGCGAGCAGGCGGCCGCCTGGGCGTTCGTCACGCCCGGAGTCGCCATCATCATGCTGTTCGGCGTGGCGCCGATCGTCTGGTCCCTGATCATGTCGCTGCAGCGGAACAACCTGTTCAGCTCGGGCACGCCGTTTGTCGGGCTGGCCAATTACCGGCAGATGCTGCACGACCCGGTAGTCACGCAGGCGATCGAGCACACGATCGTGTACACCGCGCTGTTCGTGCCCGGCACGATGATCGTCGGGCTGGTCCTGGCCGTCGCCATGAACCGGCAGATCAGGTTCATCTCGGTGTACCGGACCGCTGCCTACGCGACCATGGCGATCTCCACGATCAGCGAGGCGCTCGTCTTCATCTGGCTGTTCGACCCCTCCTACGGGATCGTCAACTACCTGTTCCACCTGGTCGGCATCCCGCAGCAGCAGTTCCTGAGTTCCACATCCGAGGCGCTGTACGTGATCGTCGTCATGACGATCTGGGGCTGGACCGGCTTCGCCGTGGTGATCTACCTCGCGGCGCTGCAGGGCGTCCCGAAGGGCCTGCTCGAAGCCGCGGCCATCGACGGCGCGAGCCGGTGGACGACCTTCAGGCGCATCACGCTGCCGCTGCTGAGCCCGGCGTCCCTGTTCCTCCTGGTCTGGCTGACGATCAACGCGCTCCAGCTGTTCGACGAGGTCTACCTGAGCACGGCGGGCGGACCGCTGAACTCCACGACCGTGCTCGTCTACTACCTGTACGAGCAGGCGTTCGGCACCACCGCTGGCTCGGTCCCCGGCAACTTCGGCTACGCCTCGGCGATCGCCTACTTCCTGTTCGTCATCATCCTGGTCGTCACGGCGGTCCAGTTCCGTGTCGGCCGCCGCCTCGTCCACTACCGGTCCTAGACATGAGTGCACCCACCGTCTCCCTGCCAGCTCGCCGCCGCGCCCGGCTGCCGTTCAGCTCATGGCACCTCCTGCTGATCCCGGCGACCCTTGTGCTGATCTTCCCGTTCGCGTGGCTGATCGTCACCTCGGTCGAGACCCCGGCCGAGGCCCTGCACTTCCCGCCGATCCTGGTCCCGCACCATCTGGACTTCGGCAACTACGCGCAGGCCCTGCAGGCCGCGCCGTTCGGCCGGTTCTTCGTCAACAGCGCGGTCGTGGCCGTAACCACGGTCGCCAGCAACCTCGTGCTCTGCTCGCTGGCGGGTTACGCCTTCGCCCGGTACCGCTTTTTCGGGCGCGGCCTGATGTTCGTGCTGATCATGGCGACGCTGATGGTCCCGTTCCAGGTCACGATGATCCCGCAGTTCATCATCACCAAGTGGCTCGGCATCCACGTGCTGGCGCAAGTCGGGATCAACCACATCGGCGCGCTCATCCTGCCGAACGCGGCCACGGCGTTCGGGATCTTCTTCCTCCGCCAGTTCTTCCGGACGCTCCCGATCGAGTACGAGGAGGCCGCCAGGGTTGACGGCGCGAGCCGGCTGACCGTGCTGTTCCGGGTCGTGCTGCCGCTGTCCGGGCCCGCCCTCGCGACCCTGGCCGCGCTCACGTTCCTTGACTCCTGGAACAACTTCCTCTGGCCGCTCATCGCCGTCACCTCGACGAACCAGATGACGCTGCCCCTCGGCCTGGCGAACTTCCAGGGCGCCCACTCGACCGAGTGGACGCTTCTCATGGCCGGGAACGTGATGAGCCTGGCGCCGATGTTGCTCATATTTGTAGTAGCACAGCGGTATTTCGTCAGGTCCGTCGCCTCCACGGGCCTGGCCGGGACCTGATGACTGAATTGATGAAGGAGATACAGCGTGACTGAACAGGCGAGCCGGCCGGGCGCCCGGACCGAGGCGGAGATCGCGTCGCAGCCAGCCTGCTGGCGGGCCGCGGCCGAGCTGTCGGCTCGTGTCGCCACCGACCTGCCGGCTCCCGGCGAGCGGGTGGCGGTGGTGGGCTGCGGCACCTCCTGGTTCATCGCCCAGTCCTACGCGGTGGCCCGGGAATCGGCCGGCCACGGCGAGACGGATGCGTTCGCCGCCTCCGAGATGCCGGCCTCGCGCCGGTACGACCGGGTGCTCGCGCTCTCGCGATCCGGGACGACAACCGAGATCCTCCGGCTGCTGGCCAGGCTGAGCGGCTCAGTCCCGACCGTCGCGATTACCGCGGACCCGGCCACGCCGATCGCGTCGGCCGCCGACGCGGTCATCGCGGCGGACTTCGCGGACGAGCAGTCGGTCGTGCAGACGAGGTTCGCGACCACCGAGCTGGCGCTGCTGCTCGCCCACCTCGGCCAGGACATCGAGCCGATGGCGGCTGCGGCGGACCGCGTGCTGGCCAGCGATCTGCCATCCGAGCTCGTGGCGGCCAGCCAGTTCACGTTCATCGGCACCGGCTGGACGTGCGGACTTGCTAGCGAGGCCGCGCTCAAGCTGCGCGAAGCGGCGGGCATGTGGACGGAGTCCTACCCGGCCATGGAGTACCGGCACGGGCCGATCGCGGTGACCGGGCCCGGCAGCGTCGTCTGGTCGTTCGGCCCGGTGCCGGACGGCCTGGCCGGCGACGTCGCGGCGGCCGGCGGTCTGCTCTGGGAGTCGGCGGAGCCCCCGCTGGCGGAGCTGGTCCGGGTGCACCGGCTAGCGGCCGCCGCAGCGCGGGACCGGGGGCTCGATCCCGACCGGCCGCGCAACCTGACCCGCTCGGTGATCCTGGTCTAGTGCCGTGATCGTCGTCGTAGCCCTCAACCCGGCGCTCGATGTCACCCATCACCTCGACGCGGTGGACTGGGCTGGGGTCAACCGGCCAGCCAGCGTCTCGGCGCTGCCCGGCGGCAAGGGACTCAACGTCGCCAGGACGCTCCGGCGGCTTGGCGCCGACGTGCTGCTGCTCGGACTAGCCGGGGGCAGCACCGGCGCGGCGGTACGCACGGGCCTGGCGGCGGCCGGCGTTCCGGCCATCTTCACCGACACTGAGGCCGAGTCCCGGCGCACGTTCGCGGTCGTCGACGCCCAGCGCGGCACCGTCGCGCTGTTCAACGAGCCCGGCCCGCCGGTCAGCGCCGCCGAATTCTCGCGGCTGCGCGCCAGTTTCGCCGACGCGCTGGCGCGCGGCTGCTCCGCGGTCGTGCTGTCCGGCAGCCTGCCGGCCGGCTTGCCGGATGACAGCTACGCCGAGCTCATCGAGAGCGCGCGGCGGGCGGGCGTGCCGGCGTTGCTGGACACGTCGGGCGCCGCCCTGCTGGCCGGCGCGAGCGCCGGCCCGGCCGTCGTCAAGCCGAACCTCGCCGAGCTGGCAGCCGCGGTCGGCCGGGAAGTGCCCTGGCGGGGTGCCGGCGATCCCCGGCCGGTCCTCGCCGCCGCGGCCGAACTGCGCGATCGCGGGCCGGCGGCCGTCGTCGTGTCCCTCGGAGCCGATGGCTTGCTGGCCCTGACCGCCGAGGGTGCGTGGCTCGCGAGCGGCCCGCCGGTCGCGGGCAACCCCACGGGCGCGGGCGATGCGGTGACGGCCGCGCTGTCGCACGGCCTGGAGCTCGGGCGCGCGTGGCCGGAGCGGCTGCGGCACGCGGCCGCGCTCGGAGCTGCCACCGCCGCCGCGCCCGTCGCCGGCGAGTACCGCCGCGCGGACTACGAGCGCGCGCTCGCCGAGGTAACCGTCACCCGGCTGGAGGCCTGCTGATGCCCGCCGTCCCGGCCGCGCAGATCGTCGCGGCTGCCCGTGCCGCCGGCCGCGGAGTCGGCGCGTTCAATGTCGTCACGATCGAGCACGCGGAGGCGATCGCCGCGGGGGCAGAAGCGGCCGGGTCGCCGGTCATCCTGCAGGTCAGCGAGAACTGCGTCGCCTACCACGGCGGCCTGGAGCCGATCGGGCAGGCGGTGCTCGCGATCGCGAGGGCCGCGGCCGTGCCGGCCGCCGCGCACCTCGATCACGCCACGGATGAGCAACTCGTGCGCGACGCCGCCCGGCTCGGGTTCGGAAGCGTTATGTATGACGCATCCGCACTGTCCTACGCCGACAATGTGCAGAGGACAGCAAACGTCGCACAGTGGTGCCACGAACGCGAAGTCTGGGTTGAGGCCGAGCTCGGCGAGATCGGCGGGAAGGACGGCGTGCACATGCCCGGGGTCAGGACGAAACCGGAGGAAGCCGCGGCTTACGTGGCGGCCACCGGCGTCGATGCGCTCGCGGTCGCGGTCGGCAGCTCGCACGCCATGATCACCCGCGATGCCGTGCTTGACTTCGACCTGATCGGCCGGCTGCGGGCCGCGGTCAGCGTCCCGCTGGTCTTGCACGGTTCCTCGGGCGTCCCCGACCAGGCACTGAGCGCCGCGGTACGGGCCGGGCTCACCAAGATCAATATCGCCACCCAGCTGAACAAGGTCTTCACCGCCGCCGTCCGGGAGCGCCTGGCCGGCGACGAGACCATGACCGACCCGCGGCGGTACCTGGCCGCCGGCCGGGAGGCGATCGCCACCGAGGTGTCGCGCCTGCTCAGCCTGCTCGAGGTCGGGCATGACGACGTCTAGCGAAACGAGCCAGGACTCCCCGGTCAGCCGCTACCGCCGGTGGAACCAGCTGCTCGAGCTGCTGGCCGCCGAGGGTCAGCTTCAGGTGGAGCGCGCCGCCGCCGAGCTCGGCGTCTCGGCCGCCACGATCCGCCGGGACTTCGACGAGCTCGCCAGCCAGCAGATGCTCGCCCGGATCCGTGGCGGCGCGGTTGCCCAGGGCGTCACCTATGACCTGCCGCTGCGGTACAAGACCGTGCGTAATCCTTCGGAGAAGCAGCGCATCGGCGTGCTCGCCGCGAGCCTGATCCAGCCGGGTCAGGTCGTCGGCCTCAACGGCGGGACCACCACTACCGAGGTGGCCAGGGCGCTGGCGATGCGAGCCGATCTGAACGCGATCACCGGAGCGCCGGCCGTCACCGTCGTGACCAACGCACTGAACATCGCGACCGAACTGGCCGTTCGCCAGCACATCAAGATAGTCGTGACCGGCGGCGTCGCCCGGCCGCAGTCCTACGAGCTGACCGGCCCGCTGGCCACCGGCGTGCTCGACCGGGTCACGCTGGACGTCGCGTTCCTCGGGGTTGACGGCATTGACGCCGCCTCCGGGGCGACGGCGCAGAACGAGGGCGAGGCCAGCACCAACCAGCTTCTGGCGCAGCGGGCCAGCCGGGTGGTGGTGGTCGCCGACGGGTCGAAGGTCGGTCGCCGGGCCTTCGCGCTGATCTGCGCCGCCGCCGCTGTCGACGTGCTCGTCACCGACTCGAGCCTGACCCGCGAAGCCGCCGCGCGGTTCGAAGAGGTCGGCGTCCGGGTGCTCACGGCATGACCGCTGACGAGCCGCGCAAGGACCTGGACCTGCTCATCATCGGTGACTGCAACCCCGACGTCCTGGTGCTCGGCGACGACGTGACCCCGGCGTTCGGCCAGCAGGAGAAGCTGGTCGATGCGATCTCGCTGGTGATCGGCGGCTCCGCCGCCATCACCGCCGTGGCCGCCGCGCGCCTGGGCCTGCGGGTCGGGCTGGCCGCCGCCGTGGGAGCCGACGCGGCCGGCGAGTTCATGCTGGCCCAGCTCGCCGGCGAGGGCGTGGACACGACGGCGGTTGTGGTCCGCGCGGGCATGGCCACCGGCATGACCGTGGCGCTGTCGCGCGGGACCGACCGTGCGATCCTGACCGCGCTCGGGGCCATTCCGACGCTGGCCGCGAGCGAAGTTCCGGCCGGGCTGCTCGGGCGCGCCCGGCACGTGCATGTGAGCTCGTACTTCCTGCTGGAGGACTCCCTCGGGCCTGGTCTGCCGGAGTTGCTCGCGACAGCCCGTTCCCTGGGAGTCAGAACCTCCATGGATACGAACTGGGATCCTTCAGGGCGCTGGGGCGGCGAGCAGCTCGGGGCGGTGCTGGCCGTGACCGACCTGCTGCTGCCCAACGAGGCCGAGGCTCGGCACATCGCGGGAACCGCCAGCGCCGGCGAGGCCATCGCGGCCCTGGCGGCCGTGGGGCCTCAGGTCGTCGTCAAGCTGGGCGCCGACGGGGCGATGTGCCACGACGGCGCGCGCAGTTACCGGATCAGCCCGCCGACGGGCGTACCCGGCCCGGTTGTCGATGCGACCGGCGCCGGCGACTGCTTCAACGCCGGGCTGATCGCCGGGCTGCTGCGCGGCCTGGACCTGCCGTCAGCGGCCCGGCTCGGCTGCGCCGTCGGCACGGCATCGACCCGGGCGGCCGGCGGGACGGGCGGTGCGCCCGACCTGCCGACCGCGCTGGCATTCGCCGAGACCGCCACGGTCAGGGCCTGAACCAGCCCTCGCCCTGGGTCGGCGAGCACGGGGCGGCCACGAGGACCACGCCCGGCTTGGAGTTGCCGGAACCCTTGACGGTGTCGGCCAGGCAGCGGTGCGAGCCCGGGTTGTACAGCTCGGCGCCGGCCTGCGACACCCACTCCTGCAGCGAGCTGCGCGAGCACTTGGCCAGCGTGACGTCCGCGGAGCGGGTCTTGGACTTGGCGGCCAGGCAGAGGCCGCCGGTCGTGCGCAGCGTGGCTCCGTCGACCCGCCAGATCTGCGCCATCTTGGTGATGCTGCAGTTCGCAAGCTCGATCTTGGTCCCGGTCTTGTCGGTCGGATAGCCGAGGCAGGATCCGGTGAGCGCGCTGGTCACCGTGCCCTGGCGCAGGGCGTTCACTGCCTGCTGGGCCGGCCACATGACGAAGGCGAACTGCCCGGCGCGGTAAGAGGACCAGCCGTCGAAGTAGGTGTCGTCCGTCGAGACCTGCAGATAGGCCTGAGCGGCGGCGCAGACGGCGTTGTACGCGCATTTGTCGGAGATCGTTTTCCAGGCCACGCTGTTGAGCTGGAAGGCACCCCGGTCGACATTGTCGCCGGCGGGCTCGTGGCCCTGCGAGCACTTGACGCTCGGATGCGTGTTGTCGTGGCAGGCCGCGGGGTTGCAGCCGGACTCGAACAACCCGATCGCGACGATCGTGGTCAGGCTGCCGCCCATGTAGCCGTTGTTCTCAAAGCCGGCGTTCGCGGCCCACTGGGCGCAGCGCCCAGCCGCGGCGACCTGCGCGGCCTCCGACATGTGCGCGACCGCGCTGCCCGCGAGCCCGCGAGCAGCGACCGGCGAGGCGGCGGCGGCGCGCGGCGGGCTGGCGGCCGAGGCCGGCGCAGTCAGGTAGAGCGCGGCCGCCCCGGCCACGGCGGCAACCGAGACGGCGGGCAGCAGGAAACGAGAGAAAACAGAACGGAGACTCACAGGCCGCTCAGCCCCTTTCGGCCGGGCATGTCCCGGCTCTGAGTAACTAGCCTTCTTAGGGCGATTATGCCCGGATTAGGCCAGCCGGGGCGGAGCTTCCCGCAGTCGGGCCCGGGGCCCGGCTAGACGATCGACGTCTCGTGGCCGGCCCAGTAGGCGTCCCTGAGCACGCGCTTGTAGAGCTTGCCGGTCGCCGATCGCGGCAGCTCGGCGACGAAGTCGATGCTCCGCGGGCACTTGAAGTGCGTCAGCCTGGCCCGGCAGAAGTCGATCAGCTCCGCCGCGAGCTCGGGTCCGGCCGCAGCCGGGTCCGCGAGCTGCACCACGGCCTTGACCTCCTCGCCGAGATCCTCGTTGGGGACGCCGATCACGGCCACGTCCAGCACGGCCGGATGCGCGGACAGGAGGTTCTCGGTCTCCTGCGGATAGATGTTCACGCCGCCGGAGATGATCATGTAGGTCTTCCGGTCGGTCAGGTACAGGTACCCGTCCGCATCGACGTGGCCGACGTCGCCGACGGTGCTCGTCGTTCCGTCGCTGGTCCGGCCCTCGGCCGTCTTTACCGGATCCTGGAAGTACTCGAACGCGGTCGCGCCGCGGAACCAGATCGTCCCGTCGGTCCCGGTCGGGCACTCGGTCCCGTCCTCGCCGAGGATCAGCAGCTCGCCGAGCACCGGCTTGCCGACGGTGCCGGGGTGCGCCAGCCACTGCTCGGAGTCGCAGAACGTGAACCCGAACGCCTCGGTTGCGCTGTAGTACTCGGTGATGATCGGGCCGAGCCAGTCGATCATCGCCTGCTTGATGTGCACGGGGCAGGGCGCGGCGGCATGCACGATGCACTCGAGCGAGGAAACGTCGTAGCGGGCCCTGACCTCCGCCGGCAGCCGGAGCAGCCGGCTGAACATCACCGGCACCATCTGGCAGTGCGTCACCCGGTACCGCTCGACCGCGGCCAGCCACTGCTCGGGGTCGAAGTGCTCCATGATCACCGTAGTGGCGCCCATGCGCAGCGACGCCGAGACACTCGCCTGCGGTGCCGAGTGGTACAGCGGCGCCGGGTTCAGGTAGACCATGCCGGACCGGAACCCGAACAGCGCCCGGATGAAGTCCATGACCGGCAGCATGTCGTTTGGCGCCAGCTCGGGCAGCGGCCGCAGGATGCCCTTGGGCTGGCCGGTTGTCCCGGACGAGTAGAGCATGGCGGCGCCGAGCGACTCGTCCTCGACCGGCTCGCCGGGGCAGCCAGCGACCGCGGCCTCGAAGGACTCCCAGTCATCAGGCATCTGGCCGGGCCCGGCCATCAGCTTGCGTTCCAGGCCCGGGCATTTCGCAGCCGCTTCGTCGGCGACCTCGCGCCGCGCGGTCGAGCTGATCAGGATCCGGGCCTGCGAGTTGGACACGATGTAGGCGACCTCGTCCGCTGCCAGGTAGGTGTTGATCAGCGTGAAGTACAGGCCGACCCGCTCGGCGCCGCCCTCGATTTCGAGCAGCTCCGGCCGGTTCTCCATGAACACCGCGATGTGGTCGCCGCGCCGCAGGCCCGCGGCCCGCAGGAGATGCGCAACCCGGTTACAGCGAGCCTCATAGTCGGCGTAGCTGACCGTCTCCCCCGACGTGGCCATGATGATCGCGGGCTGGTCAGGGTGCTCCGTGGCATGCTGGCGCGCGTACATAGCAGTAGCATGCACGCTCTTCCCGCTAAAAGCTCTCCCTCTTGAAGCC
>DAIOWC010000152.1:2900-4815 GCA_036758685.1 Streptosporangiaceae bacterium | reverse complement strand
TAGCGTCACCTGGTTATTGCGGATGGGCGCGCGAGCGTTCGCGGGCCCACCTAGAGTCCGCTCCTATGGGTGAGATTGTCATCAGGCAGGCCGGCGACGCCGACATGCAGCGACTCATGGAGCTGCGGAGCGTGTGGACGCGGGAGTGGCACGGCGACGCTGACGATCCCGGTTACGCCGAGAGGTTCGCCGCCTGGTTCGAGCGGGAGTCGGGGCGGCGGCTTACCTGGCTGGCCGAGGCGGATGGCCGCGCGATCGGCATGATGAACCTCGCGGTCTTCGAGCGGATGCCAAGTCCCGGCCGCGAGCCAGGGTGCTGGGGCTATCTCGGCAACGCTTTCGTGCTCGCCGAGTTCCGCGATCAGGGTGTCGGCCAGATGCTCATCGATGCGCTGCTTCATTACGCCGATGACAACGGCTTCGCCCGGGTGGTACTGAGTCCCAGCGAACGCTCCGTTCCCTTCTATGAACGGAACGGATTCCGGCCCGCAGATGCCCTGCTGCTCAGGCGGCTGCCGGCGAGATAGCCGGCCGGTCAGCTCTGCTCGGCCACCGCTTTCATGCGTTCGAGCGTGGTGCGCATGCCGCTGAGGTTGGTCTTGCCGCGAGTCCAGCCGAGCAGCGCCCAGTACAGGCGCAGCAGCAGGGTCGCGGTCAGCGCGAATGACTCGGTGACGTCAGTGCCGTCGCCTGCGGGCTCGAGCGCATAGCGCCAGGTGTTCAGCGGCTTGCCGCCAGTGCCGACGCCGAACGCGAACTCGCGGCCGGGCTCGCAGGCGGTGACCGTGCAGGTCGTCCAGTAGATCGGGCCCTTGGCGTTGCGCTTGACGTGACCTCGGAATCGCGCGCCGACCTCCGGCCCGGTCGCGCCGTCGATCCACAGGGCCTCGAACGTCTCCGGGCTGAACTCACCGATCCTGGTCACGTCAGACACCAGGTCCCAGACCCGATCAGCCGGGGCCTTGATGTGGACAGTTACCGAGCCGCGCATGTGTCGTAGCCCTCCGCGGGATCAATACTTTCGTGGCTTGTGGGCGAAGCCGGCGGTCCGATGCCGTCGCGCCGTGACATCAATTGTGCCTTTTGAATATCTAAAGCATGTCTTGAAGGTTCCGGTCCGGGCGGACTGCTGGGACATTCCGGCCTTTGACGTCGACAGCGCTCAGCTCTCCCCACCCACCGGCTGGCCGGCTGGCCAGTCCCGGCGACGTTTGCGTGTCCAGTACGAACTCTTCGTACTCTCCACGCAAACGTCTGGGCCGATCATGGCCCGGGGCGCCTAGCCCTTGTCCGTGGCTGGCAAATTTGCGGGTTTTGCCCGATCTGAGGATGCGGATGAAGATCATCGCCCGGACGCTTGTTTCATTGGTGTGGTTGGCGGCGCAACACTATTCAGGTAAACGTCGCGTCGGGAGAGGCCGGCGGGGCCACGTTCCGGATCTAGGGCTGTCTGCCGCCACGGGACCGACCGTGTGTCCGATCCCTGACGGGTAAGTTGTCGCTGTGACCGCGGACGATCTGCCCGTACTTGAGCTCGCCTTCCCAGGGCCGCTGCGAGACAGCGGGGTGGCGGCCATAGTCGCGGGCGAGAAGACCGCGCTCACCGGGCTGCTGCAGATCCTCGAACATGCCGGAGAGCCCGTACCCGAGCCGGGTCAGCGCTTCTCGGTCATCGACTCCATGGGGCAGCCGGCCGCCGTCATCGAACTGACCGAGGTGCGCGTAGTGCCGATCAGCACGGTCGATGACGAGTATGCGCGTGCCGAGGGCCGTGGCTACGCGGATGCCGCCGACTGGCGCCGAGCGCACGAAGAGTTCTTCTGCAGCGCGGGCGTGGCCGAGTTCCTCGGTGCCATGCCGGTGATCAGCGACGACACGCTCGTGGTGACCGAGCGGTTTCGCTTGATCAAGGCTG
>DAIOWC010000152.1:0-2800 GCA_036758685.1 Streptosporangiaceae bacterium | reverse complement strand
GGGCGATGCCGGCGATGACCGCGTCGTCATAGCCGAACACGTCCCGCAGGTCCCGGTACTCCTGCGCCAAACCGGCACCGGTCATCGCCGGGATGTCGGTGTTCAGCGTGACGAACAGGCCGGCCTCCAGCAAGCGCGGCAGTGGATGCCCCTGCAGCGACGGGGCGAGGCCGAGCAGCACATTGGATCGCGGGCAGACCTCCAGCGGGATGCCGCGGGCTGCGATCTCAGCCGTGAGCATGTCGTCGTCCAGGACCCGGATCCCGTGGCCCAGACGCTCCGCGCGGCCGGTCGTAATGGCCTGGCGGATGCTGTCCGGGCCTGCCGCCTCTCCCGCGTGGTGGACAACGTGCAGTCCGGCCGCCCGCGCTGCCTCGAATACCGGTGTGAACGGGTTGCCCGGATAGGCCTCGTCTCCGGCCAGGCCGACCGCGATCACCCCATCGCTCGCATGAGACTCGGCCAGTCGCAGCGTTGCCCAGGCCCGCTCCACCGGCCGGCGGCGAGAGTGGTCCAGCAGCAGCCCGGTCGGCAGGCCGTGCTCGGCCCGGCCCTGCGCCAGGCCGTCCACCACCGCTCGCAGCGGCATCTCGATGTCGCCGAGCCGCTCGCCGTGCGCGGCCGCGGTGAACGACACCTCCGCGTAGGCGGTGCCCTCGGCCACCTCGTCGGCGCAGTACTCGACGGCTACCCGGTAGAAGTCCTCGTAGGTCAGCAGGCAGTTGCGGACCAGCTCGTTCGCCGCGAAGAACGATGCCGAATCGGTGATCGCGGCTTCTTGCGGAATCCGGAGGCCCCTGGACGCAGCCATCTCGGCCAGGGTCTGCGGCCGGATCGTGCTCTCCAGGTGCACGTGCAGGTTCGCCTTCGGCAGGGTCAGCAGATCACGCATCTACCAAAACCTATCGATCGTGTGCTAAGTCCGCTCGGGCGCTAGTGCCGGATCAGTCCGCCGACCGGGACTGCGGCCACGTGGCCGGTAGCGGGATCGGTCTGGGCGAGCGCGAGACCGATGTCCACGAGCGATGATCGGCGCAGCCGCACCTCCTGAGGAATCGGCGTCCAGACCGACACCGCAACATCGTCGTCCGGCTCGGGCCGCAGGGTGCCGCCGGTTATGCGCACCCGGTAGAAGATCCCGACGTTGTGATGGTCGGGAAGCCCGGGCAGGCGATCAGCTGCCGGAATGGTCCTCGAGTCGACGCCCAGCAGGCTCTGGACTTCAGCCTGGCAGCCGGTCTCTTCGGTGACCTCCCGGATGACTGTGTCGAAAGGATCCTCGCCGTGCTCGACCTTGCCGCCGGGAAGAGTCCAGTTGGCCTCGCCCGCAGGCGATGCCCATAGCGCGAGCAGCACCAGCCCGTCCCGGATGCATACGGCGTATGCCGCCAGCCGGAAGCTCATCCCCGCACCGTACCCGCACAGGCCGATGCCGGGCACGGTGCCGGCAGTGGCTGCTGCACGGACCGATCAGACCTCGATACTCAGCCCAGCCAGACTCAGGCGAGCCCGCGCTTCGGCCTTAGTCAGGGCCTGCTCGGGATCGCCATTGAGGGATCGCGCCTTGGCGTCGAACGCGCGCTGCCACAATCCGGCGGCCCAGGATGCCGCATAGTCTGCGGGGGTCCAGGGGCGGCCGCGGGCCTGCTGGTAGGCCTCGATGAAGGCAGCGCTGTCCTCCACGCTGGCCATGTGGGCCGGGTCTTCGATGCCGAGAAAGCTGACGGCCGCGAGTCCGGCAATAGCCGCTTCAGGCTGGCAGATAATGCTGTCCCAGTCGTGCACGGTGATCAGCCGCGGGCCTTTCCAGCGCAGATTCTCCGAGTGCCAGTCGCCGTGGCCGATCACCGGGTCGCCGGCATAACCGCGCAGATGATCGCGAACGGCCGTAGCAACGCGGTCCAGCCACTCCGGTTCGGGATAGGCGTTCAAGTCGACGTCGTAGTCCTCGGGCGCAGGCCACAGCCCTGGCTCGAGGCGATCCCAGCCGGTCCACGACGGGGACGGAGCCAGGCTCGGCACCGACCCCGGGTCCGGAGCCAGCTCGACAAGGCGGGCCAGCCCCGCGGCCGACAGCACGGCCAGATCGCTGTCAGGTGGCGGCTCGCTGACGTCCGCGACGAGCGTTTCGGCGGTGGCCGAGTAGCCGTCCAGCGGCTGCACGTCCACGAGCGGCTCGGGGCACGGAAAGCCGGCCATCCACAATGCCCGGTGCACGGCCGCGCATCCGGCTAGCCGCGACCCTGGCGGCCGTACCTTGACCACTACCTCCCGGCCGTCGGCCAGGCGCAGTCCCTTCACCGTCGACAGGTACCCGGACTCGAACAGCTCAGCCGCGGGCGGTGCGCCCAGCCATCGCTTGCACCAGACGGCAAGCTCGTCCATATCGACGGCCGGGCGGAGGGACTTGAACACAACCCCATCGTGCCGAACTCCAGATTGCACAAGCCACGCGGCCGGCTCGAAATGACGGGGGCGCGTTGCCAGGCGGCTGTCGTCAGTGGCTTGTCCAGCCTCCATCGACGGGGAGGACGGCGCCAGTGAGGTAGGCGGACTTCGGGTCGGTGAGCAGCAGGGCAGCACCGACGAGCTCCTCCGGCTCGGCCCAGCGCCGCATCGGGACCTCTGCATCCAGGAAGCGCCGGACGTGCGGGTCGTCGTCGATTCCTTCATTGAGCGGCGTCCGGAACGGCCCGGGAGCGAGTGCGTTCACCGTGACGCCGGTGCCCGCGAGCTCGACGGCAAGGCTGCGGGTCAGCTGGACGACAGCGCCCTTGCTGGCCGCGTACCCGGCGCGGCC